>NZ_JBFAKS010000014.1:0-183294 GCF_040655855.1 Kribbella sp. NPDC050281 | reverse complement strand
GTGAAGGGCCGCCGCATCGCGCTGGGCGTCGAGGACATGTCCGACTCCATCCCGTCGGTGGTGCGCAACGCGGTGAAGTCCCAACTGGCCCGTGCCCGGTTCTTGTCCGCGTGACCGGTTCCACAGCGGGTTTGGGGCCGGGGCCTGTCAGGATGAGGCATGCCTGAGTCGCTGGAGGATCTGGTCGAGCTGCTCGACCTGGAGATGATCGAGGTCGACCTGTTCCGCGGCCGGCAGCCGGAGACCTCCTTGCAACGCGTGTTCGGCGGCCAGGTGCTCGGTCAGGCGCTCGCGGCGGCGAGCCGGACGGTCGATCCCGAGCGAGTGGTGCACTCGTTGCACGGCTACTTCCTGCGCGCCGGGGACACCGCCGTACCGATCATCTATCGGCCCGAGCCGACGCGGGACGGCGGAACGTTCAGCAGCCGGCGGGTGGTCGCGTCGCAGCACGGCAAGCCGATCTTCTACATGTCCGCGTCGTTCCAGCGGCCGGAGCCGGGGCTCGACCATCAGGACCCGATGCCGGAGGATCTGGTCCCGCCGGAGGAGGCGCCGCGGCTCGCGACTGTCCTCGAAGCACGCTCGGGCCGCAAGGCCGCCGACTGGGACAAGGAATGGGCGGCGCTCGACGTACGCCTGGCCGGCCTCAGCGGTCGTCAGTTCTGGATCCGTGCCGCAGGCAAGCTTCCCGACGATCGCGCGCTGCACGCATGCGTCTTGGCCTACGCCAGCGACCTGACGCTCCTCGGCGCCAGCCTTCTCCCACACGGCATCGTCATCGGCGACCCCCGAATCCAGCCCGCGTCCCTGGACCACGCCCTCTGGTTCCACCGCGACTTCCGCGCCGACGAATGGCTCCTCTACGACCAGGCGTCCCCGTCGGCCTCCAGCGCGCGCGGCTTCGCCACCGGCCGTCTCTACACCGAATCCGGCCAGCTGGCCGCCTCGGTCGCTCAGGAAGGCCTGATCCGCCCCGTGGGCCTGGACCTCAGCGAGTAGTACGTCTCCACGCCTGTCGAGTGATCTGTCTCACGCGCCGTCACAACGATCGACGACGCGGTGTCTTGTGGCCGAACCCCGAGACAAGGCAAGGAGAGATCGTGAACCTCGTTCTGTGGATCGCTGCCGGACTGCTGGCAGCAGTCGCGCTGACCGGCGGCATCAGCAAGACGTTCGTCCCCAAGGAGAACCTGGCCGCGCACAACGGTGGGGAGTGGACCGTGCACGCGGGTGCCGGCTTCGTGAAGAGCCTCGGGATCCTCGAGCTCCTGGCCGCGGTCGGCCTGATCCTGCCCGCCGTCGTCGACATCGCACCGGTGATGGTGCCTGTGACGGCGGTCTGCTGGGTGGCGCTGATGATCGGTGCGATGATCACCCACGGTCGGCTTGATCAGTACAAGTTCGTCATGCTGAACTCGGTCTACCTCGTGCTGGCGGCCTTCGTCGCGCTCGGTCGCTTCAGCCTCGAGCCCTTCACCGGCTGACGCCGGGCCGGCCACGAACAGGAGGAGCGACGGATGAGCGACCACGCCGCCGACCGGGCGACCGAGACTTTCGTTGCCCATCGCAACCTGCTCTTCACCGTGGCCTACGAGATGCTCGGGTCGGCGGCCGACGCCGAGGACGTCCTCCAGGAGACCTGGCTGCGCTGGGTCAAGGTCGGCCCGGAAGAGGTCCGCGACGAGCGCGCCTACCTGGTCCGGATCACCACCCGGCAGGCGCTCAACCGGCTGCGCACGATGAAGCGCCGCAAGGAGGAGTACGTCGGCCCGTGGCTCCCGGAGCCGTTGCTCACCACGCCGGACGTGGCCGAGGACGTCGAACTCGCGGAGAGCGTGTCGATGGCGCTCATGCTCGTCCTCGAGACACTCACGCCGACCGAGCGTGCTGTCTTCGTACTGCGCGAGGTGTTTGACGTCAGCTACGACGAGATCGCGGCCGCCGTCGACAAGACCCCGCCGGCAGTTCGCCAGATCGCGCACCGCGCCCGCCAGCACGTCGATGCCCGCCGGCCGCGCGCCGCCGTATCGCAGCGCCAGACCAAGGCGGCCTTGCAGTCCTTCCAGCGCGCTATCGAAACCAGGGACCTGCAGGGTCTTCTGGACGTGCTCGCCCCCGATGTCGTCCTGATCGGCGACGGCGGTGGCCTCAAGCAGGCCGGGCTGCGACCGGTCGTCGGCGCCGACAAGGCAATCCGCTACATCCTCGGCGGCATCGGCAAGACCCCAGCCACGCTCACCAGTGAGCCCACCGTGGTCAACGGCAATCCGGGACTCGTCCTCCGCCTGGACGGCGAGCTCGACGGCGTCATGGCCATCCGCGTCGACGACGACCGCATCACCGGCGTGTACTACGTCCGCAACCCGGAGAAGCTGTCCCGGGTGGAATCCGAGACCCCACTCACCCTCCGGTAAGGCCGGCGAACATCTCGTCCCAGTGCCCGAAGATGGCTCCGCCATGCCCCTCGCCGGGATGGATCACGACGGTGGATGTGGGAATGCGGGCGGCCAGCCACTGACCATGGGACACAGGAACGAGGCGGTCCTCCGCGCCGTACCAGAGGTAGGCGGGGACCTCCAGCCGAGTGGGATCGATGTCCCACGGGCCTCCCCAGGAGACATTGTCCCGCGCATAACCGTCGTACGTGCGAAGGGCGTCGCGTACGTCGGCAGCCCAGTGGCGTCGGGCGTCGTCGTCGAGCCAGCCGAGGTCGGCCGCCGGTGCGCCGCGGAAGAACTCGTCGATCATCGACTCGTCCGCGAGTGTGAGCATACGGTCGAAGGCGACGCGGCCCTGCGCCCGGAACCCGTCCAGCGCGCCGTCCACGTCGCCGGCGTCAGCGAGTGCGAGCAGCGGCAGGTCGGGATCGGTGCTCTCGGTCGACTCGATCAGCCGCCACGGACCGATGCCGGCGGCGAGCCCGACCGCCCGCACCCTGCCTGGATCAGCAAGCCCGGCAGCCAGCGCATAAGGCCCACCTCCGGACGCCCCCAGTACGGCGAACTCCCCGAGGCCGAGAGCGTCGGCCACCCGCAATGTGTCGACACCGACCGACGCGAGACTCGGTCGCGTATCGGTCGAGTCGCCGTACCCCGGGCGGTTGAAGGACACGAGCCGAACGTGATGCCGGGCAGCGGCTTCGGCACCGAGCACCGCCTGGAGCCGTCCGGACGGCGTCCCGTGGTGGAACACGATCGGGAACCCTTCAGGCGATCCGCCCTCCCACACCGAGAGGGTCCGCCCGTCGGCGAGAGTGAGCAACTCGGCGGTCATGGCTCAAAGGTAAATCCTGCGGAAGCCCCGTGGGGGTCTGCTACTGTTGACGACATGTTGCAGCGCGCAGTAGTGACGACGACGCCGGAGTCCGTCCTGGCGCGCTGACACCTGACTGTCTGACAAAGCCCCGGGGCGTGTGCCCCGGGGCTTTGTTGTGCTCCGTGGTCCTCGCCCCACCTCGTGAAGGAGCCACTGAGATGTACGACCACCGCAAGCTCGGCCGTGAACTCGGCCTGTTCGACTCCGACCCGCTGATCGGCGCCGGCCTGCCGTACTGGCTGCCCGCCGGTGCCGCGATCCGCCACGCCTTGGAGAGTTACATCGCCGAAGTGGAGCGAAGAGCCGGCTACCAGCAGGTCTATTCGCCCGTGATCGCCAAGCGAGAGCTGTACGAGATCTCCGGCCACTGGGAGAAGTACAGCGACGACATGTACCCGCCGATGGACGTCGGCAACGAGCAGCTCGTACTGCGACCGAGCATCTGCCCGCACCACGCGTTGATGTACCGATCCAGAGCCCACAGCTACCGCGAACTCCCGCTCCGCTACTCCGAGCTCGGAGGTCAGTACCGCTCCGAGCTGTCCGGCGCGATCGGCGGCCTGAACCGGGTCCGTGCCATGCAGCTCAACGACGCGCACATCTTCTGCCGCCTGGACCAGGTCGAGGAGGAGGCCGCGAGTGCGCTCGAACTGATCAACCAGGCGTACCGCGACCTGGGCATCAGCCCGTCCCGCTACGTCCTCGCGTTGCCGTCCGAGGACGCCGACTTCAACAGCCTCGACTGCAAGTACGTCGGTGATGCCGAGAGCTGGGCGCATTCCGCGGACCTACTCCGCGACGTACTGAAGGACGCGGGCATCGACTACGAGGAGGCGCCCGGCGACGCCGCGTTCTACGGCCCGAAGATCGACATCCAGCTGGAGGATTCGGCCGGCCGGGAGTCCAGTCTGTCGACCGTCCAGATCGACTTCCACCAGCCGGAGCGGTTCGGCCTCGAGTACATCGGTGCCGACGGCAACAAGCACCGGCCGGTGATGGTGCATCGGGCGATCGTCGGCAGCATCGAGCGCGCCGTCGCGCAGCTGATCGAGGTGCACGGCGGGGCGTTCCCGGCCTGGCTGGCTCCGGTGCAACTCGTCGTACTCCCGATCTCCGACGACGAGGAGCAGGTCGCGATCGACGTCGCTCGGCGCGCGGCACGGCGCGGCCTGCGGGTCGAGGTCGCGCACGCCGACGAGGGCAGTCTCGGTGCCCGCATCCGGGAGAACCGGTTGGCGCCGTACCAGGCCGTCATCGGTGCTCGTGAAGCGGCGGCCGGGTCGCTGGCGATCCGGGAACGCGGTGGTCAGCAGCACGAGGCCGCACCGATCGGCGAGGTGCTCGACCGGATCGCGGAGCTCAGTGTGCCTGCAGCTGTCCGATCAGGTGAGTGAGTTCGTGCTGCTCGTCGTACAGCGCGAAGTCGGTCGCCTTGCCGGTCGCCTTGAACCCGAACTGCACACGTGACGGGAGCAGCAGCGGCTTGCGGAAGTCGACGCGGACAGTGAAGGCGTCCGGCAGCTTCCCGGCACGCTCGATGGAGGCGAGCGCGGCGGCCTTGGCCCACATGCCGTGCGCGATCTGGCGCGGGAACCCGAACGCCTGAGCGGTCAGCTTGAACAGGTGGATCGGGTTCCGGTCGCCGGACGCGGCGGCGTACCGGCGGCCGAGGTTGCCGCGCAGGTCCCACCACGCGGCGGGGGCGAGCTCGGGCTCCGGTAGCAGGTCGACCTTCACGGACTCGTCCCCGGACGAGCGGCTGAGCAGGGTGGTGAGGTCCGTCCACACCACCTCACCGTCGACGCTCACCTCGCTGATCACGTCGAAGACCGTGCCCTTGGGGTGCGGGCGTTCCGGCGTACTGTGCACGCGGATCGCGGGCTCGGTGTGGATCGGGAGCGGCTGCCGCTGCGTGATCGTGTTGGACAGGTGCACGATCCCCATCGGCTTGTAGGGGAACGATGGATCGGACATCAGGTCCAGGTGCAGCGGGAACGCGAGGACATGCGGGTACGTCGCCGGAAGCGCCGGACCAGCCGGGAACCCGGTGACATCGCGGTACGCCGACAGGTGGTCCTGATCGATCGCCGACCGCGGGAGCTCCAGCGTCAGACCGTCCGCGTCCGGTTCGTAGTCCGCTCGTCGCAGCGTCGCCTTCACGGTCCGGGCGTAGAGCGAGCCGAACCCGGGCGTGTCGTCGTACCGTCGGGTCGGCATGTCATGCGCCCAGCATGCTCTGGCCGCAGACGCGGACCACGTTGCCGGTCACGCCCGCCGACGCGGGATCGGCGAACCAGGCGATCGTTTCGGCGACGTCGATCGGCTGCCCACCTTGCTGCAGCGAGTTGATCCGGCGGCCGACCTCGCGGATCGTGAACGGGACCTTGGCGGTCATCTCGGTCTCGATGAAGCCCGGTGCGACCGCGTTGATGCGGATGTTCCGCTCGGTCAGCTTCGGCGCGAATGCCTGGACCAGGCCGATCACGCCGGCCTTGGAGGTCGCGTAGTTCGTCTGGCCGTTGTTGCCCGCGATCCCGGCGATGCTGGCGACCCCGATGATCGAGCCTCCGTCCCTGACGGCTCCCGACTCGAGCAGATGCTGGGTGATCCGCTCCGGCGCGCGCAGGTTCACGTCGAGTACGGCGTCCCACGCGTCCGTCCGCATGTTCGCGAGCCGCTTGTCGCGCGTGATGCCGGCGTTGTGGACGACGATGTCGAGTCCGCCGTGCTGCTCCTGCGCGTGCGCCGCGATCCGCTGCGCGGCGTCGACCGCGGTCACGTCGAGGAGGAGTTCGCTGCCACCGATCCTGGACATCACCTTGCGCAGGGCGTCCGCGTTCTGCGGTACGTCGACGCCGATGACGGTCGCGCCGTCGCGAGCCAGCGTGCCGGCGATCGACGCGCCGATTCCGCGCGCGGCGCCCGTCACGAGTGCGACCTTGCCGGCCAGCGGGTGACCCGGGTCGTTGCTCACCAGCGGTCCGGTCCCGACCCGCGCGACCTGGCCGTCGACGTACGCGGACTTGGGGGAGAGGAAGAAGCGGAGCGTCGAGTCCAGCTGTTCGTGCGCGTCCGGAGCGACGTACACCAGGTTGACGGTGGCGCCGCGCTTCACCTCCTTGCCGAGGCTGCGCGTGAAGCCCTCGAGGGCGCGCTGGGCGATCTGCTGCTCGGTCGAGTGCGCGAGCTCCGGCGTACGTCCGATCACAATCACCCGGCCGGCGGGCGCCAGCTGACGGATGACGGGGGAGAAGAAGCGTTGCAAACTCGTCAGCTCCGCCGTCGACGTCGCGCCGGTGGCATCGAAGACGAGCGCCTTCGGCCGGATCTCGCTCGACGCGACGCCCTCGGTCGCCGTACTGAACGAGGCCCCGATGTCCCGCAGCAGGGCCTGGATCGCCTTGCCGGCGTCGGTCTCGGAGATCGCGCCGAACACGACCGGCCCGTCGATCACCGGCGAACCCTCGGTCCAGCGCGGCAGCGGCGTCGGGTCGGGCAGACCCAGGTTCTTCACCAGCGTCTGGCCGAGCGGCGTGCGGGTGAAGGTCTGGTAGCGATCCGTCATTCTCTGCTCCTACTTCTCGAGGATGGCGACGACGCCTTGGCCGCCGGCGGCGCAGATCGAGATCAGGCCCCGCCCACCGCCGTTCTCGTTCAGTTGCTTGGCCAGCGCGGCGACGATCCGCCCGCCGGTCGCCGCGAACGGGTGGCCCGCGGCCAGCGAGCTGCCGTTCACATTCAGCTTGTCCCGGTCGATCTCGCCGAGCGGCGCGTCCAGGCCGAGCCGCTCCTTGCAGAAGATCGGGTCCTCCCACGCCTTCAGGGTGGCCAGCACCTGCGACGCGAACGCCTCGTGGATCTCGTAGTAGTCGAAGTCCTGCAGGGTCAGGCCGGCCCGGGCGAGCATCCGCGGTACGGCGTACGCGGGGGCCATCAGCAAGCCCTCGGCACCCTTCACGTAGTCGACCGCGGCGGTCTGCGAGTGCGTGAGGTAGGCGAGCGGCCGCAGACCGTGCTCGGTGGCCCACTCATCGGTCGAGAGCAGCACGGTCGACGCGCCGTCGGTCAGCGGTGTCGAGTTGCCGGCCGTCATCGTGGCGGTCTCGCCCTTGCCGTAGACCGTCTTGAGTTTGGCCAGCTTCTCCAGGGACGTGTCCGCGCGGAGGTTCTGGTCCTTCTCGAGGCCGAGGTACGGCGTGATCAGGTCCTGCTGGAAGCCGCGGTCGTACGCCCTCGCCAGGTTGACGTGGGAGCGGTACGCGAGCTCGTCCTGGTCCTCGCGGGTGATACCCCACTCCAGCGCGGTCAGGGCCGCGTGGTCGCCCATCGACTTGCCGGTCCGCGGCTCGGCGTTGCGGGGGATCTCGGGTAGGACGTCCTTCGGACGGACCCGCGCGAGGACCTTGAGCCGGTCCTGGACGCTCTTGGCCCGGTTCAGGTCGAGCAGGATGCTGCGCAGCCGGTCGTTGACCGAGATCGGCGCGTCGGACGCGGTGTCGACACCACCCGCGATCCCGACGTCGATCTGACCGAGAGCGATCTTGTTGCCGACCAGGATGGCCGCCTCGAGCCCGGTGCCGCACGCCTGCTGGATGTCGTACGCCGGGGTGGTCGGGGCGAGCTTGGAGCCGAGAACCACCTCGCGGACCAGGTTCCAGTCGCGGGCGTGCTTCAGCACCGCGCCGGCCACCACCTCACCGACCTCCTGGCCGCCGAGGCCGGCCCGGTCGACCAGGCCGTTGAGTGCGGCGGTGAGCATGTCGGAGTTGGAGGCGTGCCGGTAGGTCTTGTCCTGGCGGGCGAACGGGATCCTGTTGCCGGCGACAACGGCCACTCTGCGGGTCTCGGTCACGATTTCTCTCCTGCTCTGGTGGAGCGCGGGGTTGCCTTCTTGCCGTTGAGGGCCTTGCGGCCCACGGCGGTTGCGAGCGTGGCGGTGATCGCGGTCGACCGGACGGTGCCGACATCGGCATGATGCACGACCGGATGCCCGGGCCGGCCGCTCGACACGATCAACCCGACCCTTGCCATGTGCAACGAACCGAGTGTCTGCGTGTACAGATGGTTGGCGAGGTAGTCGCTGTCGACGTCGTCGAACACCCCGGTCCGCTGGCCGGCCTCGAGGATCGCCGCGATCCGCTCCAGCGCCGAGGCCATCGCCGTACCGAGCTTGGTCATCACCGGCTCGGTGATCTCGCCGAACAGCTCGTCACCGGTCCGCCGCAGCAGGCTCATCGCGCAGTCGGCGAAGGCCGGGAACTCCAGGCAGAAGTCGACGAACACCTCGCTGAGCGCCTTCAATCGATTCAGCGGCGCCCGCCGGGGGTTGTCGACCTGGGCCAGCCGCTCGTCGAGCTCGCCGAGATAGTCGACCAGGGTGAGCGCGAACAGCTCCTCCTTGCCGGCGAAATGGCGGTAGATCAGGGCCTTGTTGATCCCGACCCGCTTGGCGATATCGTCGATCTGGGCGTCGATCGTGCCCCGCTCGTCGAACAGTTCGCGGGTGGCGCGGATGATGTCCCGCTCCCGGTCGCGCCGGCGCTCCGCCGTGGTGCGGCGGCGTCCGATCGCGAGCAGCGCGGAGCTCATGGAACGATCTTAGTCACAGGGGTGCCCCCCGGTGCAAACGACGGTTACACTCGTCGGTAACATCTGGCTCGTCTGCTTCTTTGCCGCCGGAGGATGTTGATGACCGACCCGAAGTTCGCGCCCACCCTGTCCGCCGACGTGATGACGCTTGCCGGAGAGCTCGGCGCCGAGCGATCCAAGCCCGGCTGGAGCACCTTCTCGCTCGCCGTCAACGACGATCAGCGCGAGATCCGCGACTGGACCCACGCCTTCGCCGCCGACGTCATCCGCCCCGCCGCCTCCGAGTGGGACGAGCGTGAGGAGACGCCGTGGCCGATCATCCAGGAGGCCGCGAAGATCGGCCTGTACGGCCTCGACATGAACGTCAACCTCTTCGTCGACCCGACCGGCCTGCTGATGCCGCTCGTCCACGAGGAACTGTTCTGGGGCGACGCCGGCATCGCGATGTCACTCAAGGGCACCGGTCTGGCATCGTCCGCGATCTTCTCCAACGGCACCCCTGAGCAGTGGAGCCAGTGGATGGGCCGGTGCTACGGGACACCTGACGACGTACGTGTAGCCGCCTTCTGCTCGTCGGAGCCCGGTGCGGGTTCTGACGTGTCCGCGATCCGTACGCGGGCGACGTACGACTCGGTGACCAACGAGTGGGTCATCAACGGGCAGAAGGCCTGGGCCACGAACGGCGGCATCGCGGACATCCACGTCGTCGTCGCCACCGTCGACCCGTCGCTCGGGACAAAGGGGCAGGCGGCGTTCGTCGTACCCAAGTCCGAGGTGCGCGGGCTGGAGATGGGAACCAAGCTGCGCAAGCACGGCCTGCGCGCGTCCCACACGGCCGACGTCTTCTTCGACAACGTGCGCATCCCGGCCGAGAACGTGCTCGGGGGCAAGGAGAAACTGGACGCCCGCCTGGCCCGCGCTCGCGAGGCCGCGGGCCAGCGCGCTCGGGTGCCCGCGGCCGGCCAGCAAGGGCGCAACGCGTCGATGGCCACCTTCGAGATGACCCGCCACCTGGTCGGCGCCCAGGCGATCGGCATCGCGCGGGCGGCGTACGAGGTAGCCCTCGAGTACGCCAAGACCCGCGAACAGTTCGGCCGCCCGATCATCGACAACCAGGGCATCGCCTTCAAACTCGCCGACATGGCCCTCGAGATCGACGCCGCCCGGTTGCTGGTCTGGCGCGCCGCCAACATGTCGTCGGCCCTGATGCGCGGCGAAACCCCCGACTACCAGCACGGCGAAGGCTCCATGGCGAAGCTGAAGGCCGGCGAAGTTGCCGTCAAGGTCACCGAAGAAGCCATCCAAATCCTCGGCGGCAACGGCTACACCCGCGAATACCCCGTAGAACGCATGCACCGAGACGCCAAGATCTACACCATCTTCGAAGGCACCTCGGAGATCCAGCGCCTGGTCATCGCGCGAGCCATCTCCGGGATGCGGATCAGGTAAGTCCGATCCACGCGCGCTACGCAGGCGCTCCGTCGCTGCGCTCCTCCCGCGCCTGCTACGCGCGCTCCCTCCCACCCCCGGCTTATCGCCGTCCTTCCCTTTGCGCCTTTACCGCCACATGGCCAGGCCCGTCGACGCATTGGCCGCCAATGATGTCGCGCGCCGTTTGCCGATTGCCAGACGAGATCCAATGTTCGCGTCCCTCGGCCATGCGAGACATGCTGCGATCCTTGGGCAGACTGGCGATCAGCGCGCCGTACGTCAGGCCGTCGCCCATGCCGAAGACGCCCTGGCCAGGTCCGAGCCCAGCCACGAGCGGCCGCTCTGGCTCAACGCCTTCTACGACCAGGCAGAGCTGGAGAACCTCGCTCTGGCAGGCTACCTGGCGCTCGGCGACTACGAGGTGGCCGAGGGCCACGCTCATCGAAGCCTCGCCCTCCTGCGGCCCGGCATGCGGCGTACGCGATCGATAACCACCGCGCGACTAGCCAAAGCACAGCTCGGCCAAGGCGATCTCGAGGAAGCGGTCGCCACCGCGATGTCGATCCCGGCCGAACCAACCGGTCTGCATCCGCGGATCAACTCGATGCTCCAAGATTTCGGCAGCACACTGCAGATCGCAGCACCATCCAGCCACCCGGCAACCGCCTGGGACCATTACGCACACGACACATTGAGGACGCTTCTGTGACCCCTGACGGTATGGCGCTGCGCCACTCGACTGTGATCGACGACGTGTGGAGCACGCTGATCGAGGTGTATGCCGACGTGCGAGCCGATCAGCTTCATCTTCCGCACTACTCGGTCGAGCGATTCGGAGAACAGCTCGCCCGGCACGCATCCGATCCCGGATGGGAAGTTGTCATCGGCTACGACGCGGGGGAGCCGGTCGGGTTTGCGTACGCGAACACCCTCACACCTGACGACCGCTGGTGGCGCCGGATGACAACCCCCCTTCCCGACGGCTGCACCGAAACGCCGACCGCGGCGGTGAAGGAGATCATGCTGCGCAAACCGTGGCGGGGGCAGGGGATCGCCCTGCTGATCCATGACGAGCTGCTCCGCGATCGTCGCGAAGCGCAGGTCTCGCTGCTGGTCAACGCGTTGAACGGCGACGGGAAGGTCAAGGCGCTCTACGAATCGTGGGGCTACGAGCCGATCAGTACGCAGCAGCCGTCCGTCGACGGCCCGGTCCTGACCGCCATGCTCCGCCGAACTCGTCCTGCGTCACTTTCTGCAGGTTGAGTCGGGGCTCGGAGACAGTCGTCGGCCTCACGATGTGGACGTACCACTCGCGCGCGGTGCCGGCCGTCGGCCTGTGTTGCGGTGGGTGGCCCTGCGCGATTCCGATCGAGCGTCGGGCTAGTGGTAAGCGGCACCTTGATCGCCTGGAGGATGTCGGCCTCTCTAACAGGCAAAAGTGGTATTGGCTGTTAGGGTTAGGTGTGGAGGTGGGTCGGGTGGCGTATCGGGCGGAGTTGGTTGGGGGGCATCTGGCGCTTGACCTTGTGAACACTGTGGCGTGGCGTCTTGATCCTGGGCGGACGGTCGATCGGTTCACTGAGCTGCCGAATGTGGAGCGGTGGCTGCTTGCCGCTGGCGTGATCACGGATGGCGCGGTGGTGACGCGACGGTTGCGCGACGATCTGGTGGCTGCGCGGGACATCGCGTACGACGTGCTGGCAAGTCTCGCCATCGGGGACCGGCCGGCCCGCGCCGCAGTCGATGCTCTGCACGGCCTCGTTTCCGAGGTGGTCCGGTCGGCATCCGTCGTGGTGAGTCCGTTCGGGTGGCGGGCTGACGATCCGGGTGGCGTCGTCCGGCTGGCGGTCTGGCGGCTCTTCGAGGACGAAGACCTCGGCCGGTTGCGCCAGTGCGGAGATGACGGCTGTGGTTGGCTGTTCCTGGACCGGAGCAAGAACGGTTCGCGCCGGTGGTGCAGTTCGGCCGACTGCGGCAACCGGGCTCGCGCCCGCCGTCATTACCAGCGAGCCCGAGACGAATCGACAGCATGACGGAGTTTGGTCGGCAGTCGTTCGTCCGAGGGCTTCGTCTCGGCATCGGGCCGGCACTCGCGACCACAGTGCTGGCACTGAACTTCGGTGCCGAAGCGCGGGCACGAGGCTGGGGGACCGTGGCGCCGGTGGCCTTCTCCGCGTTCGCGTTCAGCGGCTCGGCCCAGTTCACGTTGCTCAGTTCGTTGTCCGGCGCAACGGTGCTGGCGGCGATCGTCGCGGCCATGGTGATCAACGTGCGATACCTGGTGATGAGCGTGGCGATCGCGCCGAGCCTGCGCGGAGGCCGGCTGGCGCGCATGCTCCAGGCGCAAGCGATCGTCGACGCGTCGTTCCTGGCCGCGCACGACGAGGACGATCGGTACGACGTCTGGCGGATGATCGGAGTCAGCGTCCCCCAGTGGATCTGCTGGACCGGAGGCACCGCGGTCGGTGTGCTGGCCGCTCCATCGCCGGATCTCATGCACAGGCTCGGCCTCGACGTGGCGTTCCCGGCGTTCTTCATCGTCTTGCTGATCGACGAAGTACGCCGATCGCGCCGCGCGGTCGCTGCCTGTCTGCTCGGCGCGGTGATCGCCGCCGGGCTGTTGTTCGTCACCGGTCCCAGCTATGCGTTGCTCGGCGCCGCTGCGGCCACCCTGATCGGGCTACGACGAAGGAGGCCTCATGAAGCTGTGGCTGTGCGTACTGGCGGTCAGCGCCGCTAACTGGTTGATGAAGGCCGCAGGCCCACTGGTGCTCGGGAAGCGAGATCTCCCGCCGGCACTGATCAGTGTCACCAGGCTGACTGCTCCGGCGTTGCTCGCAGGACTGATCGTCACTGACCTCGGCGGCCGCACGATCGACTGGACCCAACTGATCGGAGTAGGCGTTGCCGGCATCCTCAATCTCCTGAGGGTGCCGATGCTGCCGGCAGCCGCCGCGGGCGTCGCCACCACGGCCCTCATCCGCCTCGCGTCGGCCTAGAAGCCCGCGCAGGCGACTGCCTGCCCCACGGATCGGTCGTCGAGATCGGGTGTGGCTTGGGCGATTCCAGCTAGCGGGTGGGTGGGGATTGCTGCCAGCAGGCTCGGCGGCTGGGTGCTCACTTCGACGACAGGAGCACCCGTGCCGCGCGATGCTGCGATGGTGCGATCACTGCGCAGCCCTCATGAGCTGAAGGACCGTTTCGAAGCTGTGGCGGTCCCGCTCCGGTCGTGTGATCGAGAGGACGACTGATGATGATCCGCGACACCTGGACCGCGGCCGCCGGCGGGCATGGCTCGATGGCGGCCAGGAGGGTGCTGCTGGTGGACGACGATCCGTGGATCAGGCGTCGTCTGCGGCTCGATTTGGAGGACGAGGGGTACCAGGTTCTCGAAGCCACCAACGGGGCGGAGGCGCTGGCGGCGCTGCGTCGCGAGCCGCCGGACGTCGTCCTGCTCGAACTGATGCTTCCGGACCGGCACGGGTTCGGTGTCTGCCGGGAGATCCGCCGGAACAGCGACGTCCCGGTGATCATGGTGACGGCCCAGACCGACAGCCACGACGTGGTCGCCGGCCTGGAGTCGGGTGCGGACGACTACGTCACGAAACCCCTGGTAGCCAAGGAGCTGTCGGCCCGGATCCGCGCGGTGATGCGCCGGATCGAGTCCGCCTCGCCGCCGCCGTCGCAACAGTTCACCGTCGGCGATCTGCTGATCGATGTCGGCTGCCTGGAGGCGACGCGGGACGGCTTGCCGTTGCCGCTGACCAGGACCGAGTTCAAGCTGCTGGCCGAGTTGGCCGGTGCGGAAGGCGCGATCTGCAGCCGGGAACACCTGCTCTCCAAGGTCTGGGGATACGGCTACTTCGGCGACAGCCGGATCGTCGACGTGCACGTCCGCCGGCTTCGGCTGAAGGTCGAGCGCGACCCCGCGAACCCTCAGCACGTGGTCACCGCCCGCGGTCTGGGCTACCGGCTGAAGGCCGCGTCAGTGCCGCTGGCAGTTGGACAGCGGCCCCACTAGACCGGCGGACCCGGCGTCTCGAGTACTCACCCATCCTCGGCGCCGGGTCTGCCGCTCCATCATCCGCGTCGGACGACGAGATTCGGAGAGGACTTGAGATGAGGCGACGTACGAACTGGCTGAAGGCCTACAGGCTCGTGTGGAGTGGCTTGTGCGGCTTGGTCGGCGTACTGGGCCTGGTGGCCGGACTGTTCTTCGTGCCGACCGGATTGGTGTTCCCGCTGTTCTTCGTCGCCGCCCTGATCGGATCGGCCGTGGCGGCCAATGCCTGGTCGAAGACGGCGGATGCCAGTGTCCCCGCCAGAGCGTGGAAAGCAGCTGTCGTCGCCGCCACAGTGATTGCAGCCGTCGTCGCGTGCGCGGGCTATGTCGTCCTCCTAGGTCCTGCAGGTCCGTCTTTGGTGGTGGTTCTCGGTGTCACGTCACCGCCCGCGCTGCGCTGGTTCGGCCGCCGGCTGGGACACGTCCCCGGCAGGCTCTTCAACGGTGCGCTCACCACGGCCGAGCTGTGCACACGATGGCAGGACAGCTACGACGCCCTGCGGGCCGCGACCACGGCGGCCGCTCGTCTGCGCATTGTCGAAGCCAGACAGCACTATCTGGACGAACTCGAACGTCGCGACCCGCGCGGACTCAACGCCTGGCTGGGCAAGAACGCCAGCGCTGCCGGCGATCCCAGCCGATTCCTGGCCGGCGACGACGGCAGAGATTCCCGCTAGCCGGTACCTGGTGTGGACGCCAGCCCGGACGACAGGCAGCCCGGTTCGGATCATCGTTGGTCGTAGACAGGTTGCGCCGGAACGACAGCAACGCGGTTGCGAGGTAAGCGGACATGGAACGTGCAGACTGGCTGGACGGTGCTTTCAATTCCACCCAGGCTCGATTTCTGATGATGACGGCGATCACGCATCACCAGTTCAGTTCGCCGAACTGGGGTGCGGACGAGGTCCGCAAGCTGTACGTCGAACTGGCGGAGATCGAGCTGTCGGCGATGGGATTGGTCGCGGCCCTCCGGGGCGGCGCTCAGTGAGAGTCTCGTGACCGTCGCCCTGCGGGAGGCGTGGCGTACAGCGGCCGGCACGCGGCGCCGCTCTTGATCGCGACCGTGCTGCTCGCGGTCGCCTGCCTCACGGCCCGTCGGCTCGCCCGTTCCCGCGCGCCCTGGACTCAAGCCCCGTAGTGCGGTCGCCGTCAGGCCGGGAGCCCCAGCACGTCACGGATAGCGAGGGCGGACAGTCTGGTCTTGGGCAGGAAACCGGCGACCGGGCTCGCCGAGATCAGCTCCGTGTAGTCCTCCTCGGCGTGGGTGGAGACCAGGATCACGGTGGACGGTGCCAGGTCGGTCTCACGGATCAACCGGCGTACGACGTCGAAGCCGCTCTCCCCGCCGAGGTCGATGTCGACCAGCGTGACGTCCGGTCCGAGTTCCGTGGCGCGGCGAACGGCATCGTTCCCGTTCGAGGCAACAGTCACCACCATGCCCTCACGCTCCAGTAGACCGCGAGCAGCCGACAGGAAATGAGGGCTGTCATCGACGATCAAGCAGCGCAACTCCATGGCGTCAGCATCTCAACCGTCCGGTCGTCGGACAATCCGGCTACCTGGACCTTTGTGTCACCAGGCTGCGGGAGTCCTGCTGGCAGGTACGCGGTGCCCCGCGCTGGCGGTATCGAAGCGGCGCGGGCCGGCTGGCACCGTGGGTGACGTGAAGCACTCGATCAACCGGTGTCGGCTGCGGACGACCTGACGATGCTCGGATTCCTGCAGCAGCTCGGTGGACAGCTCGGGGCGTGGTTCTACGTCATCGCCGGCGGTCTCGCCTGTGCCGAGGCCGCGGTCATGGTCGGGCTGGTCCTCCCCGGCGAGACGGCCTTGGTGGTGGCCGGATTCGCTGCCCGCCAGGGCTGGATCGCCTTGTGGCCGATGGTGGTGGTCGCGGTCGGTTCGGCCGCCCTCGGCGACAGCGTGGGCTACGAGGTCGGTCGCCGACTCGGGCCGAGGCTGCGCTCATCGCGATTGGGTCGCCGGGTCGGTGACGATCGGTGGCGGCGTACTGACGTCTTCCTGCGGCGGTACGGCGGACGCGCGGTGCTGCTCGGCCGATTCACCGCGGGCTTGCGAGCGCTGACACCGGGTATGGCCGGCATGGCCCAGATGCCGTACCTGCGCACTTTCCTGCCGTGGAACGCTGTCGGAGCCCTGGTCTGGGGCGCGGGCTGCGTATTGCTCGGCTACGCCTTTGCTGCCTCGCTGGCAACGCTGGCGCACGCTCTGACGTATGTGCCACTGGTGCTTATCGCCCTGGCCGTGGCCGTCCTCGTCCTCCGCATCCGGAGGAAGCGCCGCCGGGTTCGTTGACGACGGCAGGATTACCGCCAGCCGGTATGGCGAATGGCCGCTTACCGTGACGACTTCCGGGCGTTCCGGCGACACCGTGGAGGGGAGGCCGGAAGCCCCCGGGAGTGGTCGGAAGGGATTGATCGTGGCAACCCGATCGAGGTTGTGGGCCAAGGCGTTCAGGCCTGCTCGAACAGTACGGCGCTGGACCGCCATCGTGCGCCGGCCGGCGGTGGTATCGACGCTGCTCCTGTCCTTAACCGGGTACGGAGTCGGTCCGCATGTGCAGCCCGACTGTGATCCGCCGACCGTGGCCTCGTCGGCCGCGCGGGTGGCGAAGACGCTGGCCGATGCGTCACCCGGTGATCAGGCCCGGGTGGACGCGACACTGGGCGCGGCCGGCTCCGCGGAGCGGCCGTATCTCCTTCAGGCATTGGCGGCCGGGCACAGTGTCGACGACATCGTCACGTTCGCGCGGCTGATTCGAGGCAAGAAGCCCGAATGGCTGCGCAGACACCTCAGCCTGATCGATCCGGACGGACTGGGGTGGGTGGCGTACCGCTTCTCTCCGGTGCAACAGACCGACAACACGAGCTGCGGGTCGATGACGATCCTGATGGCACGGGCGATGGCAGATCCGCTGTACGCGCTGTACCTCACGACCGGCGACAGCACCGACAGGTCCGATGCGAGCGCGGAGCATTTCCAGGCGCGGCTGACGGCCGAGGAACATCGGATCCACGATGCGACCAACCGCTTCTGGCCGAAGCGGCTGGGCTCGACACCAGCCGGAGTAAGTACGGAGCTGAACCGGCATGCCGACGCGCTGGGAACGCGGTACAAGTCGCGATTGGTCACCGGGAGTGGCAAGCCGGCGCTGGAGGATGCGGTCAAAGCTGCCGGCAGTCATCAGCCGGTGCCGGTGCTCATCGGTGACTGGATACCGCGGCACTACATCCTGCTGATCGGTCGCGAAGGTTCTGACCTGCTGTTCTACGAACCCGGATACGCGACCGTGGATCGGATCAGCGCACAGAACTTCCTCGACGGCAAGATCGACGTGATCGGCTTCCACCACGTCTACGCGGTGATCACACCCACCCGTTAACAGGTACTCCGTTTGAGATCAAAGGCATGTGAGAGGAACACACAATGGCAAAGCTGGCATTCATCGGCCTCGGCCTGATGGGCACACCCATGGCCACTCGGTTGCTCGAGGCCGGTCACGACGTGACGGTATGGAACAGGACGGCTGAGAAGACCAAACCGCTGACCGACGGCGGCGCTACCGCCGCATCCACGCCGATGGAGGCGATCGCGGGTGCCGATGCCGCGATCACCATGGTGACCAACGCGGATGCGCTCGAGCAGGTGGTGTTCGGCGAGGACGGCGTTGCCGCCGCGCTGGCACCGGGGCAGTTGCTCATTGACATGTCGACCGTTGGTCCGAACGCGGTGCGCTCGGTCGCATCCCGACTTCCAGATGGCGTCGCCATGGTTGACGCACCGGTGCGGGGCAGCGTTCCGCAGGCCACGACCGGCCAGCTGGCCATCTACGTCGGCGCGGATCCGGCCGACTTCCAGCGCGTGGAGCCGATCCTCACGCCACTCGGCACGCTGCACCACGTCGGCGGGCTCGGCGCGGGTGCGGCCACCAAGGTCGTCGTGAACTCGACGCTCGGCGCGGCCATCGCCGCCTTCGGCGAAGCCCTTGCCCTCGGCGACGACTTCGGCCTGGATCGTTCCGTTGTACTCGACGTACTGAGTGACACTCCGATCGGGGGCACCGTCGAGGCCAAGCGCGCCAATGTGGAATCCGGCAACTACCCTGCCAACTTCAAGCTCAGTCTGGCCCTCAAGGATCTCAACCTGGTCACTGAGATCGCCGACCAGTTCGGCCGGCGGCTGGAGGTGGCGGCGGCGTCACGTGACTGGCTCGAGGAGGCCGCCGCGGCCGGCGCGGGCGACCTCGACTATTCGGCGGTGATCCCCACGATCACCTCGGACGGGGGACGACGTCCGCAGTGACCATGCGCCTCATGCTCGCGACGAGCGCTCCGTGGCGGTAACAGTGGATCCCGCATCGCGGTCAGGTCGCCGGTGCCGGACGAGGTCGACGACGGCGATCAGCAAGGCCACGAGCATCAGCGCGGAAGCGCTCAGCAGCGCGTCGGAGACCGCCGGTGGGTAGTCATGGTCGGAGCTCATCAGGACGTGGTAGAAGATCGTCGCCAGTACGGCGGTGCCGATCGCCGAGCCGATCCGCTGAGCGGTCTGCAGGGCGCCACCCGCCGCGCCGGCCATCCGTACCGGGACGTGCTGCAAGGACAGCGTGATGTTGGGTGAGGTGACCATGCCGCCGCCCAGTCCGGCTACCAGCAAGGGCCCGGCGGTCGCCCACGCCGCCGTGTCGCCACCGACGTTTCGCAGCAGAAGCGCGGTAGCCACCAGTCCGGCGATCGTCGCGGTCAGGCCGGTCACGGTCAGCACCCGACCGAACCTCGAGACCAGACGCCCCGCGACAGCCGCCGACACCGCGGCCCCGATCGCGAACGGCGTCACTGCCAGCCCGGAGCGCAGCGGTGAGTAGCCGTATCCGTCCTGGTAGAACAGCGCGAGCACCAGCCAGATGCCGGTGAAGCCGATGAAGTAGACCATGCCGATGATCGACCCGGCGGGAAAGCCGGAGGTGTGTGCCAGCCGTGGGTCGAGTACCGGCTCGCGGCCCCTGCGTGCGGTACGTAGCTCCCACCTGGCGAAGAAGGTGAGCAGCAACGCGGCGACCACGAACAGCCACCAGTCGCCTCCCAGACCGTGGCTCTCGGCCTCCACCGCCGGGAGCAGCAGGCAGAGCACGCCGACGCCGAGCAGCAGCGACCCGGTCAGGTCCAGGTGGGGCCTGCCGCGGCCGGCTCCCGAGCGGGCCGGAACCCAGCGCGCGGCCAGCAGCAGGGCGACTACACCGATCGGCACGTTGACGTAGAAGACCCAGCGCCAGGCATCCGGTCCGGAGATCAGCGTGATGATCAGACCCCCGGCCACTGGACCTGCCGCGGTGGCCACTCCGATCGTGGCACCGAGAATGCCGAACGCCCTACCTCGTTCGGCCCCCTGGAAGAGTTCCTGGATCAAGCCGGAGTTCTGCGGTACGAGTATGCCGCCGGCGACGCCTTGCAGCAGCCGTGCGGCGATCAGCAGTCCGATGGTCGGCGCCGCACCCGTGAGAGCGCTGGTCAGCACGAACGCGGTCAGGGCGATCAGGAACATCCGGCGCCGGCCCAGCGCGTCGCCGAGCCGGCCGGCTGGTACGAGCGCCAGCCCGAAGCTGAGCGCGTATCCGGACACCACCCACTGTGCGGTTCCGGCCGGCACTGCGAGCACTCGCTCGATGGAGGGCAGCGCCACGTTGACGATGCTGACGTCGAGTAGCGCCATGAACGCGGCGAGCTGGGTCACCGCCAAGGTCCGCCAGCGCAGCGGATGGCCGGTCGCGGGCGGTGCTGCCGTCGCGCCCGTGGCGCTCATCCGGTCGTTGTCCACGACCACCAGCATCGGCCGACAGATGGTTGCTGGGCATCGCCGCCAGCGGCCATTCCCGGTGCTGGTCAGGAGGGGCTCCGCACCCCCTGCTAGCTGGTGGCACAATCGAGAGCCAGGTTCGGCGGTCTGCCGCGGGCGCCTGCGGCGAGCTGGTCCGTCGGCGTGTCCGAGGGAAGCGATGATGGCACGGAGCCGGCTGAATCCAGCCAGCGCCCGCTGGTTGCGCGGGCTGTTGGCCAGCGTGGCCCTGGTAGCGGTGGTGACCGGTGTGGTCGCGCTGCTCAAGCCGTACGTCCCTGTGCTGAGCCTGCTGGTGTTGTACCTGCTCGCCGTCCTGCCGATGGCGGTGGTGTGGGGAGCGCGGCTGGCGGCGGTCACCTCGGTGCTCAGCGTCGTGGCGTTCGCCTTCCTTCTGCCACCCGAGGGTTCGGTCTGGCTCGCCGACTCCCGGAACCTGGTGGTGCTCGGGGTGTTCCTGGTGACCTCGTTCGTGGTGTCCGAGCTGGCAGCGCGGTCGCGGCGGGCGGCGGTGGAGTCGGCGCGCCTGACCGATGAGCAGTCGGCGTTGCGGCGGGTCGCGACCCTGGTTGCGGAGTCGGAGTCGCCCGCGGCGGTGTTCGAGGCTGTCACCCGCGAGGTCGGGCTGTTGTGCGGGGCCGATCTGGCCCGGATGGAGCGCTACGAGGCAGACGGGACCGTGACCGGTGTCGCCGCCTGGACCAGGGTGCCCGCCCGCCTCACTGTCGGCACGCGGATCGAGTTGGACGGACTGAGCGTGGCCAGCGAGGTGCGCCAGACCGGTCGGCCGGTCCGGCTCGACAGCTTCGTGGGCGCTACCGGAGCGATCGCCGAGGAAGCCCAGGCGCTGGGGATCCGCTCATCCGTCGGCTGCCCGATCCTGGTGGCCGGCGAGGTGTGGGGGGTGATCGCCGCCTCGACGAAGAGCGATGAGCCCTTCGCGGCGAACACGGAGTCACAGATCGCAAGCTTCACCGAGTTGGTCGCCACAGCTATCGAGAACGCCGAAGCCCGGGCCGAGCTGCGCCGGATGGCCGACGAGCAGGCCGCACTGCGGCGGGTGGCGACGCTGGTCGCGCGCGGGGCCGAACGCAAGCTCGTGTTCGCCACGGTGGCCGAGGAGCTCGGCCAGCTGACCGGCGCCGACCTCACCGCGATCTTCCGGTTCGAATCCGACGGAACGGCGACGCTGATGGGAAGCCGTGGCCTGCGCGAGGACGTCATCCGGGTCGGCGAGCGCCGGACGCTGGAGTCGCGGTCGGCGATCGGAACAGTGCAGGCGACGGGCGAGTCGGCTCGGTACGACCTGGACGACGAGATGCGCGGGCGCCTCCCCGAATTCGTTCAGGAATGGGACGTCCGGTCGGCGGTGGCCAGCCCGATCGTCGTCGAGGGGCTCTGCTGGGGTGGCATCACCATCGCATCGCGAGGTCACCCCTTCCACCCGGCCGCCGAGCAGCGGATGGTCGAGTTCACCGAGATCGTCGCCACCGCCATCGCGAACGCGGAGAGCCGGGCACAGCTCACGGCGTCCCGCGCGCGGGTGGTCGCCGCCGGGGACGAGATGCGGCGCCGGCTGGAGCGGGACCTGCACGACGGAGCCCAGCAACGGCTGGTATCGCTTGCGCTAGAACTACGCGTCGCCCAGAGCGGCGTACCGGCGTACCTGCCGAGGCTGCGGACCGACATCGGCCAGGCTGCCCACGACCTCACCGAGGTGGTGGACGAGCTGCGCGAGCTCGCCCGGGGCATCCACCCGGCGGTCCTGGTCGAAAGTGGCCTCGGCCCGGCCTTGCGGACGCTGATCCGTCGCTCGACCGTCCCGGTCGACCTGACGGTCGAGACCCAGTCCCGGTACCCGCCGCCGCTGGAGGTAGCGACGTACTACGTCGTGTCCGAGGCTCTCACCAACATGGCCAAGCACGCCGGCGCATCGCACGCCGAGGTCTCTCTCGAGGAACGGGACGACGCACTGCGGCTGTCCGTCCGGGATGACGGCGCGGGCGGTGCCGAACCACGCGGTGGATCCGGTCTGGTCGGGCTGCAGGACAGAGTCGAGTCTCTGGGCGGGTCGATCCTCGTCATCAGCCCGGTCGGACACGGTACGGCGATCCATGTCTCGCTCCCCTTGGACGGTGCCTAGCCCAACTGTGCCCGGCCAGCGGTGCGTGAGCCCGTCCCCGCTCTTGATGAATCAGACGGACGCGGGCTGTGACCCAGGCCACGGAGTTATCGCTTTGGCAGGTTGCCCAGCGGACGTACCGTAACGGCAATCTCGTCGTCCGGCGGTCGGAGGAGATCCGGTGGAACACCTCTCCCGACAGTGGCACCACGGTTCAGCTCACCAGCGTGGCTCCCGGCGCGGTCCGGGACGCTCGCGCACGGTCCAGTGGGTCTGCGACCTTCTCCGTACCGAACTGCTCAGCGGCGACTGGGCCGAAGCGCCGCTACCTGCCGAAGACGCTCTGATCCGCAAGTACGGCGTCAGCCGCAGCATCATCCGAGACGTACTGGCGATCCTGGCGGAACAGGGACTCGTCGAGCGGGTTCGCGGCGCCGGCACGTTCGCGTTGACCCCGAGCGCCTTGCAACACGGCATCGAGGTGTCGCAGGATCTCGCGCAGGATGTCAACACTCAGGGGACGCGGGTGGCGATCCGGACGACGTACGCCAGCCTGCATCGGGCGCCCGCATTCATTGCCGAGCGGCTGGAGCTTCCGGTCGGAGCAGAGGTGGTGATCCTGGAGTCGGTCACGTCGCTCGACGGATTTCCACTCAGCATCCGGTCCGCGTTCATGCCGGCCGATCCGTTCGGCGTGCTGCTGACGGGCTCCTTCGCGAGTCTGAACCGATCGCCGTACGAGCTGATCGCCGACGTACTGCATGAGCCGGTCGGTGACACCGAGTTGCAGATCGGCTGCTCGAGCGCGGACCCGATCAGCGCGGAGGCGCTGCGGGTCGACGTCGGGTTCGCCCTGCTCGACACCAGCCGGGTGGTGCGGGCGCTGGACGGCCACCCGTTGGAGTACAGCGTGTCGCACGCGCGCTCCGACCGGCTGGTGTTCGCCACCGTGATGCGCGGGCCGGTATCGAGGACGCCGCCGAGCGGGGCGCCCTCGATGCCGTTGCCTCAGGCCACAGCCACAGGGACGGCCGAGGTCTGAGCGAGCGCGGGCTGCCGCAAGTGCCAGTCCGTGTCCTGCTGGTAGGCGTCGCCGGCTCGCAACACGAGCGCCTCGTCGAACGGCCTTCCGACGAGCTGCAACCCGAGTGGGAGACCTCGTGCGCCGAGCCCCATCGGTACCGACAGCGCCGGGTTGCCGACCGCATTCCAATAGGACGTGTGCATCGCACGGAAGCGCTCGGTCGCGAGGCTGCTCAGCCCGTCGATCGTGAAGGCCTCGACGCTCGCGGTCGGAGTGACGATCAGGTCGACCTCGGTGAACAACGACGCCAACTCCCGTTGACCGACCCGTCGTACCCGCTGGGCCTGGACGTAGTCGGCACCTGTGTACGCGGCCGCGATGCCGACGCCCTGCCGAGTGGCCGCGAAGTAGTCGGACCACCGGGTGCGCAGATCGGGTGCGTGGTACGCGAACGCCTCGCTCCGCGACGTGATTCCGGTGGCGGCAGTCAGCTCCCGGTAGTACGGCAGGCGCACAGGTACGACGGTCGCACCGCGCGCAGTCAGTACGGCGAGAGCCGCATCGAGGAGCTCGCCGAGCCGCGGATCCTGGTCCGCCCGGCGGTACTCCGCGAGTGGGTCGACGCCGATCCGCAGCCCACCCAGATCACCCGTCAACGCGTTCTCGTAGTCCGGCACCGGCTCGTCCACCGAACACGGGTCACTCGCGTCGCACCCGGCCAGGACGGTCAGCATGATCGCGCAGTCGCGGGCCGAGCGGGCCATCGGGCCGATGTTGTCGAGGCTGTAGCCGAGCGGGACGCACCCCGACTTCGGCACGCGTCCGAAGGTGGCCTTGAGCCCGGAGATCCCGCAGAACGCGGCCGGGATCCGGATGCTGCCACCGGTGTCCGTGCCCAGCCCACCGAGGAACGCCCCGGCCGCCACACCGTTGCCGGTCCCGGAGCTGGACCCGCCGGTCCAGTGATCGGGATTCCACGGGTTGCGGGGGATCGGGAACGGCTTGGACGGATCAGGCACGCCGGTGGCGAACTCCATGGTGGTCGTCTTGCCGCTGATGATGCCGCCCGCGGCGCGGAGCCGGCCCACCACCGGAGCGTCGAGCTGGTCGCCCCAGGCCGGGTCGTGGACGAGGCTCTGGGCGGTGGTCGGTCCCTCGACCGTGGTGATGATGTCCTTGATGCCCAGCGGGATGCCGAGCAGGGGACCGGCCGGATCACCGGCTCGTCAGCCGCGGCAGCGGCTTCCCGCGCCGGCTCGTCGAACCGGGCCAGGTAGATGCCGAGCTCGCCGTCATGGGCATCCGCAGCCGCGATCGCCTCGTCCACCAGGCCGGACGCGGTGACCTCGCCGGATCGCAGCGATGCGAGTGCAGCGGAGATCGTCCGCGCGGTCATGGCCGCGCGGAGAAGATCAGGCCCGGTTCTTCGTAGCGGGCGGCGGTGACGGAGTACACCAGCGCGGAGTTCTCCCGGGCGGTGCCGAAAGCCGTTGCCATCGGCACCAGCTCGGCCTCGGCCGGCTCTACTCCGGCGAGCGCGAGCACGGTCGCCAGAGGTTCTGATTCGTTGCTCATAGTGTCCTTTCAGGCCGCGAGGGCATCGACCGGCGGTACGGCGAGGTGCCAGTCGCTGACGCGTTGCAGTGCGTCGGCGACCTTCAGCACGGTGGCTTCGGCGAACGGTTTGCCGACGATCTGCATCGACAGCGGCAGCCCACTGCTGGAGAATCCGGCCGGTACGGCGACCGCCGGCAGGCCGGTGAGATTCCACTGGCCGGTGTAGCTGGGGGTCAGCAGGCGCTTGCTCGGTGACAGCCCGGCGGCAGGCTCAGCCGGTACCGGCGCGGACGGCGTGATGATCACGTCGTAGCTCGTGAACAGCTCCGCGACCTGGCGGGAGAAGAACCGGCGGAATCGCTGCGCCTGGGCGACGTCACCGGCGGTGTAGAAGGCTCCACGGGCGAGCGTGGGCCGGGTGTGGACGCCGTAGTCGTTCCAGCGGTTGACGAGATCGTTGCGGTGGTAGGCGTACGCCTCTGAGACCATGATGATGTGGTTCGCGTCCTTGGCCTCGGCCGCGTACGGGAGGTCCAGTTCGGTCGAGGACGCACCGAGCCCGACCAACTGCTTCACGGCCGTGAGCACAGCGTCGTGCATCTCCGGATCCAGCTGCTCGTGGTCGAAGAAGTACGGCATCGGCAGTGCGATCCGCAACCCGTCCACTGAACCGTCCAGCAGTTGCGTGTAGGCCGGGACCGGCTGCTGCGCGGAGTTGGGATCAGTCGGGTCGTATCCCGCCATCACCTCCAGCAGCGCCGCGCAGTCCCAGGCGCTGCGTGCCATCGGGCCGATGCTGTCCAGGCTGAAACCGAGCGGGACCACCCCGCTCTTCGGCACCCGGCCGAACGTCACCTTCAGGCCGGTGTGGCCGTTCACGGCAGCTGGGCTGCGGACCGAACCGCCCGTGTCCGTGCCGAGCCCGCCAAGAGCGAGGCCGGCCGCGACGGCGATTCCGGTGCCGGAGCTGGACCCGGCCGGCGTGTGGTCGACGTTCCAGGGATTGTGCGGGACCAGGAAGCGTTTCGTTGCGTCGGGCAACCCGCAGGCGAACTCACTGGTGGTCGACTTGCCCACGAAGACTGCGCCGGCATCACGGAGCCGGGCCACGACCGGAGCGTCCGTCCCGGCTCCCCAGTCCTCGGCGAGCACGTGGCTGTTGGCGGTGGTGGGTGCGCCCTTCATCGCGATGATGTCTTTGATCGCGAGCGGGATGCCCTGCAACGGACCGCGATCGTCCCCGGCGGCCAGGGCCGTGTCGGCCGCGCCTGCTTGCTCGAGGGCCGCGTCCGCGGTGATCTCGACGTACGCGCCAAGAGCGGGGTTGAGGGCGACGGCGCGGTCCAGGATCTGCTGGGTCAGTGCGGTAGAGGTGAGGCTGCCGTCGCGCAAGGCGGCTGCTGCGTCCTTGATGGTGGTCATCAGGCGTCCTTTCCGGCGGAGTAGAAGTCGAGCGGGTCGAAGCGGATCGCCGGCTCGTCGGGGTCGAACTCGGGCCGGTACAGCGCGTCGGCCGCCTGTCGCATCAGCGGGTAGTCCCGGATGAACGTGGCCAGCTCGCTCTCGGAGACGGTGAGCTGGGCAGCGGCCAGGATCGCGGGGACGACCTCTGCGGGTGTGGACATTCAAACCTCCTGCGGGTGGGGGAGTGGTACTGCGGAGTCGGCGTACAGGTGGCAGGCGACCGTGCGGCCCTCGGTGACGGCGACCCGCGGCGGTGCGACCTGTGCGCAGACATCCATCGCGAACGGACAGCGGGTACGGAACCGGCAGCCGCTCGGTGGATCGATCGGACTGGGGATCTCGGTGCTGTCGGTGCTGTCGACCGGGTCGTCGCGGGTGCTCTGGGTCGGGTCGAGGGCCGGGATCGAGGACAACAGCAGTTGGGTGTAGGGGTGTTTGGGGTTGTCGTAGAGCTCCTGCGCATCACCGCTCTCGACCACCTGGCCGAGATACATCACCGCGACGTCGTCGCTGATGTAGCGCACGACATTGAGATCGTGGCTGATGAAGACGTAGGTCAGCCCATACTCCTCCTGCAGGTCGCTGAGCAGGTTGAGCACCTGTGCCTGGATCGACTTGTCGAGCGCCGAGACCGCCTCGTCCAGGACGACCAGCTTCGGTTGCAGGGCCAGCGCCCGCGCGATGTTGACTCGTTGCCGCTGCCCACCACTGAGCTGGTGCGGATAGTGCGACGCGTACGCCGCGGGCAGACCGACGTCCCGCATCACCTTCGCGACCCGCTCCGCGATCACCGTCTTCGGCACGCCCTGGACCTGCAGCGGGAACCCGATCGACTCGCTGATCGTGGCGCGCGGATTGAGCGCCGACGACGGGTCCTGGAAGACCATCTGCATCCGCTGCAGCTCGGCCGGCGTACGGCGTTTGCCGGTCAGCACCTGTTTGCCGTCGAAGATCATCTCGCCGTCGTCGGCCAGGTGCAGGCCGACGATCACCCGGGCCAGGGTGGACTTTCCGCATCCGGACTCGCCGACGATGCCGAGCGTCGTCCCCGGCCGGACCGTCAGCGAGACGTGGTCGACCGCGGACAGCCTGGCCCGGCGTCCGCCGGCCCGGACGTGGAACTGTTTCGAGACGTCGATCAGTTCGAGCAACTCCATCGGGGTTCTCCTTCCGCACCGGCTCAGAGCCGGCTGTCCATGGCTTCCCGCAGCGCGTCGCTGGCCAGGTTGAAGGCCACCGAGGTGAGGAAGATGAAGAAGCCGGGCACGATCGCGACCAGCGGGGCGACGCTGACCATGCCGCGCAGGCTGTTCAGCATGTAGCCCCACTCGGGCGCCGGCGGCGCCGAGCCGAGGCCGAGGAAGCTCAGGCTGGCCGCGATGATCATCGCCACGCCGACCAGGCCGGAGGAGTAGACGATCACGTCGTTCAGCACGTTCGGCAGCACCTGGGTGCGGGCGACCCGCAGCCGGCTCGCGCCGCTCAGCCGGGCCGCCTCGACGAACTCCTGGACGACGACCCGGCGGGTCGCGGACTCGGCGACCCGGGCGACGGGTGGGATGAACACGATCGTGACCGCGATGATCGTGTTGGTCAGGCCCGGACCGAGCGAGGCGCCGACCGCGATCGCGAGCAGGATCGCCGGGAACGCGTACAGCATGTCCATCGCCCGCATCAGGACCGTCCCGACCGCGCCACGTACGATGCCGGCGGTGACGCCGATCGCCGTACCGATCAGGGCCGCGCCGAGCGTCGGTACGAATCCCGCGAGCAGTGACAGGCGGCCGCCGTACAGGACTCGGGCGAGCATGTCACGGCCCTGCTCGTCGGTGCCGAGGAGGTGGCCCGGCGAGCCGAGGTTCTGCAGCCGGTCGAGCGGCTTGCCGAGCAAGGGGTCCGCGCTGGTGAGCAGTGGGGCGAAGATTGCCCCGAGCACCAACAGCAGAACGATGATCGCGGCAACCACTCCGACCTTGTTGGCGACGAACCGGCGCAGCGTCGCTCGCCAGAAGGATGTCGGTCGTTCGCTGGTCCGGGCCGCGTTCCACTCGTCCCGGCGGCGCGCGGCCTCTTCGCGGTCGGCGGCCGTCGTACTCGCGCCGAAGCTCTTGTCGAGCAGGGTCGGAACCACTGTCTCGCTCATGCGACCGCTCCTCTCACCCGTGGGTCGATCCAGGCCTGCAGCAGGTCGACGACCAGGTTGACCAGCACGAAGGTGACCGCGATGACCAACGTGGCGCCCTGGACCACCAGCAGGTCCCGGGCCGAGATCGCGGTGAACACCAGCAGACCCATCCCCGGCCAGCGGAAGATCGTCTCCACCAGCACCGAACCGCCGAGCAGGGCGCCGATCTGGACGCCGGAGGTGGTGAGCACTGGCGAGATCGCGTTCCGCAGGATGTGCCGCCGGACCTCGCGCTCACTCAATCCCTTGGCCCGCAGCGTTTCCACGAAGTCCGCCCCGGCCACGTCGACGATGCTCGCGCGGGTCACCCGGGCCGTGATCGCCATGGTGATCAGTGACCCGGACAGCACGGGCAGCACCAGACTTCGCAGTGCCATCAGCAGTCCCGAGTCGAGGTTCGCACCACCTGACGGCAGGAGCCGCAGCCCGCCGGCGAACACCGCGAGCAGGATGATCGCCAGGAAGAACGACGGGATACTCAAGCCGGACAGGCTGAGTACGCCGGTGATCCGGTCGATCAACGAGCCGCGACGCGTCCCGGCGACGTACCCGAGCCAGAGGCCCAGGCTGATCCCGAACACGGCGGAGACGACTGCCAGGACGGCCGTGTTGCCCCACGCCTGCATGAGCAGGTCGGTAACGTCGCGGCGGCGCTGGGCCGAGTACCCGAGATTGCCCTGGAGCGCGTCACCCAGCCAGTGCAGGTACCGCAGTGGCAGCGGGTCGTTGAGCCCGAGCTCATCGCGGATCGCCTGCCGCTCGGCGGCAGACATGTCGTCGCTGACCAGCGAGGCCTCCGCCGACCCGGGCAGCACGTTCATCAGCAGGAACACGATGACGGAGACGCCGAACAGGATCGGCACCGCCATCCCGATCCGAAGTACCACGACACGCAGCATGGGTCAGTCCTCCTCGACCGAGATCTGGGTGAAGTCCACCCACCACGACTGGGGCTGGACGTAGCCGTGCACTTTCGGGCTCAGCACCCGCAGGTTGAGGTCGTGCATCCAGAAGAGGAAGTACGCGTTCTTCAGCGCGACATCCATCATCTGCTGCAGATACCGGTACTGCGCCGCGACGTCGGGCTGCTGACTGGCCGCGGTGAGAGCGGCGTCGATCGCGGGGTCGCACAGGCCGGTGGCGTTCGGCAGTCCGCCGGGGCGGTTGCAGAAGTAGGTGGCGCTGTAGCCGGTCGGCATCATCCCGGCGGCGGGGGAGGCCCAGAGGATGTCGATATCGCTCCACTGCTTGGCGTTCAGGCCGTCCAGACCGATCGAGATGATCGTGTTCCACTCCAGCGGCCGCAGATTCGTGCGGACCCCGATCGCGGCGAAGTCGGCCTGCAGCTTCTGCATCATGGTGTCCGGATACATGTTCCCGGAGCCACCGGTCGGATAGGCCATCGTGATCGTGAGCTGACCGGGTTGATAGCCCGCGTCGGCGAGCAGCCGCCTCGCCTTCTCCACGTCGTAGCTGTAACCCTGCGTCTTCTTCGTGTACGACGGGTTGCCGTCGTACACGTACTCGGTCGCGGGATAGCCGACGTTGTTCAGCAAGGCGGCGGTGCCCTGGCGGTCGAGGGCGTAGTTCAGTGCCTGGCGCAGCTCGAGGTTGTCCTTGAAGGGTTTCCGGAACAGGTTGAACCGCGGCATGATCCCGTGCGGGTACTTGCCCATCTCGATCTGGTAGCCCTCGTTGCGTAACTGCTGGACCGAGTCGGGTGACGGGACCTCTGCCCAGTCGACCTCACCGGATTGCAGCATCGACAGTCGTGAGGCGGCTTCGGGCTGCGGATAGAGCACGATCCGGCCGAGCTTGACGGGGCCACGCCAGTAGTCGTCGTTGCGGGTGAGCTCCATCTCCTCGCCGTCGACGTACTTCGTCATCCGGAACGGACCGGTGCCGGAGGCATGCTTGTTGTAGTCGTTGTTCCCGTACTTCTTCACCACCGCCGGGCTGGGGAAGAAGATGCCGGCGAGATCCCACGGCAGCCACGCGTAGGGCTTGGTGGTGGTGATCTGGACGGTCCGGGCGTCCACCTTGCGCCAGGACTTGAAATACCGGAACGCCGCGGCCGCACTGGCTGCGGACTTCGTGTCGTAGTACTGGGAGGTCTTGGTGCGTAGGCGATCGAACTGGAAGATCACCGCGTCCGCGTCGAACGTCGTACCATCGTGGAAGTGGACGCCCTGACGGAGCTTGAAGGTCCAGGTCGTCAGGTCCTTCGACGGCATCCAGGACTCGGCCAGTGACGGCTGCGGAGTCGGCAAGGTGGCCGACTGGTTCAGATTCAGCCGGGTCAGGCCGTCGTAGATGTTGTTGCCGACGAACCGGTACCCCTCGTACCCCTCGTTCGGTGGGGTGGACGGGAACGGGATGTTGCCCGCGGACATGGCGATCCGGAGCTCACCACCGGCCGGCGGCGGTCCACTCGCGGCCGCCGCCGTACACCCGGCCAGTACGACGAGCAGCAGCGCGAGGAGAGCGTGTCTGATGCGTGGGCGGAGATGCATGTCAGGACGCCAGTGCGGTCTCGCCGTGGACGAGCAGGCAGCTGCTCGAGTGGCCGTCGTTCACTGTCTTGGCCGTCGGCCGGCTCTCCCAGCAGGCGCCGACCGCGTAACCGCAGCGGGGCGCGAAGGCGCAGCCGGGCGGCAGTTGGTCGAGGCTCGGCGGCGCCCCCGGGATCGCGTTGGGCCGACGATCCTGCCCGGCCCGGACGTTCGCCTCGATCAGTCCTTCGGTGTACGGATGCGATGGTGCCGTGAGCACCTGGACGGCGGAGCCGTGCTCGACGAACCGGCCGGCGTACATCACCGCCACCTCGTCGGCGAGCTCGGCCGCGACGCCGAGGTCGTGGGTGACGATGACCAGACCCATGTCGATGTCGCGCTGGATCTGCCGTAACAGTCGCATCATCCGGGCCTGCACCGTGACATCGAGCGCGGTGGTCGGCTCGTCGGCGAGCAGCACCGTCGGCCGGCCGGCGATCGCCATCGCGATCACCACTCGTTGCCTCATGCCGCCACTCAGCTCCGATGGGTACGCCTTCAGCCGGGCGGCGGCCGACGGGATCTGGACGAGCTCGAGCAACTCGAGGGCCCGCAGCCGGGCCTCGGACCTGCCCAGACCCTCGTGGTGCTTACGGATCGCCTCGACCAGTTGCTTCTCGATCGTGTAGACAGGGTCCAGCGCGGTCAGGGGATCCTGGAACACCATCGACACGTCACTGCCGCGGGCCGTGCGGCGGTCCCGAGGTGACATCGTCTGCAGGTCCCGGCCACCGACCGAGATCTCGCCGGTGATCAGGGTGGTCGGCGGGTTGATCCCGATGATCGAGCGCAGCATCGCGCTCTTACCGCTGCCGGACTCGCCGATCACCGCCAGCACTCGGCCGCGCGGCACCGTGAACGACACCCCGTCGACCGCGCGGACCGCGCCGTACCGGCTGCGGAACTCGGTGACCAGGTGACGCACCTGTAACGCGGGCGAGATCGCCGGCGTTGTTTTCCCGACCTGTCGGGTTTGGGTCAGCATCGACATTGTCGTGTTCCTTCCAGGGGATTTCTCGACCGTCTCCGGCGCGTATTCAGCGGAGTGAGGACGGGGCCCGAAGCCCTGTCGTAGAAGGAGTTCCAGGTTCAAACTATGGCGCTGATGTTTCAGTGGTCGACGACTTCGGTATCTCGTTCGTAAACGATTCCCGGAATCGTGCCGGGGGAATTCGCCAGTATTACCGGACGGGACCGGACGACCATCATGGCGACCGCTCCGCCCGCGGCCGCGGCGGCCAGCAGGCCGAGCGTGCCGGCCAAGCCGATGGCCCGCATCGGGCCGACGTGCTCGGCCAGCATCCCCAGCACTGGAGCGCCGAGCGCACCGCCACCGAGGAAGAACGTCAGGTAGACGGCCACGACCCGCCCGCGTAGCGCCGGCTCGGCGGTCAGCTGAACGGACGTGTTCGCCAGTACGGCGAACGACATGAACATCCCGCCGCAACAGACCAGCGCGATGCCGAAGGCAACCAGCACCGGCATCAGCGAGGCGATCACCAGACTGCATCCGAGTGCCGCCGCGGCACCGATGACCCAGCGGTACCTCGGCATCCCGCTGGTCGATGCTGCCAGCAATGCTCCGGTGAGACCACCGACCGCGAGGCACGACGTGATCAGGCCGAAACCGACTGCTCCGACATCGAACACTTCGGTCGCGACCAGCGGCAACACCACCTGCAGGCTGTTCGCTCCGACGATCCCGATCACGCCGGCCAGCACGATCACCGTTGCCAGCACAGGATCACCGGCTACTTGCCGCAGGCCCGCTACTAGTTGCCCCCGGCTCACAGGTGAGCGCGGCACCTGGCGTAGTTCTGAGCGGTCGATCCGCGACAGCGCGATCAGGATGCCGGCCGAACTGATCGCGTGCAGCGCGAAGATCAGCGGCGTACCAGCCACGCCGATCAGGAGGCCCGCGATCGCCGGCCCGATCAGCCGGGCGACGTTGAACGAGGCCGAGTTGAGCCCGATCGCGTTCACCACCCGATCGGGGCCGACCAGCTCGGACACCACCGCCTGCCGGGCCGGGATGTCGAACGCCGTGACGATGCCCATCGCACCGGCCAGCACCCAGACCTGAACCAGGGTGAGGATCCCGAGGCCGTCGAGGACCGCCATCACCACGCTGCCCAGCCCGACCAGACCTTGGGTCACGATCAAGACCCGGACCTTGTCGACCCGGTCGACCAGGGCCCCGGTGGCCAGGCCCAGCAGCACGGTCGGAAAGAACTGCAGGAAGGTCGCGATGCCGAGGGCCAGACCGTCGCCGTGACTGAGCACGACGACGGCCCACGCCTGCGCGGTCCGTTGCATCCAGACCCCGATGTTGCTGACCGTTCCACCCCAGAAGAAGTTCCGGTAGTTGCGAACCTGCAGCGAACGGAAGATGCCTCGGTTGGTCATGCGGCCTCGACTGCGAGCCATTCCGTGAACGGGACGGCCTCGCTGAACGCGTGCGCGGCGCGCAGCAGCAGCGCGTCGTCGAACATCCGGCCGACCAACTGGATGCTGACGGGCAGCCCGTCGCGCTTCTCGCACGGCACCGCCAGCGCGGGATGGCCGGTGAAGTTGAACGGCCGGGTGTTCGCGACCGCGCTCTGCGAGACGGGGCTCTGCAACGCGAAGTCCAGCGCGGTGATTCGGTCGTCGATCGGCTCGAACTGCGGTGCCTGGGTGATCGTCGTCGGCATCACCAGCAGGTCGACCTCGGACAAGACCTGGTCGTACGCCGCGATGAACGCCGGCCGGACGTTCTGCGCCTTCGCGTACAGCCGGCCGGCCCAATAGCGGCGACTGAACTCGCCGGCCATCAGCGTGAGCAGGCCCCGCGGATCCAGTAGTTCCTGGTCGTGCTGCCAGGCCCGGGTGATCGCTGCGATCGTGTCCTCGGGGTAGTAGGTCCGAGTGAACGCGCCGTAGAACCCGGAGCCGCGGACCGCCAGCGCGGCCTCAGCCGACAACGCCATCTGCGCCGCGCCGATGGTCAGGTGCTCCGGCACGGACACTTCGGTGACGACCGCGCCGAGCTTCTCGTACACCTCGATCGCCTGCTGGACCGAGTCCGTCACGGCCTCGGTCGCGCCGAGGAATCCTTCCCGCAGTACGCCGATCCGCAGTCCTTCGATTTCGTTGGTCAGACCGCTCGTCGCGTCGTACCAGTCGGGTACGTCGCGGGTCTGGCGCGGATCGAGTCCGTCGTACCCGGCGACGGCCTCGAGGGCGAGGGCGGCGTCGCGCACCGACATCGTCATCGGGCCGGTGTAGTCGATGCTCTGGTCCGAGCCGAAGCCGATGCCGAAGTGGGAGATCAGGCCGAAGGTCGGCTTGTGCCCGACGGTGCCGGACCAGGCGGCCGGGATCCGGATCGAGCCGCCCTGATCGCCGCCGAACGAGATGTCCACCTCGCCGTCCACCAGTGCGGCCGCGGATCCGGACGACGACCCACCGGTGAGGTGCAGTGGGTTGTGCGGGTTCAGTGGGCGGCCGTAGTCCCCGACGCCGCCGCCGAAGCCATAGCCGCCGGCCAAGCCGTTCATCACGTTCTTTCCGACCACCGTCGCGCCGGCTTCCAGGGCACGCTGAACGACGGTCGCATCGAAGTCGGGCACGTGGCCGGACAGAGCGTGCGCGCCGAAGGCCATCGGCATGCCGGCGACAGCGGTGTGATCCTTGTAGCTGACGGTCTTGCCGGTCAGGATGCCCTCGTCACTGCCCGCGACCGAACACTTCCAGGTCCACGCGTTGTGCGGGTCCTCGTCCGGGCCTGGGCGGTAGCCGGGCTCGCGGGCGCCCGGGAACCGCGGTGGCCGGACCTCGGCGGCGCGGGCCTGGACGAAGTCGTCGAATTCGGCGAGCATCCGGGTCAGATGGCGGCGATAGACCTCCGCCTCTTCGCTGCTGAGCTGGGTGCCGAGCCGTTCGGCGGTTGCCTGGAGCTCGGGTAGATCGGGAACTCGATGCATGGCGGCCTCCTCGATCGTCGGATGATCGACGGTCGCGAGCCCGGGTTACATCACCGGCCCAGTTGCGTTCGCACCGTGTTAAGCGGGTTCGTCTCGCGCCTGACCCGTCCCTGACCTGCGCGGATGCCCCGGCAGCCGGTCAGCAACGCGGCCCCACCGCCGAGCCAGCGCCACGATTCTCGCGGTTGGACGTCCTGCGACCCACGCGCCGGCTTCGCGGCCGGGATCGTGACACCAGGTGACCGAGCGCTTGTGTGGGCGATTCCTGCTAGCGGGTAGTGATGATTCCCGCCAGCATGCCCAGCGGAGGAGTGCTCACTGCGACGACATGGCCACCCTTGCCGCGGGATGCTCCTGGGGTGCGAACACTCTGCAGTCCTGACCAGTTGAAGGACCGCTTCGAAGCCGAGGCGGTTCCGCTTCGGCCGCGGGGCAACTAGACCGGCGGACCCGGCGGTCTTGAGTACTCACCCCTCCCCGCCGGGTCCGCCGCTCCACCGCCCGGATTGGACGACGAAACCGTGAGAGGTGCGAGATGCGCTCGAGACACCGGCCTACGGGCTTGTGTGGAGCGCGGGGCACCCGGTGACTTGAGGTCACCTGCAGCACGGGATTCCGGATGGCTGCGGGCGGGAACGGATCGGGATACCCTTTGTCATGGCGACCGGGCCGTCCCCGCAGCACCGGCACAGCAATGGTGCCGTTGTCACGCGTGTGTTGTTGGCCGAGGACGATGTCCTCCTTCGTGAGGGCCTGGCCAGCCTGCTGCAGCGATCCGGGTTCGAGGTGGTCGGGCAGACCGGCGACAGTACGTGGATCCTTCCGATGGTGCGCGAGCTGAAGCCCGACCTGGTCGTGCTCGACATCCGGATGCCGCCGACGTACACCACCGACGGACTGGATGCCGCGCGGCAGATCCGCAGCGAGATTCCGGAGATCGGCATCCTGGTGTTGTCGGCCCACGCCGAGGTCGAGGATGCGATGGAGCTGCTCGCCACCGGTCAGCGGATCGGTTACCTGTTGAAGAGCCGCGTGACGGATGTGGACGAGTTCATCGACACACTGGAGCGGATCGTCAAGGGTGGATCGGTCATGGACCCAGCTCTGGTGCAGGAGCTGGTGACCGCGCGGCGCCGTGACGACCCGCTGGCCGGTCTCAGCGAGCGGGAGCACGAGGTGCTTGCGCTGATGGCCGAGGGACGGTCCAACGCAGGCATTGCCCGGCGACTGTGGGTGACCGAGGGCACCGTGGAGAAGCACGTCCGGCACATCCTGTCCAAGCTGAGCCTGTCGGAGACCGACGACGACCACCGCAGGGTCCTCGCAGTGGTCACCTTCCTCGAGACACGCTGACCCGACGAGTTGCGCTTCCGTATCGTCTGGCAGCCGAAGTCATTCCAGCGGGGGATCGAGGGTCCGTCGCGTGGTGGATTCTTGATGACGAGGGCTGCGCGCAGGGTAGTTGCATGAGTTTGGTTTCACGTCGCACTGTTCTTGCTCTGGCCGCCGGTGGGGCGGCCGCCAGCGCTATGCCGCAGGCCGCGCAGGCGCGGTCTGCGGCTCGTTCGGCACCGTTCCGGTTGACGCTGCCCGAGCCGACCGGTCGGTATCCGATCGGGACGACCGCGCTGCACCTGACCGATGCTGCGCGGAAGGACCCCTGGACGCCGGTTGTACGACGAGAGCTGATGGTCAGTGTCTGGTATCCGGCGTTCCCCGTCGGCCCGAGGGCGCCGTACGCGCCATCGAGGTCGGCCGGTCCGCTGGCCGCCGACGTCTCGGGCACCCTGGGGCTGCCCGCGGGAAGCATCGACTACGCCGGTACGCCGACTCATGCGCACGCTGATGCGCCGGCGCTTGGGCACCACCCGGTTGTCCTGTATTCGCCGGGAGCGGGTACGTCGCGCATCCTCGGCACCCACCACGTGGAGGATCTGGCCAGCCGCGGGTATGTCGTGGTGGCCATCGACCACACCGGCGAGGCGCCGGTCGAGTTCCCTGGCGGACGTGTGGCTCCGGTTGTCGCCGACAGCAACAATCCGCGCAGGACGGTTGCGGTCCGGGTCGCCGACATCCGCTTCGTGCTGGACAGCCTGGCGGATCTGGCTGAGTCCGAGGAGGCGCCGGGCCGCCTTGCCCGGGCGCTGGATCTCCGGCGAATCGGGATGTTGGGCTACAGCCAAGGCGGGTTCGCCGCCGCCGAAACGATGCTGCAGGATCACCGGATCAGGGCCGGGGTGAATCTCGACGGCACACTGCAATACGGTTTCCCGGACGGTGAGCTGAGCGAATCGGCCAAGCAGGGGATCGATCGGCCGTTCCTCCTGTTCGGCGCCCAAGGGCATGCACACGTGCCGAATCCGGAGTCGCCGCTCAACGACCCGTCGTGGACCAGTTTCTGGAACGCTCAGAGCGGTTGGAAACTCGACCTCGAGATCCCGACCGGCACCCATGGCTCGTTCGCTGACTATCAGTTCTCCGTCCCGGCGATCGCGGCGAAGTTCGGTCTGCCGCCTGCCCAGATCGCGGGCCTCCTTGGCACCGTCGATCCTGCGGCGAGCATCCGCGCGCAGCGCGCCTACCTCGGCGCGTTCTTCGACCAGTTCCTCCGCAAGCAACCACAACCGCTACTCCGCCGCGCCAGCCCGAAGTACCCACAGGTCATCTTCCACCCCTGACACCACGACTTCTTCACGGACCGTACAGATCGGCCGGTCCACGCTACGGAAGGTGGCGGTTGATCCAGCGCAGGAATGGGCCGAGGACCGGCCGGTTGTGCCAGTCGTGGGCGATCACCCAGTCGCGTGAGCGCCGTACGCCGGTTCGTAGCCTCGTGGTCGCCGTCGGTCTGAGTTGGTCTTCGCGTTCGCCGGCGCGCTGCTTCACATCGAGGACGCATGCCAGACAGATCCCGACCTCCGGATGAGCGCCCAACCGCACCAGCTCGCGCTCGTCGTACTCCCTGTCGCAACACCAACACTTCGTCGGCGACGGCTGTGCCGTCTGTTCGTTCGTAGTCACCGAATCATCATGTCCCCAACGCCACGCGAGGGAGCTCAGGTGAGCCAGCGTCGGCCTTGGCCGGCCAGGACCCGGCCGAACTGCAGTTCGGGGAAGTGGGCGCCGGCGCCCAGAGTATTGCCGTCCTCCAGTTCACGGAACAGTCGCTCGCGAACCTGCTGGGCGAGTTCGGGATCGACGTCACCCATTGACCGCCAGGTCGGCTCGTCCAGCTGGACCGGGCAGATGATCGCGTCGCCGAGCAGCAGCGCGCGACTCGTCCCGGAGGAGACGATGACGCAGAGATGGCCGGGCGTATGGCCGGGCGTCATGGTCAGGGTGATGCCTGGCGCGACTGTGGTGTCGCGATCGACCAGGCGCAGGCGGTCGCCGCGATCCGAGGCGATCCGGAGGCCGTGCCGGATGTGTTCGCGCATCGCGTGCGCCGGGTCCTGCGCGAAGTGGTGCCAGTCGCCCGCACCGATCCAGATGGCGGCGTTGGGGAACATCGGCTCGGCGTCGAGGTCGAAGAGCCAGCCGCAGTGGTCGGCATGAAGATGGGTGCAGATGATGTCGGTGACCTGCGACGGGCTGACGCCGACGGCGCGGAGCCCCAGCGGCAACTGCCCGCCGATCAGCAGCCGCCGAGGACTGGCATCGGCGATATCCGGTCCCATGCCCGCGTCGACGAGAACCGTCCGGTCCTTGGTTCGCACGAGGAAGCAGCCGATCGGCAGCCAGGCCATGCCGTGGCGGGTGAAGAGGTCCTCGTGGCCCTCGGCGCGCGCGTGGTCCCCGAAGTACGCGGGCGAAGCCCTGAAAACGCCGTCGGTGACTGGGTGGATGTCGATCTCACCGATCCGCATGATGCTCCCTGTCGTTGGTCACCTACCTACTCTTACTCCGCATCTGCACGGGGATGCCGTCTTGGGCCGAATCATCTCTTGTGTGTGATGCAGGCGTGTGTGGCTCGCCGTAGGTTCCGAGTCCTATGGGTGGGTCTCGCGAAGTGCTGGGAAGGCGGGGACGATGGCTGAGGTTCCGGATGCGGCTTCGATTGACCGGCGGGTGCTGCCGCCGCCTGATCCGTCGTTCCATGGTGAGATCCGAACGGCGTTTGCGGACTCGTCGCCTGACTTCCCGGAGCCGTTGAAGCCGCCGGCGGGTGCCCCGAACGTGTTGCTGGTGATGGGTGACGACATCGGTTTCGGGCACATGAGCGCGTTCGGCGGGCCGGCGCGTACGCCGGTCTTCGATCGGTTGGCGCGGCACGGCCTGAGCTACACGAACTTCCACACCACTCCCGTCTGTGCGGCGTCGCGAGCCGCATTGCTCACCGGGCGCAACTCCCATGCCGTGGGGATGGGCAGCGTGCCGGAGGCGTCGGCCGGGTTCCCGGGGTACAACGCCTCCGTTCCGCGCAGCGCCGCCACGGTGCTGGAGATCTTGCGCCTGAACGGATACGCCACGGCGTGGATCGGCAAGACCCACCTGACCCCGATGCACGAGATCACTGCCGCCGGGCCGTTCGACCGGTGGCCGATGGGCATGGGTGCGGAGTACTTCTACGGGTTCTTCGGTCCCGGTGTGAGCCAGTGGCATCCACCGCTGTGGGAGAACGGCACGCCGCTGGAACCGCCGAGGACACCCGAGGAGGGGTACCACCTCGAGGCCGACATGGCCGATCGAACCATCGGCTGGATCCAGCGACAGAAGTCCATCCAGCCCGACAAGCCATGGATCGCCTACTACGCCCCGAATGGGCACAAGCCGCCGGTGGGCGTGCCCAAAGAGTGGATCGAGAAGTACCGGGGCGAGTTCGACGACGGCTACGACGTACTGCGGGATCGCATCATCGCGCGGCAGAAGGAGCTGGGAATCGTCTCTGCCGACACCGAACTGTCGCCGTGGCCCGAGGCGCTGCCGTCGTGGGATGAACTCAGCGACAAAGACCGCTTGGTCGGTGCGCGCTGGATGGAAGTGTTCTGCGGCGCCGTCGAGCACACTGACCACCAGGTCGGGCGCATCGTCGAGGCGGTCGACCAGCTGGGCGAACTGGAGAACACCCTGGTCATCTTCATCGCGGGCGATAACGGCCCAACGCCCGAGGGCGGCCTGCACGGCGCGATGAACAAGCTGACCTACTTCAACGGGCTCACGGAGTCGCTGGACGACCTTGTGGAGCGCCTGGACGAGTTCGGCGGCCCGACCTCGCACGGCTGTTATCCCGCCGCGTGGGCCTACGCCACCTCGACGCCGTACACGTACGGCAAGATGGTGACGTCGGGCGGCGGGTGCAGCACGGCAGTTGTCATGTCTTGGCCGACGGGTATCACCGACCGGGGCATCTTCCGGCGGCAGTTCCATCACCTCATCGACGTCACGCCGACCATCCTCGAAGTGGTGGGCGTGCCGGAGCCGACACAGGTGAACGGCATCGACCAGATGCCGATGCACGGCGTGAGCATGGCCTACACCTTCGACGACGCCACCGCGCCGGACCGGCACACGACGCAGTACTTCGAACTGACCGGCAGCCGCGCCATCTACCGGGACGGCTGGTGGGCCGGCACCCGCCACGGACTCGACGGCGTGACGGCCGCCGCCAAGCAGGTGGTGCCGTTCGACGAGGACGCGTGGGAGCTCTACGACCTGCGCAACGACTTCGGCCACGCCACCAACCTGGCGGCACAGCACCCGGAGCGGCTCGCGGAACTCCAGGCGCTGTTCGACCACGAGGCGCGCACCTACAACGTCTACCCGATGGTCAACAACGCCTTCGAACTACTGACCGCCAAACGGCCGCGACTCGTCTCCGGCAACCGGGCCACCTACAGCGCCGGCACGATCCGGCTCCCCGAGGACGGGGTCATCGACATCAAGAACCGTTCCTTCTCCGTCATCGCCGACGTGGACAACCCCGACGGCGACGCCGAGGGCATGCTCGCGACGATGGGCGGCGAGACCGGTGGATTCGCCTTCTACGTGCTGGAGGGTACGCCGACCTTCCAATACAACTGGCTCGGGAAGGAGCACTACACGATCACGTCAACGGAGGCGTTGCCCAAGGGACCGTCAACCATCCGCTTCGACTTCGCCTACGACGGCGGCGGCCCGGGCAAGGGCGGCACCGGCACGCTGCGACTCGACGGGCAAGCCGTCGGCAACGGCCGGATCGACAGGACGGTCCCGGTGTACTTCTCGACCGACGACACCTTCGACGTCGGCGAGGACTGGGGCACACCCATCTCGCCGGCCTACAAACCACCCTTCCGCTTCACCGGCACCCTCAAAGCCGTCACCATCGAAGCCCAGTAGAGCGTGGTGCCAGGCGATCTCAGACGGGTTCCGTGTCGGCCAATGGTTGGGTCTCGTGTGGATCAGGCGTGTCGGCCGGGTCCGTCTTGCCGGAGATCAGTGGCAGTGCCCAGCGGGTGCGGGGATCGGCTTCGATCAGGAGTGCTTTGGTGAGAAGGCTCAGCGGTACGGCGAGCAGCGCGCCGAGCGGTCCGATGACCCAGGTCCAGAACACCAGTGACATGAAGGTCAAGGTGGGAGTCAGCCCTACCGCGTCCCCGACGACGCGTGGCTGGATGATGGACTGGATCACGAAGTTGATCACGCTGTAGACGACGATGACTGCGATCATCAGCCCTGGGCCACCGTCCAGTAGCGCGATGAGCGCCGGCGGGATCACTCCGATGATGAAGCCTATGTTGGGGATGAAGTTGGTGACGAAGGCGAGCACCGCCCACACGAAGGCGCCGGGGACGCCCATGATCCACAGGGCCAGCCCGTCGAGCACCGCGACGACGAGTCCGAAGCCGGCCGAGACGCCCATGTAGTTGCGGGTTCCGTGCGCGAAGTTGTCGAGCGCACCCACGGGGTTGGGGAAGCGGTCGCTGAGCATCGCGAAACCACGGCGGGTCGAGTCGGTGTCGAAGGCCATGAAGAGCAGGACGGTGAGCAGGAAGAAGAGGTTGCTCAGGACGCCGAGCGTGCTGGACAGCACCGACATCGCGAGGTCGACGAGCTGTCCGGGGTCGACGGCGTTGACGACTGCGTTGATTTGGTCCTGCTTGACGCCGAGGTCCCGCAGCGCGTTCCCTGCGTTCGCGACCGCGTCGGTGATTTGAGCGCTGTACTGCGGGATCAGCGCGGCCAGCTGTGCGACCGACACCACCAGAGCAAGGGTGAGCAGGAGCAGCAGCAGGTACGCGGCGATCACCATGAGGATCGACGCGACCCATCCCGGGATCCGCTGATGCCGTTCGAGCCGGATGCGGATCGGATGCAGGGTGATCGTGATGACCAGCGCCAGGAAGGCCGGTCCGATGATGTCTGCGATAGACGTCAGCCCGGCCAGCGCGATCGTGAAGGCGGCGATGCCCAGCAGCATCGTCAGGGCGAACGGGCGGGCTCGCTCGTAGGCGTCACGTATCGACCCTGGCGCGCTGGTCATCCGATGCTCCTGTCACCGTGAGGAGGATGGTTCGTGATCAGGCGGTGACGTCGCGACCGTGGGCGATCAGTGCCCAGATGACGAAGACGTCGATCGCGACGATGGTCAGGGACCAGAAAGGGTAGTACGGCATGAAGGCGAAGTTCGCCAGCAGGCTGAGCACCGCCAAGATGATGCCGATGACCCGTCCCCACATCTTGCCGGCCATCACCGCGAGCCCGGCAGCCACGACGAGCAGGCCGCCGAGCAGGTGGATCCAGCCCCAGGCGGTGGCGTCGAACTGGAGCAGGTAGTTGCGGGTGGCAACGTAGAACTCGTCCTCGAAGAGTGCGACCAGGCCGGTGAAGGCCTGGAAGCCGCCGGAGACGATCATCATGATGCCGGCGAACAAGATGAACCCAACTGCCCAACTGCTCTTCTCCTCCGCTTGGACCGCGGATCGAGGACCAGGTGCTGTCTGCTCTGCCATTTCGGACTCTCCTTCACGGGGCACCACGGCGTACCGCGACAACGCCGACGCTGTCGTAGTCGCCATGGCGCAACTGACTTGGATCCATCCCACAACCGGGAACGCCGGGTGGAATCACTCTCATCGTGTGAAATCCGGGTGCGGACCGCCGCTTTCACGCGATCTGGATGATGCGGCAGTTGCGCGGATCGGAGTGGAATCGAACCAGGAACAGTCCACCCAGCCAACGAGGGGATGCATCATGTCCGAATCCACCGCCGAGAGGCCCGTCCTCGACCAGCTCGCACGAATGACCGCAGACTCGGTTGCGGTATCGAGTCTCGATCCGGAGGCTCTGATGCTCGTCCGCATCGCCGCCCTGGTCGCCGTCGACGCGCCGCCGGTCTCGTACCTGTTGAACCTCGGCGCGGCCAGCGAGCTGGGTGTCGACGCCGAGCAGGTCCGCGGTGTCCTGGCTGCGATCGCGCCGATTGTCGGTACCGCGCGGGTTGCCTCGGCGACGGGGAGGATCGTCGAGGCGCTCGACGTCGCCATCGAGATCGCAGAGCTCGAGGCTCAAAGCAACGGATAGCCGCCCCCGGCGAACGAGCGCAGGCAGCCACTCGATCACCGGTCCGACGGTGGTTCCGTGGTGCGTGGCGGTTGCCGTGTTCGAGGTCGATGGAAGTCACCCTGCGCGGATGAGTCGATCCGCGGGCTCCTGCGGCAATGTTGCGGGCGGGAGCAGGTGGGGGCGGCTACGCATGGTGGGCGACGAATCGCAGGGAGCGGCGCCGGTCGTCGGCGGGCTGGATCGGCTGCTGCTGGACGCGAAGTTGTCGGTCCCGCAGGCGCGCCCGGGTTCGGTGAGTCGCACCGACCTGATCGAGGCGGCTCGCGCCAGCCGGTGCCGTGTGGTCGGCATCACCGCGTCTGCGGGCTACGGCAAGTCGACCTTGCTGGCTCAGTGGGCACGGGCGGAGAGTCGTCGCATCGTCTGGGTGTCCCTTGACCGCTTCGATGATGACCCCGCGTTGCTTCTGTCCGTGTTGGCGACCGCGTACGCGCGGGTCTCACCGGCAGATGCCGACCTGCTGGCCGACCTGCGCAGTCCGGGCGTATCGCCGCTGGCTCGGGGCGCTCCGCGCCTCGCGTCGGTACTCAGGACCAGCCCGGCACCGTTCGTACTGATGCTGGACGACCTTCACGAACTGCGGTCGTCGGCCTGCCACGACGTACTGGGCGTGGTGATCTCAGGCATCCCGCGGGGCTCTCAGTTGGTCTCCGCGAGTCGTTCGGAGCAGCCTCACATCCCGCGGCTGCGGTCGGCGGCGGACGTGGTGGAACTCGGCGCAGCCGAGCTGGCCCTGGACGCGGTCGGTGCCGAGCAGATCTTCGCGGCCGTCGGCGTCCAGGTGGCTCCCGATGTGGTGGCCGGGGTGACGGCTCGAACCGAAGGCTGGCCGGCCGGCCTGTACCTCGCCGCGGCGATCGCGCATGAGAGCCACGGGCAGGCGGTGGATGTGTCCGGTGAGGACCGGTACGTGACCGACTACCTGTATCGCGAGTCGCTCAGCCAGTTGCCCGGCACGACGCAGGCGTTCCTGCGCCGCACGGCCGTGCTGGACCAACTCCATGCACCGTTGTGCGATGCCCTCCTCGGAGAATCTGGCGGACAGCAGCAGTTGCGCACCATCGAGGCCTCGAACTCCTTCCTGATACCGCTGGACCGCCGGCGTCTGTGGTATCGCTACCACGCGCTGTTCCGGGAGTTCCTTCTCGGTGAGCTGCGCAGGGTCGAGCCCGAGGTCGTCATGAAGCTGCATCTGCGCGCGGCCGACTGGTACGAGTCGAACGGATCTCCGGTGCTCGCCCTGGAACACTTGCTGAACACGACCGAGCGAAGTCGCTGTGTCCGGCTGGTGACCGCGTTGGCACTGCCGACGTACAGCGCCGGCCAGATCACGACAGTGCAGCGGTGGCTGTCCGCGCTGGGGGACTCTGCCATCGAGCAGTATCCGCCGCTCGCCGTGCTCGCCGGCTGGATCACCGCGTTGGCGGGCCACACCCGCGAAGCGCAACGCTGGGCGGCGATCGTGGATGCGGCTTCGTTCGAGCTGGTGCCGGCGGACGGCACGGCGTCGTTCGACTCGGCGCGGGCGATGCTTCGGGCGGTCATGTGCGCCTCCGGGCCGGAGCAGATGCTGATCGACGCGAACCTCGCGCTTGCTCAGGAACCGCCCTGGAGCCCGTGGCGCGACACTGCGTTGTGCATGTCAGCTGAAGCCCATCTCCTCTTCGGAGACGTCGACGAGGCGTGCGAACTCTTCGTGGAAACGTCGGCCGTGGCCGAGGCGCTCGGCAATACCGACACCATCGTCGACAGCGAGTCCGAGTTGGCATCGATGGAGATGGATCGCGGGCGGTGGGCGCAGGCGGGCGAGCACGTCGATCGGGCCCTCGCGCTCATCGATGAGCATCGGATGCACGATTACGCTACGAGTGTGATCGCCTTCGCTCAGGCGGCGCGGCTGGCCGTGCACCGGGGCGATCTGAAAGAGGCAGACAGACAGCTCACCAATGCAATGCGAGCGCGCCCGGCCTGCACGTTCGTGCTGCCCTTCTTCGCGGTACGTGGACGGCTCCAGCTCGCGAAGGTGTACTGGAGCATCGGCGACGCCACGACCGCTCGTCACCTGTTGCGTGAGATCGACGATGTCCTGATCCATCGGCCTGCGCTGGGTGCCCTGGTCGACGAGGTCTCGGACTTTCGCCGCATTGTCACCTCGAGTGCCCAGACCGGTGCGAGCGGTGGATCGCCCCTGACCCCGGCCGAGTTGCGGCTGCTGCCGTACCTGCAGACGCATCTCACGATCGGCGAGATCGGCCATCGACTGTTCGTCAGCCGCAATACCGTGAGCTCCGAGGTCGCATCGATCTACCGGAAGCTGGGAGTCTCCTCACGCAACGACGCCGTGCAACACGCGACGGCGATCGGGCTGCTTGGTGGTTAGCCGTCTTCATCCACCACCTGCCTATCCGGCTCCTCGTTGACGTCGTAACCCAACGCCAGCGCCACCTTAGGCCCTGCGGCCACCGCTCGTGGGAGTCCGGTGATCGGAACGATGCTGAACAGTACGTCGACGATCTCCGCCGCCGTCGCTCCCGCGTCCACCGCGGCATCGGTCTGAGCGCCGTACGTCGGGACAGCCCCGCCGACCGCGACCAGCGCGGCGAGGCGTACCAACGCTCGCGTCCTCTGATCAAGGACGGGGTCCAGTACTGAGTGGTCGTCTCCACCATCGTCGGCCAGGCCTGCGTCGTTGATGGCCAGACGCCGCAGCCGTTCGATGTAGTCCACGACCAACTCATCCTTCCGCATGCTGAACCTCTATTGCGCGTCGGACCAGACGCAATCCGCATCACGCAGATCACATGAATCCGCGGTCGGAGTCACTCGCTATGAGTGATGCCCTGCGGCAGGTCGTCGAGCACGCTGGGAACCGATGCTCGGAACGAACGAGACGAGTGACGCGGGCGAACGTCCGGCGCGAAGTCGTGGAGAGGCGGCAGTGATGTCAGACGGCGTGCGCGACGGGAACTGGATCCAGACTGTTCCGGGTCAAGGATTCTTCGTCATCTTGCGTCTGTACAGCTCACTCGAACCTTTCTTCGACAAGACCTGGCGGCCCAGCGAAATCGAGCCCATCATCTAGCCGTCGCGACGTACGCCATGCCGGAAGGCTGCTCGTCGGGGCGGGATCGGAGACGCGATGGGGCAGGCGCTGCTTCAGCTGATACCGCTGGCCGTCGCGGCGGCGCTGAGCAGCGTCCCCATCACCGCCACCATCTTCATCCTGCTGTCGGAGAGCCGCAGCCGCTCCGGCCTGGGCTTCCTGGTCGGCACACTGCTCGGCACCTTCGCCACCGTCGCGCTGGCGACCGTGGCCGGCCAGGCGCTTCCCGGACGACCGCGCGAACATGACGCCCTCGTGGCGAAGGTGGAGGTGGCGATCGGCAGTGCCCTCGTGCTGCTGGGCGTGGTCACCCTCGCACGTCGGTCTCGCGCTGGAAGCGGAGGCGGACCGAGCTGGCTGGACCGCATCGGCACGTTCGGCACTCTGTCTGTGTTCGGCATCGGCCTGGCGCTGAACCTTCGTCCGAAGGCGATCCTTCTGGCTGCGGCGGCGGGCCTGGCGATCGTCGGGGCGGACCTGGAGTTCCCCGAAAATCTCGGGCTGGTGGTCTTCTACACCGTGATCGCCACCTGCACTGTGGGCGTTCCCATCGTCGCGACGATCCTGTTTCCGCGGCGGATGGAACCTCGGCTCCTCTCGGCGAAGGGCTGGATCGCCGCGCACTCCACTACCGTCGGTGCCGCGATGATGATCCTGATCGGAGGCTTCGTCATCGGCCTCGGGGTGAGCTCCTAGTGTCCTGAGTCGTGGCGGGGTTCCCGCTGAGGGACTCTTGATAGATGTCGGCGTAGGTGCGCGAGTCCTTGACCAGGTCGTCGCAGAAGGCTGCGACGTCGTTGCCGATGAGTTCCAGGACTCCCTTGCCGGCCGCCACGCCCTCCTCGAAGAAGTCGACGATCTCTGCGAGGAGGTTCCCGTCGGTCAACTCGACCGGTCCGATCTTGAAGAAGTACTTCTGCATCTCCTGGTAGACGATCTGATAGTCCGGCGGAAGCGCCTTGACTCGCGCCAGGTGTGCCCGCCACTGCTTCTTGCCCTCGATGATGTCTTGGATGCCCACGTCAGCCTCCTCGCTGGCCCAGTTTCCTTGCGACGTTCCGGTTCAACTGCTCGCGCCACCGGTCGCGATAGCTCCGCGCCCCTTCTCCGCCGGCCAGCGCCGCGCAGAAGCCCTGGACGTCGTCGCCCAGCACGTCGTGAACGCTCTGCCCGTCCGCCGCCGTTTCTTCGAGCAGTCCGAGTGCGCCGTCCATGATCGGCATCAGGTTGCGACCCGTGAAGCTCCCGTAGGGAAAGAGGTGAGCCTTGATCTGATCCCACGCCGCCCGGTAGTCGGCCGGCAAGGCCGCGGCCCGGGCCTCGAACGCCTTGTACTCCCTGGTGAGATCGCTCCCGGTCATGCGTTCCCACAAGTTCATCGTCCGCCCTCCTTGAGTTTGTCGATCCGGGATGAGAGGTACTCCCACTTCGCCCAGAACCTCCCGAGTTCTTCGCGCCCCGCGTCGTCGAGCGCGTAGAACTTGCGCGGCGGCCCGAGCTCGGACGGTCGTTTCGTCACCTTCACGAACCCGTTCTTCTCCAGTCGCAGCAAGATGGTGTAGACGGTCCCCTCGATGACGTCGGCGAAGCCGAGCTCGTTCAGCCGGCGCGTGATGGCGTACCCGTAGGTCTCCTCCCGGCCGATGATCTCGAGCACGCAGCCCTCGAGCGTGCCCTTCAACATCTCCGTCAGGTCGTCCATCGCGGATCCTCTCAGTACTCCGTAGCACCGAGTACCACTATACGGTATCACCGAGTAGTCCGGCGACGCCGCCAGGACTGTGCGGCATGGCGACGGTGTGCGATGCTGTGCCGACTATGAGTGACGTTGTACGGCGGGACGTCGGGCGGACGGTGGTGCCGCGGACCGCGGAGGCGTTGGCCGGGAGCTTGCTGCTACACCTGCAGCCGGTGACCGACGCGCTGGTGCAGACCATCTACGAGCAGAACCCTGCCTATCGCGAGCTGGATTCGGTTCCGCCGGATGACCTCTGGCGGTCATGTCATGACAACGTCGCCCGGGTCGTGCAGATGATCGCCGACACGGACCGTCGGCGCGGCGGGTCCGCAGCTGACGAGTACTTCGATGCTGCGCGGGAGACGGGACGCCGCCGGGCCGAGCAGCGGATGCCGCTGGACGACGTACTGCGCTCGTTCCGGCTCGGCGGTCGGCTGGTGTGGGAGGCGCTGATCGACGAGGCCCGGGCGCAGGGCGTGGTCGACTCCGATGCCCTGCTGGATATCGCGAGCAAGGTCTGGGAGGTCGTCGACAGTACGTCGTCGCAGGTCGCGGCCGCCTATCACACCGCGGAACGCCACCTCGTCCGCGCCGACGAGCGACGCAGATCGACGCTCTGGGAAGGCTTGCTGCACGGTCGAGCGAAGGACCGGGCGTTCGTCCAGGAGGCCGCGACAGTCCTCGACGTACCGGTGAACGGCTCGTACGCCGTGGTGGCGATCGACAACCTGGTCGACGACGAGTGCACGGTCGCGTCGCTCAGACGGCGGTTGGCCGGCGTCCACGTCGGCTCGGCGTGGCAGGTGCGAACGCACACGGTCGTCGGGTTGCTTGCCTTGGGCGCGGAGTCTCAGGACGCCGTACTCCGATCGCTGCGCGACGCCGTCCGCGCGCCCGCGGGCATGTCAGGCGTCGTCTCGGGACTTGCCGATGTGGACGTCGCGTACCGTCAGGCGACGCTGGCCCGGCGAACCCTGCTGAGCGGCGAGACCGGGGTTGCGTCGCTGACCGAACGGCTCCCCGAGGCATTGCTGCTCAGCGCCCCCGAGCTGGCCGAGCAACTCGTCCAGACGTGGCTGGTGCCGCTCATGGAGGTGCCGGCAGCCGAACGTGAGCTACTGCTCGACACCCTCGAGAGGTGGGTCGCGGCCGGCGGTTCGGTCCGGCGCACGGCCGAGTTGGCGTACTGCCACCGCAACACGGTGATCAATCGCCTCCACCGGATCCATCAGATCACCGGTCGCGACCTCACCGACGCCGCCTCCCACCTGGATCTCGGCCTGGCGATCCGGGCCGTCAGGCTGTTTCCGCCTCAGGGCCGCTGAAGACCCACTGAGCTCCGCGACTGTGCGATGTGCACAGTCCGGCCGGGCCAAACGTAGGCGTTCTGGCTATGCCGAGACGTCTTCTGCGCTGTCAGACTGCGTTCCCTGCACTGGTCGAAACACGGAGGAATCCTCATGGCCGAACACCGTCGGTCGCCGGACGAGTCAACACAACAGCCGGCCGGCGAGCGTGGCCTGCTGGGGCGCCGTCGCGTGCTCGGGTACATCCTCGCCGCACCGACCCTGGCGGTCGGTGTGAGCTGGATCGCCGGCTCGGCCGATCCCCGGCCGGCGGATGCCGCGGTTCCGTCACTGCCGCAGCCCGAGGAGATCTTCGATCTCGGCGATCTGCAGAACCTCGCGGCCGCGCCCACCTCAGGCCTGATCTCGGTCGAACTGAAGACCGACGGCACCGCGTACTTCGCCGTACCCAGGGCAGAGGTCGGCCAGGGCATGACCACGGCGATCGCGATGATCGTCGCCGAGGAACTGGACCTGCCGATGGACAAGGTCACCATCGGGCTCGCCGACGCGCGGCCGGAGTTGCTGATGAATCAGCTGACCGGCGGCTCGAACTCGATGCGCAGCATGTACCTCCCGGTACGCACAGCCGCTGCGATCACCCGGCAACGCCTGGTAGAGACGGCCGCCGCGCACTGGGGTGTGTCGGCCGGCAAGGTGACAACTCACAAGGGTGTGGTCAGTGGACCGAATGGGCGTACGGCGACGTACGGGTCATTGACCCGGGCAGCCGCCAGTTCCCGGACGATCAAAGTGTCCGCCGAGCTCAAACCCCAGTCCGAGTTCAGCATCCTCGGGCGCCCGCACAACCGCGTCGACGCTCACGACATCGTCACCGGCCGCAAGCAGTTCGGGATGGATCTGGAGGTCCCGAACGCGAAGCCGACCATGGTGGCCCGGCCGCCGACGATCAACGGCACCGTGAAGTCGGTCAACAATCTGGCCGCCGTACGGGCGATGCCCGGTATCACGGACGTCGTCGCCATCACCCACGGTGTGGCGATCCGAGGCGAGACGTTCGGCCAGTGCATCGACGCCATCCAGGTGGTCGACGCGACCTGGGGCCCCGGAACTGTGGACGGCGAGTCCGACGCCACCGTGCTGGCCAAGCTGCGTGCGGCCCAGTTGCCGATGGCCGTGCCGCCGCTGTTGTCGAACACGATCGACGCCGAGTTCGTCTTCGCCTTCGCCAGCAACAGCCCGCTGGAACCGGACTGTGCGATCGCCGACGTCGCCCCGGACAGCGCCGAGATCTGGGCCAGCCTCAAGGTACCGATCGTCGCCCAGGAGGACATCGCGAAACAGCTCGGTCTGCCGATCGACGCGGTGAAGGTGCACGTCATCCAGGGCGGCGGCTCGTTCGGCCGGCACCTTTTCCATGATGTGGCGGCCGAGGCGGCGGAGATCTCGCAGAAGATGGGCAAGCCGGTGAAGCTGTCGTGGTCGCGCACGGACAACTTCCGCCAGGGCCGCGTCCACCCGATGTGTACGTCGCGCGTCCGGGTCAACTATCTGGCCGGCAACGTGCTCAGCTACGAGCAGCGGCACACCAGTGTGGAGACGGACTTCGGTCACGGGCTCGGAGAGATGATCACCGCGTTCGCCGCGGACCTGCCGGTCGGTGGCAACCTCTCGTTCGCCGAGACGATCTTCGCGCTCAGCCAGTCCTCGCCGTACAACTTCGGTGTCACCACGCAGTTGCTGAACGAGATCCCGCTGAAGTTCAACACCGGCAGCATGCGCAACATCTACTCGCCGAACGTCGTATGTGCCGAGGAGCTTGTGGTCGACCGGCTCGCCGCGAAGTTCGGCCAGGACCCGGTGCGGTTCCGTCGCACCTTCCTCAAGGACAAGCGACTGCTGGCGGTGCTGAACAAGGCGGCCGAGGTCGGCCGATGGGGCAAGACCATGCCGAGAGGCACGGCGCAGGGTGTCGCGGTGCACGCGGAGTACCGCGGTGCGGTCGCGACCCTGGTCGAGATCGACTGCCGGCCGGAAACGGTGAACAGGCCCATTCGGGACGGCGTGAGCGGCCCGCGCGTGACCAAGGCCGTGATCGTGGTCGATCCCGGGTTCTGCATCAACCCGCGCGGGCTGGAAGCGCAGATGATCGGTGGCCTGCAGGACGCCACCGCGCTCGCGCTGACCTCGAGTCTGCACATCAAGAACGGCATGCCGCTCGAAGGCAGTTGGGACAACTACTTCTACACCCGGCAGTGGAACACACCGCCGGACGTACAGGTGGTCATCATGCCCAACACCAGCGACAGCCCCAGCGGCGCCGGTGAGCTGGCGGTGGCCCCGGCCCTCGCCGCGGTCGCGTGTGCCTACGCTCGTGCCACCGGGACGATGCCGACGTACTTCCCGATCAACCACGGCAAGCTGGGCTTCGAACCGCTGCCGCTGGAGCCGTCCACCCCGCAGTCACCGACCGACGGTCTCGACCACACGTTCTGAGGAATCCATGGCAACCCACACTTTCACACTCAACGGCAAGCAGATCAGCGTCGAGGCCGAGGGCAACGTTCGTCTGCTGTGGGTTCTCCGCGACCTGCTCGGCGTCACCGGGCCGAAGTACGGGTGCGCGCTGGAGGTCTGCAAGTCGTGCACCTCTCACATCAACGGCAAGGCCTTCAACCCGTGCTCGGTGCGGGTCAAGGACATCGAGCCGGCCGACGAGATCACGACGATCGAAGGCCTGCCGGCGACCGTCGGCAAAGACCTGCACCCGATGCAGCAGGCCTGGCTCGACCACGACGTCTCCCAGTGCGGCTACTGCCAGCCCGGCCAGATCATGGCGGCCGTGGCCAAGGTCAAGCAGGCCCACGCGGAAGGCCGCGAGGTCACCGATGCGGACCTCGACGAGTTGCGCAACATCTGCCGGTGCGGCACCTACTCCCGGATCCGCGAGGCCATCAAGGCCGGCGCCGAGGACATGTGAGGCAGCGTGCGTGATCTGCTCCCGCACATCCGGCCCTGGTACGCGGATGGCGGCCGATTCGCCGTGGCCACGGTGATCGACACGTTCCGTTCGGCGCCTCGCCAACCGGGCGCGGCGATGGCAGTGTCGGGCGACGGAGTCGTGGTGGGCAGCGTGTCCGGCGGCTGTGTCGAGGCCGACGTGTATGAAGTGGCTCGTGAAGTCGTCCGGACCGGCTTGCCGGCGGTACGGCGGTACGGCGTCTCCGATGATGACATCATCGCTGTCGGACTGACCTGCGGGGGAGTGATCGACGTCTTGGTGCAGCCGGTCGACCTGGCCGCGTTCGCCGAGTTCGATGCGGTTGCCGATGCGGCCGAGTCAGGCCGGCCGGTCGCGGTCGCGACTGTGGTCACGACCGGAGCGGGCCTGGGGCAACGGTTGATCGTCTGGCCGGACAGAGTCACAGGCAGTCTCGGTGACCCGGGCTTGGACAGCGCGGTCGTCGAGGACGCCGTGGCGATGCTCGACCAAGGTGCTACCGCGATCCGGTACTACGGAGCGCAGGGGGAGTGTCAGCGGGCCGAGGTCGCGGTGTTCGTGCAGGCGTTCACGCCTCCGCCGCGGATGTTCGTCTTCGGCGCGATCGATTTCGCGGCCGCAGTGGCTCGGGTGGGCAAGTTTCTCGGCCACCACGTGACGGTGTGCGACGCACGTGGGGTGTTCGCCACTCGGCAGCGGTTTCCCGAGGCGGACGAGGTGGTGGTGCGCTGGCCCCACCGTTTCCTCGCGGAGGCGCTCGAACAGGGCCTGGTGGATCGCCGCAGCGTCCTGTGCGTGCTGACCCACGACCCGAAGTTCGACGTGCCGTTGCTGGAAGTGGCGTTGCGGACCGACGCCGGCTACATCGGCGCGATGGGATCGCGCCGTACTCACGACGATCGGTTGTCCCGGCTGCGAGCGGTCGGCGTGACCGAGGCAGAGCTCACCCGGCTGTCGTCACCCACCGGTTTGGACCTCGGCGCACGCACCCCTGAGGAGACCGCGATCTCGATCGCAGCAGAGATCATCGCGGCCCGCTCCTCAGCCACCGGCCGCCCCCTGTCAACCACCAAGGGCCGAATCCACCACGAGCCCGCAGAACACCCCGCAGCCGCGCGGGCAGGCGTTGCCTAGGGCAACCAAGGAAGGCGCGGTCTCATTCGGCCGGCCCCTTGTTCATCAGGAGTCGGTGGGTGCACACTGCGTTCAACGACTCGGGGGAGGGTCGGATGCCCCAACCGGCTGAAGTCTCGGGACAGTAGCGCTGGTCGGCGGCGGAGGAGGGGCTGGCTGTGCGGGATGCACGAGGGAGGCCGGGGCTGGGGCCGCCGGTAACTACGGTCGGCGCGGTTGTGCTCTTGTTTGCCCTGGCTGCGGCGCTTGGGGCGGGGGACTCGACTGGTTCGGCGGAGAGCGAGGCCTTCGTCGGCGGTGTGCCTTGGATGGTCTGGAGGCTGGTCGGGGCTGCGGCGATCCTGGTGTTCGTCGGGCTGGCAGTGACGGCGATCCGTGTTTTGGTTGCCACGGACAGGTGGGGAATCGACGCCTCCAAGTCCCTGCGCTGGACGTACGTCATCTGTGCCGCGGTGGGACTCGGGGTTGTGATTGCCGGCCGGATCGTTGCCGGCGGCGCCAACCCCGACGTTCCGGTGCAGAATCTCGACGCCCGGACAGGTGCCGTGTTGGTGAGCGCACTGATTGCCGCGATTCCGTGGCTCGTGCTCGTCTGGCTGGCGCTGCACACCTGCCAGGTCCTACGGCATCGGATCGGGGAGTTGCCGCCGATCCCGGCGAGACCAGGCGATGATTCTCGCGGCCCGATCCACTCTGACAGCCCGCACCGTGAAGTGATCGTCCAGATGTTGCGTCTCTGGGATCTGCTGGTGCTGTGCGTTGCGGCGTTCGTGATCGGTGTGGTCGCGGCCATCGTCACGTCGAGCACACTGCGTGCTGCGTTCCTCGATGTGCATCCGGATCGGGCGGACGAGTTTCCTGCGGTGAACGTCCTGTACTACGGTGCGCTGTTCGCCGTACTGGCAGCGGTGCTGAATGTGCCACTGGTCGCAGCCTGGCGGCGATGTGCGCGAGGTGTTGTCGATGGTGCCTACCCCCTCCCGTGGGACGGTCAGCCGACAGAGGCGTGGGTAGCTGCGCGGAGTCGTCTCGAGGCACTGCTGCACCTCGACGTCTCGCTGCTGCGAAATCCGTTGACCGGCTTCGCGGTCCTCTCGCCGCTGCTCACCAGTGCGCTCGCCGCGTTCATCCCGCAGCTCTCGCAGTCCTGATGCAGCGCGGATCCTGCTGAGCTCTCTCGAACCACGACGCTTCGTCCAAGCGGGCGCCGTTAATCGATTGACGGTGGGGGATGGGGCTGATCTGCTGGGGGGACGTGCGCCGGACGAGTCGGCGCGGACCGGGAGGAGGGAAGCCGATGTCTGTCATGTCCAGCAGCTTCGCTCTGAAAGGTCCTTGGTTTGGCATTCGCACGTTCGTTCAGCTGTGAACACTGCGGCGTAGAGGTCTCTCTCGACGCCCCCGGAACTACCCATCGAAATCATTGCCCGAGTTGTCTGTGGTCGCGCCATCTCGACCGCAACGTGCCGGGTGATCGCAAGGCCGACTGCAGCGGCGGTATGGAACCGATCGCGGTCACGGTTCGCGGCGAGGGCCGTTGGGTCCTCATCCACCGATGCACCAACTGCGGCCGCCTCCGGCTCAACAAGACCGCCGGTGACGACAACGTCCTGCTCTTGATGCGACTGGCGGCGCTGCCGCTGACCATGCCGTTCATCCCGTTCGCGGCCGAGCCCGAGACCGAGGGCAACGGCAACGGCAACGGCAACGGTTCGCATCCCGCCCCTCGCAAGCCGAGGGCGCGCAAGGCCAAGGCCTGAGTGAGGCCTTTCGATCAGGGGAAGCGCCGGGCGCTTCCCCTGATCGTCAGACGCTGGGGTGTGGTGCGGCGGGTAGTTCGACAGTTGCCCGGAGGCCGCCGGAGGGGCGGGGAGTGAGCGTGAGGGTTCCGTCGTGGGCTTGTGTGATGCTTCTGACGATGGCCAAGCCGAGCCCGACGCCTGCGTCGTGGGTGCGGATGCGTTGGGTGCCGCGCTGGAACGGCTCAGCGAGCGTGGACACCAGCTGTGGAGTGAGACTCTCGCCGGTGTTCTCGACCGTGAGCAGGACAGTCCTGGCGCGGGCGCTGGTCGTGACCCACACGGTGCCATGGTCGGGCAGATTGTGGACGATCGCGTTGTGCACGAGGTTCGTGGTCAGCTGCAGCAACAGCGCGTGGGAGCCGATGGTGGGCGTGATGGTGCCGGACGTCTCGATGGTGAGGCCCTGTTTCTCGGCGAGTGCGAGGAGCGTTTCCGTGGCTTCTTCGGCCAGCAGGGAGAGGTCGACGTGTTCTCGGGTGAAGGACCGTTGGTCGGCGCGGCTCAGCACAAGCAATGCCTCGGTGAGGTCGATCGCCCTGGTGTTGACGGCGTGAAGGCGATCGACCAGCGCGCGGTTGTCGCCGTCCAGATCGTTGCGGGCCACGTCGAGAAGGGTCTGCGTGATCGCCAGTGGGGTGCGCAGTTCGTGGGAGGCGTTGGCCGCGAATCGCTTCTGTTCAGCGTCGTGTGCTTCGAGCCGGGCGAGCATGGTGTCGAAGGCGTCGGCGAGATCGCGGAATTCGTCCTGGCGGCCTTCCAGCATGATCCGGTGCGAGAGCGATCCGTTCGTCGCCTGCCGGGCGGCATTGGTGATGCGAGTCAGGGGCGCGAGCATGCTGCCGGCCAGAATCCAGCCTCCGACCAGGCCGACGACCAGCAGGAACATCAGCATCATGATGGCCTTCGGGAGGAAGGCCTCCATCAGGTCGGAGCGGTCGGGTATGGACATGGGCGAGGGGAAGAGCACCACCGGTACGTAGCGGAGCAGGAACACCCACACGACCGCGAGCAGCGAGACACCGACAAGCATCACGAACCCCGCGTAGCTGAGGGTGAGCTTGAGGCGAACGCTCCAACCAGGCTCTCTATCCACCCTCGTCTCCCGTGTCGATGCGGTAGCCGACGCCTGGCACGGTCGCGATGATCCACGGCTCGCCGAGGCGTTTGCGCAAGGCGGAGACAGTGATGCGTACGGCGTTGGTGAACGGATCCGCGTTCTCGTCCCACGCCTGCGCCAGGAGCGCCTCGGCGCTGACGATGCCGCCTTCGGCAGTGACGAGGACTTCGAGTACGGCGAACTGCTTGCGGGTGAGCGCGACGTACCGGCCGTCACGGTAGACCTCTCGGCGGAACGGATCCACCCGGAGACCGGCGATCTCCCGCACTGGTGGTCTGTTGTGGGCGCGCCTGCGGTACAGCGCTCTGAGCCGGAGCACGAGTTCCTGGAGCGCGAAGGGCTTGGTCAGGTAGTCGTCGGCGCCGAGTTCGAACCCGGAGGCCTTGTCGTCGAGCCGGTCGGCGGCGGTCAGCATGAGGATCGGCATACCGCTGCCGGAGGCAACGATCCGCTTGGCGATCTCGTCGCCGGACGGACCGGGGATATCGCGGTCGAGTACGGCGATGTCGTAGGTGTTGATGCTCAGCAGTTCGAGCGCCGTGTCACCGTCGCCGGCGATATCGGCCGCGATCGCTTCCAGGCGGAGGCCATCGCGGACGGCGTCCGCCATCTCAGGTTCGTCCTCGACGATCAGCACGCGCACACTCTTGATGGTACGAGCCGGGCCATATCGTCGGCGTATCCAAAACCGGATACGCGCCGGCAACAGCACGCTGCCTTGACTGAACCCATGTCCGCCAGCGAACCGGCACAGACAGCAGGCCGCCGTACCAAACTGACCGTCCGCGCGGCATTCGTCGTCGCCAATGTGGCGCTTGTCGGCGTCTTCATCCACCAGTCGCTGACGACGTCCTCATTCCCGGTCGCATCGCCCAGCGACGCTCGCCACGGTGCACTGGCCGATGGCTTCGTCCCTGCGGGCGTCAAGGTGTTCGACGACGAGATTCCCGGTGTGGCCAACCTCGACCCGGAGTTGCTCGGTGCGCTGCGTCAGGCCGCGAGGGATGCCGCGGACGACGGGGTCGAGTTCTTCGTCAACAGTGGCTGGCGTTCCCCGGCGTACCAGGAGCAACTGCTCAGCGAGGCGGTCGCGAAGTACGGCTCGAGGGAGGAAGCAGCCCGATGGGTTGCGACCCCGGACACGTCGCCTCATGTGTTGGGGCAGGCGATCGACATCGGGCGCTCAGACGCGACCGCGTGGCTGGCCAAGCACGGCGCTGCGTACGGACTGTGTCAGATCTACGACAACGAACCCTGGCACTACGAACTGCGCCCTGAGGCCGTCGATCACGGTTGTCCACCCAGGTACGCCGACCCTACGCACGACCCCAGGATGCAGCAGTGACCGTGACTGTCCAGCCGATCGGCGCCGCCGAGCACTTGGCGTTCGTGTGGGCACAGCGGTCTGTCAGTTTCCTGCAGACCCCGGCATGGGGGAGCGTCAAGACCGAGTGGCGCAGCGAGTCTCTCGGCTGGTACGACGGCGGGCGGCTGGTCGGCGCCGGCCTCGTGCTTCACCGCCCCGTGCCGCGGCTCGAGCGCTACACGCTGGCCTATGTGCCAGAGGGGCCGGTGATCGACTGGACCGGCGAGATCGACGCGTGGCTCGACCCGCTGGCGGCGTACCTCAAGGCACGCGGCGCGTTCGCGATCCGGCTCGGTCCGCCGGTACGCACGGACACCTGGTGTGCTGCCCAGGTCAAGGAGGGCATTGCTGACCCGGGAATCGAACGGCTCACCGACCTACCCAGCCAGCGCGTCGACCCGGTCGGTGCCCGGGTAACCAGCCAACTGCGGGACGCCGGCTGGCTGCTGCAGAGTCCGGAGAACGGGTTCGGCGCCGGGCATCCGCAGTACAACTTCGAGCTTCCGCTGGCCGGTAGGACCGAGGACGACCTGCTCAGGGGCATGAACCAGCTCTGGCGACGCAACGTCAAGAGGTCAGCCAAGGAGGGCGTCGAGGTCACGGTCGGCGAGGATCTGAAGGCGTTTCACGACCTGTACGTCCACACCGCCGAGCGCGACCACTTCACGCCTCGGCCGCTGCGTTACTTCGAGACGATGGTCGCGGCGATGAGCGCCGAGGATCCCGAGCGGATCAGGCTCTACGGGGCCCGCCACCGGGGCGACCTGGTCGCCGCCACCATCATGGTCCGCGTCGGCGCCCACGCGTGGTACTCCTACGGCGCCTCCTCCACCGAGAAGCGCGAGGTGCGCGGATCGAACGCCTGCCAGTGGGCGATGATCCGCGACGCGCTGGCGGCCGGTTGCGTTGTCTACAACCTGCGCGGCATCACCCCTACCGTCGACGCCGACGACCCGCACGTCGGGCTGATCCAGTTCAAGGTCGGCACCGGCGGACAGGCTGTGAGGTACGTCGGGGAGTGGGACCTGCCGCTGCGGCCGATGGTCTACCGGGCCTTCGACCTCTACATGAGCAGGCGCGAGTCCATCAGGCGGCGCGGACGACTAGATTCCATGACCTGACGGAAAGTGGGGGCGCGTGATCATCAACGGGTGGCACCGCTGGTTCGACACGTTCACTGGCGTGGCCTTCCTGACCGCGGCCTTCCTACCGTTGGCCGCGCTGGTGGTGTGGGCGCTGGCACACCGGCGGACTGCCACTGGCGTGACACGGCCGTGGCGCACCTCGCTCGCGGAGGTCGGCATCGTCTACGGGACGGTGCCGTGGGTATGGATGATCCTGCTGCCAGGCAGCCTCGCAGGTGAGGTCCCCGGTCGGGTGAGCCTCGTTCCGCTGCGGGACCTACTCACGATGTCGACGCCTCAGATTGCCGGCAACCTGCTGGTGTTCGCAGCGCTGGGGTTCTTCGTCCCCCTGCGGTTCGCCGCGCTGGCGTCGGTTCCGCGGATCCTGGCGCTCGCGGCGGGTTGCTCGATCCTGGTCGAGGTCGCGCAGTACGTTCTGCGGCTGGACCGGGTGTCCTCGGTGGACGACGTACTGCTCAACACCGCCGGCGCCGGGCTGGCCGCGCTGGCGTCGTATCGCTGGTGGTGCATTCCTGTCGTCACTCGGCCAGAGGTTACCCGTCGTTAGTATTTCGTCGGCATATCGAAATCCACATACAGGCGGACAACACCGGGCCCCTTTGACTAGGTGGCATGACCTACAGCGAACCGGCGGCTCTCGTTCGATGGCTGGCGTCTTCCACCTCGGCCGCCCCGGTCACGGGAATCACGATCTATGGATGCGGGCAGGACGAGGCGGTTCTGTTCCGGGAGTTGGCACCTCGTTTTGCGGTCACGCCAACCATCACAGCCGAGGCGGTATCTGAAGCGACCGTCGACCTCGCCTCCGGAAACCGCTGCATCAGCGTCGGTCACAAGACCCAGATCACCAACCCCACTCTGCTGGCGCTCAGCCGGGTCGGCGTGGAGTACGTCTCCACGAGAAGCGTCGGGTACAACCACGTCGATGTGCAGTACGCCGAGAGCGTCGGGATTCTCGTCGAGAATGTCGACTATTCGCCCGACAGCGTGGCCGACTACACGCTGATGCTCATGTTGATGGCGGTGCGCGATGCGAAATCCATCATGCGCCGGGTGGATGTTCATGACTACCGACTGAATGAGGTGCGCGGGAAAGAACTCCGCGACCTGACTGTCGGGGTCATCGGAACGGGTCGCATCGGCACCGCAGTCATCGACAGGCTACGAGGCTTCGGCTGCCGTGTCCTGGCGTATGACAAGCGGCCCAAGGCGGGTGCCAACTTCGTACGGCTCGACGAACTGCTCGAGCAAAGCGACATCGTCACGCTCCATACGCCGCTCACTGCCGACACGCGCCACCTCTTGAATCGCGAACGTATCAAGCAGATGAAGTACGGCGCGTTCATCGTCAACACCGGGCGCGGCGCTCTGATCGACACCGAGGCCCTCGTCCCAGCCCTGGAAAGCGGCAGCATCGGCGCAGCCGCGCTGGACGTCCTCGAAGGGGAGGAAGGAATCTTCTACGCCGACTGCAGAAATGAACCCATCAACAGCAAGTTGTTGTTGCGGCTCCACGAACTGCCCACTGTGCTGATCAGTCCGCACACCGCCTACTACACCGACCGTGCCCTGAGCGACACCGTTGAGAACTCTCTGACCAACTGCCTCGCGTTCGAACACAGAAAGCAGCAATGGATATGAAGATCGGCATTCTGTTCGGCGGCTGTTCCGAAGAACACCCCATCTCCGTCAAATCTGCGCAAGAGATCGCACAACACCTCGATGCCGAAAAGTACGAACCGTACTACATCGGGATCACGACGAGCGGTGCATGGATGCTCTGTGACGGCCCGTCCGTTGGTTGGGAGACCGATGACTGCCGTCCGGTCGTCCTGTCACCGGACCGAGGCGTCCACGGTCTACTGGTCCTGGAGCAGGGACGATACGAGACGATCAGCCTGGACGTGGTGTTGCCCGTCCTGCACGGCAAACTCGGCGAGGACGGCGCGATCCAGGGCCTCTTGGAGCTCTCCGGCATCCCCTATGCGGGGTGCGACATCCAAGGTTCCGCCCTTTGCATGGACAAGTCCCTGGCCTACATCGTCGCCGGCAGCGCGGGGATCGCTACGCCGAATTTCTGGACCGTCTCGGCGGACGAGAACATCGACGCCGACCGGTTCACCTACCCGGTCTTCGTCAAGCCGGCCCGTTCGGGCTCGTCGTTCGGTGTCAGCAAGGTGTCCCGGAAGGAAGAGTTGCCGGGCGCAATGGAATTCGCACAGCAGTATGACTCGAAGGTGTTGATCGAAGCAGCCGTCGTCGGCAGCGAGGTCGGCTGTGCTGTCCTGGGGAACGAGCTGGATCTGGTGGTCGGCGAAGTGGATCGGATCGCGCTGACTCATGGATTCTTCCGAATCCATCAGGAGAGTTCGCCCGAGACCGGTTCTGACAACTCGACACCGATCGTTCCGGCTGACATCTCGGCGGAAGCGCGTTCGCTCGTTCAAGAAACAGCGAAGGCCATCTATCGTGCCTTGCGCTGCAGGGGAATCGCCCGGGTGGACATGTTCCTCACCGAAGACGGTGACGTGGTCCTCAACGAGGTCAACACGTTCCCTGGCATGACGTCGTACAGCCGTTATCCGCGGATGATGGCCGCCGCCGGCATGCCGATGGCCGAGGTGATCGACGCGATGGTATCGCTGGCGGTGACAGGCAAGCTCCGATGAAAGCTGACCTTGTCTTCGTGGACGAGCTCGTACCCGGCGTACGGTGGGATGCCAAGTACGCGACCTGGGACAACTTCACCGGCAAGCCGGTCGACGGGTATCTGGCCAACCGAATTGTCGGTACGACGGCCATGTGCGCGGCCCTGGGAAGAGCACAAGAGTCGGCCGCTTCCCTCGGCTTCGGCTTGCTTCTGTGGGACGGCTATCGCCCTCAGCGCGCCGTGGACAGCTTTCTGCGCTGGTCGAAGCAGCCAGAGGATGGGCGGACGAAGCTACGGCACTATCCAAAGATCGACAGAGCCGAGATGTTCGACAGGGGATATGTGGCTGCCAGGTCGGGTCACACCCGAGGCAGCACCGTTGACCTGACGCTCTACCACTTGACCACCGGTGAACGCGCCTCCATGGGCGGTGACCATGACCTGATGGATTCGGTCTCACACCATGGAGCCAAGGGAATCACGCCGGTCGAAGCGGCAAACCGCACGTACCTTCGCTCTGTCATGGAAGCCAGCGGGTTCAGCTCCTACGACTGCGAATGGTGGCATTACACACTGCGGGACGAACCTTACCCAGACACGTATTTCGATTTTCTCATCGCCTAGTTGACCGGGGACAGCGTGCAGACAAGACAGGCACACACGACCGATGCGGCCGCCGTCAACGAACTGCTCGAGCAGCTCGGGTATGCCCAGGACGGCACCGTGACAACCGCAACCAGAATCCAGACCTGGGGTGACGACCCCTCGAGCGCAGTCTTTGTGGCCGATGCTGACGGCAACCTTCTCGGCCTGGTCGCGGTCCACATCTGTCCGTTCTTCCAGCTCGCCGGCTCCTCGGGCCGGATCATGGCTCTGGTCGTCTCCGATCACGCACGCGGCCAGGGCATCGGCGGCGAACTGGTCGCGGCGGCGGAATCGTTCGCTGCAAGCCAGGGATGCGTACGCATGGAGGTCACCAGCGCGGACCGCCGCCAGGACGCACACGCGTTCTATCGACGCCGCGGCTACTTAGACCAAACAGGAACGTCTTCCCGGTTCCTGCGTGATCTCAACCAGCTCAGCGGAATCGCTCGCTGACTGCTCAATGATCCCGAGCGGATGGTGCGACGCAGTTCCTGAGGCGCGGGCAGCGGTGCGGTTGGTTGATTCCGCACCGCTGCCCGGGAGCAAGCGTTAGGTGCCGGGGCAGAACGAGTCTCGTGGCGGGCGCTTGCCGTCGACCAGGAAGGTGGTCTCGATGTTCCGAGCGCAGGTGTTGTTGCCGAAGAGGTAGGACAGGTGGCCGCCTTGGTCGACGGTGATCAGGCGGGATCCCGCACCGAGCTTCCGGTGCAGCTCGACGGCCCCGACGTACGGCGTGGCGGGATCGCGCAGATTGTTCACCAGCAGGATTGTCGACGATCCTGCTTTGCTGATGTCTACTCGCGGCTCAGGTTTGGCCGGCCAGAACGCACATGGCCAAACGCTGGCCGCCGCCGGGCCGAACAGTGGGTAGCGAATCCGGTCGACAGCCACGTGGCGCTGGTAGGTGTCGATGTCCCGAGACCAACCGGGGGAGTTGCAGACCAGCGCAAGCATGGCGGAGAAGTCTCCGCCCGCGGGAGGAGGCGGGAGCTGCGGCGCCTGGCCGTCGCCGAGTGCCTGCAGGGCGGACGCCAGGGCCGCGAAGATCGAATCGCTGAACAGCATCCCGTACGTCATGGCGCGCAGCGCGGCCCCGCTGATTCCGGCGACCGGTTCCTCGTCGAGCTTGTCGACAATCTGCAGGTACCGCGTCCGCACCTGCGCCGGGGTGGCACCGAGTCCGTACGTCGCGTCCTGCGATGCGGCCCACCGCGCAAAGTCCGGGAACCGCAGCTCGAATCCCAGGCCCCACCTCCGAGCGCCGACGGCGTCGAGCCCACCGAGACCGCTGACGCTGTCGAAGACCATCCGGTCGGTGCGCTTCGGGAAGAGCGCGGCGTAGAGCGTGCCGAGGTACGTTCCGTGCGAGTACCCGAGGTAGGAGATCCGCTGCTCGCCGAGAGCTTGGCGGATCCGGTCCATGTCCCTCGCGACGTTGGTGTTGGTGATGTAGGGCAGCAGATGCGCGGTGCTGGACTGCGCGCACTGTTCGGCGATCTGCCGGGCGTCGGCGGCACGCTGGTCGACGTCCGCGGCCGTCCGTGCGTACGGCGGCGGGATCAGCGTGGCCGCCTGGTTGGGCCGCAGGTTGCAGGTGAGCGGCGTACTGCGTCCGATGCCTCGCGGGTCGAATTCGATGAGGTCATAGCTCTCCCGCACACTGGCCGGAAGGCCCAGCGACACCAGCGTGAGCGGCAGCGCCGCCTGCGAGTCACCTTGGCCGCCGATGTTGAGGAACAGCACGCCACGCCGGCGAGCAGGGTTGGTGCTCGGCAGCCGCGAGACCGCGATCTCGATGGTCTCGCCGGCAGGTTGTGCGTAGTCCAGTGGGACACGAACTGTGGTGCATTCCAGCCCCTGGGTCGGCTCAGGTACTCCGGGACAAGGCGTCCAGGACAGTGAGCTGCCACCTACGTGTGCGGCGGAGGGCACCGGCGTGGTGCCCACTGTGAGTCCGCTCGCCGCCGCGACGGCCGCCAGTGCGGTGGCCAGCAGCCGTCGTCTGTGCGCGCGGAAGCGCTCGGTGAATGAAGGCATGGGAGCTTCCTCTCTCGTTGGTCGATCACGTCGCCTGGCAGTGCGTCGAACGAGGGGCCGCCAGTTCGACACGGCGTGCTACACCTGACGTGAACAGAGATCTCCCAGGCGCCAACGGCGGGCGATCGCGCCCAAGCCCTTGAAAGGTAGGAATCATGGCGGTTCTCACGAAGGCCGAGGCCATCGCGATCATTCGCCGCGCCTACGGACCCGATGTCGCCGAGTCGGTCGCAGACCAGTTGCCGGATCAGTTCGACCCCGACAACGACGCGGACGCAGAGATGCTGAACCGCCTCGGCCTCACCCGGGACGGCCTCGCCAACGCCCTGGGCGGCGAACTCTGACCCGACGCCCGGCCGATCCAGAGCGGTTGGTGACGGAAGGCGCTTCTTGCAGTCTCAGCTGAGGAAGGTGAGGGCTCGTTTGGCCCAGTCGAGTTTCTCGTCGGCCCAGCTGAGGATGTCGAGGGTTGGGGTGACGTTCTCGGGTGGGCGTTGGACCAGGGTGTCAAGGCGGATCAGGCGGTCGAAGTCGACGTTGACGGGGTCCGGGCGCGGCGTGCCGTTCGGGGTGGTGAAGGGGACGCCGGCAATGCGGAGGATGTTGATCGTTTCCTGGGCGAGGATGCCGTAGGCGACCGTGGTCGGATGGACGCCGTCGAGTGAGAAGAGGCCGCCGGCCGCACGTCCGCCTCGCCCGTCACTGGCAAGGTACCGCGAGTCGACGACGGGTTGCAGCGCTTTCAGGGCCGGCGGCAGCGGGTACGGCGTCCACCAGTCCGGTCGCGCGTTGGGATCGGTGATGAAGCGGCGGGAAGCCATCCGGTCGAGCAGGCCGGCGGCGTCCAGCAGGTACCAGTCGCGGGCCGGGTTTCCCTTGCGCGCAGCGCGTACGGCGTCCTCGATGGTCTGGTTGAACATGTCGATCGCGACATCCACCGCGAACGCTTCCGGGCCGGTGATGGACTTGTCCTGGCGCGGGTCGAAGTCCTCGTCGCGTATCCACGGTCTGGTGTAGTGCGGGAAGTACCGCGAACCCGGCTGGATCTTCGTGCCGATGCCCCGGCTGATCGGCGGGATCGTCACATGCGGGACGGTGCAGAGGATGACGTGCCGGGCGTTGATCTTCTTGATCTCGTCGACGATCTCCGCGAACTCGGCGCCGAAATGAGTTGGTTGCCAGACCGTGTACTGCTCCTTCTTGCCGAGCTCACGGTAGTCGTCACCGCTCCATCCGACGCGCAGTTGGGTCACGCATTTCAGCGCGTTGTTGGCGCCCAGAAAGACGATCAGAGTCTCGATGCCGCACTCGGCATCCTCCTTCTCGTCTCCCAGCTTGGCGGCGGCTTGGAAGAGAGTCAGCTTCCGATCGTCGTCCGACCCATTCGGATAGACGGACAGGGCGGCCCGATCGTTGTGGTTCTGGACGATCTGGTGAATCAGATCGTCGCGGGGCGAGCCGATCCGTGCGGCGCAGGTGTCATAGGTCTTCTCGAGCGCGTCGCGCAGATCCCAGCCGTACACGGCCAACGCGTGGTTGTACCCGGTGGTCACCGGCACGTGGCTGCCGTCGCCACGTTCGTAGTAGTCCTCGAGCTTGCCCATCCACGACCTGGCCGCGAACAGCGCCAGCGGAACTTCGAAAAGGTTCAGCTCGGCGCCGAAGCGGTCCGCCAACTCGCGGAGAAGAAGCTCCATGTTCAACGGCAGGCCGCCGTACCCGGAATAACGCGGATAGCGGAACTTGTCGAGCCATCCGAGCTCGTAGGCAATGATGGCCGGGTAGGAGATGTCGGTGTTGAACACCGCTCCACTCTGGAACCCGTGCGTCAGCGAATCGCCGATCGCCACCAGCCGATGCTTGGGCGTACCACTCCGCTTCGGCACCTTGATAGCAGGTACGCCGACAGTCGCGTCGAACTGCGGCGTCCTCGCCTCTTTCTTCGAGCGATCCTTGACTTCCTGAGGAGCGCTGTCCGCAACCGGAATCTCCCCTGAAGCTGGCATGGTGTTTCCCCCTGGAGCAGCCTTCTTCAGACACTGATCCGCACCCAGACACTTGTCAACGACTCACCGAGAAAGCGGGGCTACGCTTCGAAGTGGGGCCGGCGGGCGCGCTAGTCTGAGCGGCCGGGGCAGTCAGACGTGGGGAGGGGCTGGGCCGCGATCGGCCTGGGAGTATTCGGGGCCTTCCATCGCGCTCCAGGGAGCGTCGCCGACGCCGCCCAGGCTGTCTTGCACCTCGGACCACCGGGCGGTCAGGGCGTACAGGACGATGACGTCCAGCGCGAGCATCAGCACCGCCCAGACGGGATAGGCGCTGAGCCACGCGATCTGCGTCACCGCGTGCAGGCTGACGACCACGATCCCGGCGATCCGGGACCAGGATGCTCCTGTCAGCAGGGCGCCGCCGATGGGGATGAGGAGCAGCCCGGAGATCAGGACCACCCATCCCCAGGCGGTCACGTTCACGATGACGAGCCTTTCCTGGTGCATCCCCAGCCGCTCGTCGGAGAGCAGAGCGGTGAGCCCGTGGACCACATTGATCAGGCCCTCCACCATGAGCAACGCGCCGGCGAAAACCACGAAGCCGGCCAGTTTCTTCCCACCACCCTCAGCCATGTCTGCCCTCTCCTCTCGCTGCGTCCGCCGGCCGCAACCAGCAGCGGGCCGCACCTGGATGCTCTCCCTCCGCGCCCGGCCAGCGCCTCACCCCACCTGGATGAGACTCGCCGGACACCCGGGACGAGCGGCAGGCGTAGATACCGCGAATGGGATGTATCTCGGGGGTGGTCCGGCGGTTCTTTTGTGCGGAGAGGCTCGAGGTCGGGCCGCACCGGTAGCTTGTCCGGGGGGACGTCTAGGTACGGGAGGCCTGATGGGGTCGGCGGTGGTGGTTGGTGGGGGTGTTGTGGGGCTGGCGGTGGCGCGGGCTTTGCAGCGGCTGGATCCGGGTACGCCGGTTGTCGTGCTGGAGAAGGAGTCCGCGGTTGCGGCCCACCAGACCGGACACAACTCGGGCGTCATTCACTCGGGGTTGTACTACAAGCCTGGATCGCTCAAGGCGCGGCTGGCGGTGGCCGGTGGGGCGGCGCTGCGAGAGTTCTGCGAGGCCAAGGAGATTCCGGTGGAGGTCCCCGGGAAGCTCGTGGTCGCCACGACCGAGGCCGAGATGGTGCAGCTCGACCGGCTTTTTGACCGGGGTCATGAGAACGGCGTGCCGGTACGGCGGCTGACCCTCGACGAGGTCAGGGAGCGTGAACCGTACCTGCGAGTGAGGGGTGCGCTGGCGGTCGATTCGACCGGGCGCGTGGACTTCAAGCTGGTGTCGCGGGCGCTGGCCGACGACGTTCGGGCGGAGGGTGGCGAGATCCGCACGGGCGTGACGGTCACCTCGGTCCAGAGTGCCGGCTCGGTCGTGCGGGTGCAGACGACGGACGAGGTGATCGAGGCGGATCGGGTCGCGGTCTGTGCCGGTCTGCACAGTGATCGGCTCGCTCGGGCCTCGGGTCTCGAGCCGGGCGTGCGGATCCTGCCGTTCCGCGGTGAGTACAGCGAGATCGTGCCGGAGCGTGACTATCTGGTGAAGGGACTCGTGTATCCGGTGCCCGACCCGGATCTGCCGTTCCTGGGAGTGCACCTGACCCGCGGGATCGACGACACGGTGCACATCGGGCCGAACGCCGTACCGGCGCTGGCTCGGGAGGGCTACCGCTGGTCGAAGATCGTGCCGAGGGACCTGTGGGAGTCGTTGACCTATCGAGGGTCCTGGCGACTCGCGCGGCGATACGGCAAGACCGGGGCACAGGAATTTCTGCGCTCACTCACCGGCAAGGCCTTGGTCCGCGCCGCGCAGCGGATGTTGCCCGACTTGCAGGTGGCCGACGTACGGCGGGCAGGCTCGGGGGTCCGTGCTCAGGCGGTGACGAAGCAGGGGCAACTCGTCGACGACTTCCTGTTCCTCCGTGACGGCAGGACACTGCATGTCCTCAACGCGCCATCACCGGCCGCCACGGCCTGCCTGCCGATCGGTGAACACATCGCCCAGGAGCTCTGCGGCCGCCGAGCTTGAGTCACGCGAGGAAGTCGACGTGGTGTTCGCGGCTGCCGAAGCTGAACGAGTCGCCGAGCCCCAGCCCCTTCAGCGACGCGTAGATCGGTGAGTCGGAGGAGAGCCCCTCGTACGTGACGCCGTCGCATTCGAACGCTTCAGCCACCACACCGACGACGTACCGTTCTCCGTCGAAGCCGACGAGTGCGCCTGGCGCCACGGCCGTCTTGATCCCGAAGTCGAGCGCCTTGATGTGGGTCAGGATCCGCTTCTGCCGAGCCTCGACGTCGTCGAGCAGCCCACCCAGGTCAGCGGCCTCGCCGGACTGGGACAGGTCGTCGACCGAGTCCGCCGCGTCGGAGTCCAGCATTGCGGCGGAGTCGTGCTCCGCCACGCTCGCCTGCGACGACCGGAGCCCCGCCTCGGCCTGAGCGATCAGCGCATCCTTGACGCGCTGCTTGGCATCAGCATCCATCACGGCCTCCAGATCGACGTCGGCCAAGCCAGCCTAACGCGGTCGCTACGTGAGACTGTTGGCGATGAAGGCCAGGCTGAGGCTTTCGATCTGGCGGAGATCGGGGGCGTCGCGGAGTGGGCCCTGGCCGGTGAGTACGGCGGTTCCGTGCACGATGGACCAGATGGGGTATTCGATGCCCTCGCGTCGCTGCGGATCGAGGGCGCCGGCTTCCACCAGCTCGTCCAGCGCGTCGCGCAGCAGACCCAGGGGAGTGCGGTCGTTATAGCCGTGCTGTTGCGGCACAGCGAACGCGGTGGCGAACAGCCCGGGCTCCTCATGGGCGAACCGCAGGTACGCCGTCCCGATCGCGCCCAGCCGGCGTTGGGCCGCACCGGGGTTCCCGCGTTTGCCGCGGACGCGAGCAATATCTGCGGCCATGCGGTCGGCCAGCTCGTTCATGGCCACGGTGCAGACCTCGGCGAGTAGCTCGTCGCGATCGGCGAAGTGCCGGTAGGCGGCGTTGGGTACGACGCCGACGATCCGGGTCGCTTCGCGCAGCACCACCGCGTCAGGACCGCCTGTGCGAGCCAGCTCGACCCCGGCGGCGACCAAGCCGGCGCGTACGTCGCCTCGCGGCCGCCGCCGCGTCCGTGGTGCTTCCTCGCCGATGCTCACCGGCTCAGGTTATCAATGTGGACACTGTCCACCAAACCGAGCTAATGTGGACGGTGTCCACATTACTTCCAGGGAGGACCCCACATGGAGACGAGGACCGACACGCCGTGGGTGACCGCGGACGCATGGTTCGCAGGCGGCCGGCGGATCTGGTACGACGCCGAGTCCGCACGTGTACTGACCGACGACGAGGCCGCCACGAGACCCGGCGTGCTGAAAGTCTTCGAGCGCGCGACGCCCACAGCTGGGGATGCCGTGTGGCTGACAATGCTGCCCGGATTCCCGGACGGTTCGTACGGCTGGGCGCAGGTGGATCGTCTGCTCCCCGCCGGCATCGGTCCACGCCTGTACGTCGACCCCGTCGGGCAAGGGGATTCGGACAAGCCCAAGCGCTACCCGCATTCCACGGTCGGACGGGCCGATCTCGTCGACGCCTTGTGGCGGCACCACGGCGTGCGTCGTACCGTCGTGGTCACCTTCGACTACAGCTCGCTGACGCTTCTGGAACTCCTGCGCCGCCGGACCGGGCCGGAGATCGCCGCGGTCTTCATGGTGAACGGCGGGTTGTTCGCCGACGCGCATACGCACCCGTGGCAAGGCACTCCGATGCTCAGGTCTCCGCTCGGTGCCCTCGGGGCGCGGAGTTTGCAACGCTCGTTCGCGTCGTTCGTCCGGGGCTGGAAGCAGGCCCGCATGTACTCCCGCGACTACGACCCGACCGAGACCGAACTCAAGGAACTCTGGTCGGCAGTGGTCCGCCGCGACGGAGCGATGTTCCTCCACGACGGTGCCGGCTTCGTCAAGGAACACCGCCGCAACGCGGCGCGCTGGGACTTCGCCGCGATCGCCCGAGAACTGAACGGCACGGTGCCCTTGTACGTCGGAGGCAGCACCGAAGACCCGTACGAGCACCGCCAGATCACGGCCACTCGGGAAAGGGTGCCCGAAGCCCGGATCATCACCTTCCCGGGCGGCCACCTGACCACCAGCGAACACCCGGACCTCCTGGCCGCCGCGATCGCCGACATCGCGTCCCGGCACGGAGTGGAGGAGGCATGACAGACGCACTTCCGGCCCAGTACGTGACCGGCAAGTCCCGGGCCGCCATCGAGCAGGCGCTCATTGCTGCTGGCAAAGACCTGGACGGGCTCGAGGCCGCCGATCTCGCGCTGCTCGAGGATTACCACACCGGCGGTCGACTCGTGACCGCACAGCTGGTCGACCTGGTCGAGCTCACGCCGGACAATGCGGTGCTGGACGCCGGCACAGGCATCGGAGGAACCGCACGCTATCTGGCGGCCGGTTTCGGCTGCGCGGTGACGGCGGTCGACCTGTCCGAGGAGTACTGCGACACCGCCCGCTGGCTCAACGGTCTCGTCGGGCTGGACGACAGGATCGTCGTAAGGCAGGGCGACGTGACCGCGCTGCCGTTCGACGACTCGTCGTTCGACGTCGTGTTCAGCCAGCATGTCCAGATGAACGTGGCCGCCAAGGATCGTCTCTATCAGGAGGCGAGGCGAGTTCTGAGGGCCGGCGGTCAGCTCGCCGTGTGGGACATCGCCGCCGGCGACGAGCGCCGACTCGACTACCCGTTGCCGTGGGCCGACGTACCCGAGCACACCCACTTGAGTACGCCGGCAGCCCTGCGTACCGCGATCGAATCGGCCGGATTCACCGTCGAGCACTGGACGGATCTGACCGAGCAAGTCGGTGCCATGATGCGAGCGATGCAGTCACTTCCACCCAACCCGCTCGGGCTGCACGCGTTCGTCCCCAACTTCCGCGAGCGAGTGAAGAACCTCACCGAGGGCCTGTCCGACGGTCGGCTCCGAGCCATCCAGGCGGTCGCCCGAGCAATTTAGTCTGCACGTCCTCACCCGTCAGGGAGGAGTACTGCGCCCGCGGTCGCGCCTAGCGTCGTAGGTCCGTGATGCGTGTGCCCGGGGGAGCGATGCGATGGGTGAGGGCTGGGATCCGTGGTGAGCCGGTGGGCCGAGCATCCGCTGGTACTGCGGGTGGTGCGGATCGTGCGGCAGAGCGTCGTCTGGCGGATCGTGGTCGCCGCGATCGAGATCAGGTTCTACGACCGGGCGCTGACGCTGGCCGGGCAGGCCTTCATCGCGCTGATTCCGCTGCTGGTCGTGCTGGCCACCTGGTTCAGCAGTTCCGACTCGCTGGCGGTCGGTGACTGGCTGATCGAGAGGTTCTCGCTGACCGGCCCCTCCGCGGATGCGGTGCAGTCCCTGTTCGGGCGGCCGCCGGCCGACTCGGGCGGTCTGACCTTCCTGAGCGTGATCACCGTCCTGGTGTCCGCGAGCAGCTTCGCGCGATCGGTCCAGCGGACCTACGAACTGGCGTGGAACCTGCCTGCGCGCGGGCTGCGCAGGACGGTCAACGGCATCGAGGGTGCGTTCCTCCTGCTCATCGCCCTGATCCTGCTGGGCTACTTGGCGAGCCTGGCTGATCAGCTGCCGGTCGGCCTCCTGATCACCGTGATCGCCCAGATCTGTACGGCGGTTCCGGGGTGGTGGCTCGCCAGCTGGCTGCTGCTGAGCCGTCGTGTCTCCTGGCGGCTGCTCCTCCCCGGCGCCGTCGTCAGCGCGGTAGCTCAGGTGGTCGTCACGTCGGCGGGCGCCGTGTACGTACCGCACCTGATCGAGCGCAACACAGAGCGGTACGGCGTGATCGGCGTAGCGATCGCGTTGATCTCGTGGCTGGTCGTCCTCGCTCTCGTGATCGTCGGCTCAGCGGTCGTCGGCGCCCAGCTCGGTGCGGCCCTCGCCGAGCACGACGAGCGCCGTACCTGACGGCCGGTTCAGGCGCAGGCCTGCACTCCTCCTTGTACTCCGGTGTTGAAGGCCGACGTCCGTTCCTGGGCGTTGCCGTGATCGCTCTCGTTGGTCCAGGGGTAGTCGTCGGCGACAGCGGCCAGCGTCTGGGCGAGCTCCTCACTGTCGCCGGGCTCGATCTCGATCAGCCCGTCCTTCGCGGCGCCCTGGAGCGCGGCGCCGGCCAGGCAGTCCGCCTGCAGTTCCGCCTGGACGGAGACCTGGTCCCGGTTCAGCCTGGCCTGGATGGCATGGCCCCACTCGTGGGCGATGATCAGGTAGATCCACGCGTCCCCGATCTGGCTGTAGCCGGCTTCCATCAACTGCTCGTCCCACGCGAGGAAATCGCCCGGCGCGCAGTAGAACGCATTGAACGGCACCGACGGTTCTCCGCCACACGACGGTCCGTTCGCGCCGACGTAGCTGCCCTCCACCCGAGGGCTCTTGTACTGGCCGTCGAAGTGCTCGGAGAAGTGCGTGCGCCAGTAGGTGTCCACCGCCTTGACGGCGGTCTCCTCGTCCACCCGCATGGCAGCGCGATCTACCGGCGCCGAGGTGCCGGTAGTCGCAGCCTCTGGTGTCGCGGTCGTCGTACCGGCAGGTGGCGCCGACGTCGTCCCGCCGCAGGCGACCGCCAGGACCGCGACTGTGGTCGCGAATCCAGCGAGCCTGAGGCGTCGGAGCACCGGGTCGACGGTTGTCACTACGCGAGGGCCTTGGCCTTCAGGGTGTCGAACTCCGTCTGCGTGATCGTTCCCGCGGTGAGGAGTTGCTGTGCCTGGTTGATCTGCTCGGCCGGCGACGAGGACCCGGCGACCGACTTGATGTAGTCGTCCTGCGCGGCCTTCGCGCTTCCCCAAGCCGCCGCTGAACGCTCGGCCATGCCCTTGCCGCGGGCGATCAGGTAGACCAGTGCGGTCAGTAGCGGGAAGAAGACCAGAAGGATCACCCAGAGGGCCTTGGCCCAGCCCGCGAGCGACTTGTCGCGGAAGATGTCCGTGATGATGTGGAACAGCACCATCAGGTACGCGACGAACGCGAACGTGACGATGATGAACCAGATGACGTCCCAGAAACTCATGACTGCATCCCTTCGCTGTCGCGCCGATCAGTCCCTCTCGGGACCACGGTCGCGGTCCGGCGGCCGTCTGGGATCACCCGGCATGGATGAGCTCCGGTCCGGACCGTGGATCGGCGACGTGCTCACCCGACGCGGGTGAGGAAGTCACCGCCCGTGCTGGTCAGGCTCGAGTTGTCGAGCCTCGAAGGGACGGTTCATGAGCGACGCGGTCGGGAAACCAGCCGGCGGATCGACCCCGGTCGGGGACGTCTCACCAGGCGGTCTGGCGGCGGACGAACGCGCCGAGCTCGAGCGGTTGCGGGCGCTGGTGGCGGCTCGGAGGCGCCGGATCGGCTGGCGGTCGCCGCTCGCGGTACTGCTGATCCTGATCGGCTGCCTGCTGATGCCGGTGTCCGTGGTCGGTGTCTGGGCTCGCAACCAAGTGACCGACACCGACCGTTTCGTGGCGAACGTGGCGCCGCTGGCGGCTGACCCGGGCGTCCGGAACGCCGTCGCCGACCGGGTCACCGCGGAGATCTTCGGGTATGTCGACGTGGCCGCGATCACCAGGCAGACGGTGGATCTGCTGGCCGAGCGGGGGCTGCCGCCGCTCGTCGCGAACCAGCTCCGCGGCCTGTCAGTGCCGCTCGCCGGCGCCATTCGCGGTTTCGTCCGGGGCAAGGTCGGCGAGGTCGTCTCCAGTGACACATTCCAGGGCGCGTGGGCGACCGCGGTTCGCGTCGCCCATGAGCAGATGGTGGCAGCGCTGAGCGGAGAGGGAAGCCGGTCGGTCAGCTTCAGCCAGGGAGTGGTGAGCATCAACCTCGGAGCGTTCGTGGCCGCGGCGAAAGAGGGTCTGGTCTCGGCCGGTTTCACGGCCGCGGAACGGGTCCCGAACGTCAGCCCCCAGTTCGAGGTGTTCTCCTCGCGTGAACTGGCCCGGGCGCAGGACGCCTACCGGCCGCTCGAACGAGTCAGTACGGCGCTGCCCTTCGTCGCCATCGGCCTGATCCTGCTCGGCGTGTACGTCGCCCCCGGCCACCGCCGGGCCCTGGTCGGTGCCGGGCTCGGCGTAGCCGCGTCGATGCTCCTGCTCGGGATCGTGATCGCACTGCTCCGCACGGCGTACCTCGATCGGCTTCCCGGCACGGTGTCGGCCACCACCGCGGCGACAGTGTTCGACACCCTGGTCCGGTTCATCCGGGCCGGGCTGCGGACCGTCCTTGTGATCGGCCTGGTGGTGGCTGCGGCCGCGTTCTTCACCGGGCCTTCGGCCACTGCGGTCCGAACCCAGCACGGCTTCCGCACCGGGATCGGCTGGCTGCGCGAACACGGCGAGGCCGCCGGCCTGCGCACCGGCCCCGTCGGCACGTGGGTGCATGCCAACCTGACGATCCTGCGGCTCGCGCTGGTCGCGCTGGCCGGACTCGTCTTCGTGTTCATTGACCGGCCGACCGGGCAGGACGTGCTGGTGCTGGCGGCCCTCCTCGTGGTCGCCCTGGCGATCCTCGAGTTCCTCGCCAGACCTCCACACCCCGAACCGGCACCCACCCCAACCGGCCCCGTCTGACCACAGCAGGTGGACTGAGGTCCTGAGTGCGGGGGTACGGTCGTCCTCGGGCTCGTCCGCTGATCTGAGGAGTGCGCGTGGCTGGTGACATCAGGCTCATTGTTCAAGGTGACGACTTCGGTATGTGTCATGCCGTCAATGTCGGCACGATGGAGGCGTTCCGGGAGGGGATCCTGACGCAGGCCTCCACCATGGCCGCGTGCCCCTGGTTCACCGAGGCCGCGGCGCTGGCGCGGGAGTCCGGGATTCCGCTCGGCGTGCATCAGACCCTGACCTGCGAATGGGACTTCCTGCGGTGGCGGCCGCTGACCGATGGACCGTCGCTGGTCGGTGATGACGGAACGTTCCTCCGCACGGTCGATGCGGCGCGGGCTTCAATCACCCAGGCCGACTCCGTCCGCGAGCTGTCCGCCCAGGTGGCGAAGTTCGCCGCGGAAGGGCTCTCGATCGACTACCTGGACGTCCACATGGGGCAGTCCGCGCAGGAGTCGGCGTACGACGAGGTCTCGAACGCTGCCGGCAAGCCGTTCATCTACGGCCCGGTGGAGTCGCAGCGGTTCGCCTCGATCGTGACCTTGAGCGACCGGGAGGCGGACGGCAAGAAGGCGTGGATGCTCGACCACATCGCCGGACTGACGCCCGGCGTACACCTCTTGGTCACGCACTGCGCCGCCGCCCATCCGGAACTCGCGGCGATGACGTCGCCCGGCACGTACACCTACCGGTGGGCCGAGGAGTACCGGCTGTCGGACCAGGAGATCGTGACCGACCCGGAGATCCGCAAGGCGATCGAGGAGCGGGGCATCGAGCTGGTGTCGATGCGCAACGCGTTCACCGACTGACAGCCGGTACGGCGGGTGGCATGCCGAAGGCGGCCACGTGGTGTGGTCCGACGAAGGCGTTGCTCTCCACGATCCGGCCGTTCTCGATGGTGAGGACGTCGACGACCATGGCGTCGTACTGATCGCTGCCGGGGCTGCGCAGATAGCAGATCAGGGCAGGGCGGCCGTTGGCGGCGGACGGGAACGTTCGCCAGTCCAGCGGCCTGGTCAGGAACTCGGCAACGGCATCGATCCCGATGACCGGTGCGTCCGGCGGCATGGTGATGCGTACGTCGTCGGCCAGCAAGTCCCGGAGGCTGACTGGGTCGGTCGCTGCCGCGTACCGGCGGAGGATCTCCTCGTCCTCGGCGGTCAGTGCCGGTCGGCGCCATTGCCGCGGATCGCCCGGAGCGTGCCGGCGAATCGTCCGCCGGGCGCGCTGGATCAGACTGTTCACCGCAGGCACCCCGAGGTCGAGGGCCTCGGCGATCTCGGCCGCCGTCCAGCCTGACACGTCCCGGAGGACGAACGCCGCCCGTTGCCGTGGCGGCAGATACATCAGCGCGGCGATCAGCGCGAGCTCGACGGTCTCCCGCGCCACCAGGTCGGCCTGTGGGTCCTCGCCCGGCACGGAGTCGGGGTAGGGCCCGATGTCGGTGCACCACTCCAGCGGATCGCCCGCCGGTACGGTCCGCCGCGCCGCTGCTTTGTGGTGGTCGAGATAGACGTTGGTGGAGATCCGGTAGAGCCAGGTCCGGATCGCCGCCCGGCCCTCATACTGCGCGCGAGAGCGCCAGGCGCGCAGGAAGGTTTCCTGCACCAGGTCGTCCGCATCGGCGACGTTGCCTGCGAGCCGGTAGCAGTGCGCATGCAGCGAGCGCCGGTGCTCGTCGAACGCGTCCCGGAACCGGTCGTCGGCCGCGGCGCTCGTCATGCGGTTCACCGTACCAACGCCGCCGTCGACCAAGTGGGCGAAAGAAGTGCGATGACGATTCGCCGGGTCGCTCGTCCAACCTTCTGACAGCGACCAATCGAAAGGACGAACGCCATGACCGAAGCGACCGCCACGCCACCGATCGTCGACCGGGAGACCTTTCTCCGGGAACGCCGGGGGCTGCTCGCCCGCGAGAAGGCCCACACCCGGGAGGGCGACGCGATCGCCGCGGCCCGGCGCCGGTTGCCGATGACCGAGGTGGACGCCTCGGCGAGCCTGGTCGGCGAGGGCGGGCCGGTCTCGTTATTGGACGTGTTCGATGGCCGCGACCAACTCATCGCCTACAAGCACATGTGGCATACCGGCAAGGGGATCGAAGGTCAGTGCGAGGGGTGCACCGCGTCGATCTTCGACGTCCACGACGCCAGCTACCTGAACCATCGCGGAGTGTCGTTCGCAGTCTTCTGCGACGGACCTTGGGAGGAGATCGCCCCGTTCCGTGAGTTCATGGGTTACACCCTGCCGTGGTACTCCATGACCGGTGTCGAAGACCCCGGCGTCGGGCCGGGCCTGCTTGACGACCCAGGCAACATCGCCTGCTATTTGAGGATCGGCGATCGGGTGTTCCTGACCGGTGAGACGATCGGCCGGGGTGTCGAGACGACCATGCTGCAGGCCCGCCTGCTCGATCTGACGGTGTACGGCCGTCAGGAAGAGTGGGAGGACTCACCGGCGGGCTGGCCGCAGGACCGGACCTACACCTGGTGGGCCAAGGACGGCCGTCCCGTCCCGCAGTGGAGCAGGCCGGGCGCCGTACGGCAGGACGAATCCGCCGGCGACCCGGAGGGTCATTGCTGTGGACAACCAGCGTCAGAACCGCGGCAAGGACAGTAGGCCGTCGCTGCCGTCGGCCGTCAGGCCGCTGCGTACCGAGCGTCGCGTCGGATGGTTGGCCACGTGCAGGCGCGGCCCGCGCTGTCCGCTGGGCCATTGGAGGTACGCATGCCCCCGTGACCGGGCGATCCAGAGCACGAGATCGCCGATAGAGCTTTCCTCCGGCCCAGCATTGCCCTCCCATCGGACGGTCGTCACACCGTCCACGTCGTCATGACCATTTGCCAGGCGAATCGCAGTGACAAGGACCATCGATTGACTTGCCAGGCTCATCTCTCGGCGCACCTCCAGCCCGCCCTGTCGACAGCAGCAGAGTGGCACGGCGGACGGCTTGCGGGAAGTGTTAATTCAGCGTTTCCAGCAGCGAGAATCGCCCGGCAACGGCCCGTGCTCTGTCCATGACCGAGTGCGATCGAGAGCCGGCGAAATCGGGGTTCCGGCCTCAACTGCCCGGGCTGTTGTAGCTCCGGATCATCCGGTTGAAGAAGGCGAGACCGAGGGCGAAGACGACCAGCCCGCCGGCCGGTGAGAGGTACGCCAGCCAGGCAGGTATCGGCAGGTCGTCGGTTCGATCGAGGAGCACGGTGGCCGGCAGGTAGGCGATGAACGCCATCGGGAAGATGAAGGTGAGGGACAGGAATCCCCAGCGGCTGAACATTGTCAGCGGATAGCCGCTGAACCGCGTGATGGTGTCGTCGGCGAGGATCCGCAGCGACATGGTGGACGTCATCCGGAAGGACAGCCCGGCCAGGAAGGTCTGCATGCCGGTCTCGACCAGGCCGCCACCGACCAGCGCGGCGATCAGGAACGCCACCTTTCCCGGCGTCCAGTCCACCGAGGCCTGAGGGGCGAAGACCGCCAGCGCTCCGAACCCGAGCAGAGCGTCGCCGAGGGCCATGAGTGGTGCGTAGCGGGTCACGACCTGCAGATAGATTCCGGCCGGGCGTAGCAGGTAACGGTCGACATCGCCTTGCTGGATCGCCTGGTCGATCGAGAGCAGCGCACCGAACGGCACCACGTAGAACGCATGCGCGGCCAGTCGCATCGCGAACAGGAAGGCGATGTCGTTCAACTGCCAGCCGTCGATGACGTTGAACTTCGCGAGCAGGACCCCGATGAACAGCAGTTGCGTACCCTGCAGCACCATCCCGCCGAGGATCGCCGAGAGGAAGCTGACGCGATAGCTCATCGCGGCACGCCAGCCGGCCCTCAGCAGGATCCGGCTCGCGCGCAGATCCTCCCGGACCGCGGTCAAGGTCGTGACCTGCTCAGCCACCGAGCACCACCACCTTGTGGACGGCTCGGCGCCAGACCAGTTGCAGGAGCAGGAAGAGCACCACCACCCAGCCGAGCTGGAGCGCCAGCGTGCCGACCAGGTCGGCCCCGTGCCTGGTCCCGAACCAGATGGACAGCGGCGCGTAGATCTGCGCCTGGAACGGAAGCCAGCCGATGATCGGTTGCAGCCACTCCGGCATGAACCACGGTGGGATCAAGGCGCCGGACAGGAACGCCGACCCGAACCGGTAGAGGATCATGATGCCGCCGATCTCGAGAGTCCAGAACGCGGTCATGGACACCAGCAGATTGATGGTCATGATGTTCGCGACACCGAGCGCCATCGACACGATCGAGGCCAGCAGGTCGGGTACGGTGTCCGGCGCTTTCACCGCTCCGAGTGCGAGGCCGGTGATCAGGCCCGCTGCCCCGAGCGGAAGTCTGCCGACCATCGTGCCGCCGGCTTGGGCCAGGTTCTGGCTGATCAGCGACCGCGGCCGGATCATGTCCACGCCGATCTGACCGCGCATGACTCGCAGTGGGAGCGACGAGAACTGCCAGGGCATGACGACGGCCTGAAGACAGGCGGCCAGTACGGCGTACGCGACCGCGGTGGCGCTCCCGATTCCGGCGACCTGGTCGTGACCGACGAACAGAACGCGCCAGACGACCACGGTCAGCGTGGCCTGGATGACCAGCCCGACGATCCCGAACAGAAGGTCCGCGCGGTAGGCGAGGACCGACTGATACCCGGCCCGGTAGAAGCCGCGAAGCCCGGTCAGGCGGGTGCTCAGTGTGTCGACGCGCATCAGTCGCCCGTACTGCGTGCGGCCACCGGCGTCCGTTCCGTGTACAGCTGCCGGATCACGTCCTCGAGGTCCGGCTCGAGCAGGGACAGGTCCGTGATCGGGTAGCGCGATGTGAGGTCGTGGACGACCTTCGGTGCGGCCGTCGCGTCCGGGTCGAACCGCAGCGTCGCCTTGAAGGTGTCGGCCGAGACCACCTCCGCGAACGGCGACGCGATCGTGGTGGCGTCGAAGTCGGTGCAGTGGACCACGACGTCCCGGCTGGTGACGTACTGCGCCTTGAGCATCCCGACGTCGCCCTCGTACAGGATCTTGCCGTGGTCGATGATCACCACCCGCCGGCAGAGTCGCTCGACGTCGTCCATGTCGTGGGTGGTCAGGATGACCGTCGTACCGCGGCCGGCGTTGATCTCCGCGACGAACTCCCGGATCTTGCCCTTGGCAACGACATCGAGTCCGACCGTCGGCTCGTCGAGGTACAGGATCCGCGGGGCGTACAGCATGGCGGCGACCAGGTCGCCGCGCATCCGCTGACCGAGCGAGAGCGATCGCACCGGGGTGTCGATGAACTCGTCCAGGTCGAGCAGCTCGGTGAACTCACCGAGCCGGGTCCGGTACGTCGCCGGGTCCATCGTGTAGAGGTCCCGGATGATCTCGAACGAGTTGCGCAACGGGAGGTCGTACCAGAGTTGGGTCCGCTGCCCGAAGACCGCGCCGATGGTGCGGGCGTTCCGGCGCCGATCACGCCACGGGACCTGGCCGGCGACCGTGACGGTGCCCGAGGTGGGGACCAGGATGCCGGTGAGCATCTTGATCGTGGTGGACTTGCCCGCGCCGTTCGGACCGAGGAATCCGATCAGCTCACCGTCGTCGATCTGGAAACTGATCCCGTCGACCGCCCTGGTGACTTTGCGGGCCTTGGTGAACAGCGATCGCGTGCCCGCGAAGCGTCCCGGGCGCACATCCGGCCGTGAGAAGTCCTTGGTGAGATCGGAGACCTCGATGATCACGTGGGCATCCAACCTTCCACTGACGGCAGGTCTCCGCACGCGCATACCGGGACCCGCGGGGCGTCATCGGACCATACCAGTTCGGATTCGGCCCGGCACTCGACTTTCGCGCTCGCCCTGGCCGCGGTCGTCGACCCTTGACCTGCTTCGGTCGGCGGGCAGAGGCTGACGAGTGGAAGCCCCGGCTGCGAAGGAGATGGCGTGATGGCGAAGGTGCTGATTCTGACCGGTGATGCCGCCGAAGACCTGGAGGTGTTCTACCCCTACCAGCGGCTGCTCGAGGAGGGGTACGACGTCCACGTGGCGGCGCCCGCGGTGAAGAAGTTGCAGTTCGTGGTGCACGACTTCGTGGACGGGTTCGACACGTACACCGAGAAGCCCGGGCACACCTGGCAGGCCGATATCGCGTTCGCCGACGTGGATCCGGCCGAGTACGTCGCGCTGGTGATTCCGGGTGGGCGTGCGCCGGAGTACATCCGCAACGACGCCGACTGCCAGCGGATCGTGAAGCACTTCTACGGCGAGTCGAAGCCTGTGGCCCAGCTCTGTCACGGACCACTCATCCCGGCGGCTGCCGGCCTGTTGAACGGGCGCAAGACGTCGGCCTACCCGGCGCTTGCACTCGACATCACGGCCGGGGGAGGGGAATGGGTCGACGGCGACGCGGTGGTCGACGGCAACGTAGTCTCCGGCCGCGCCTGGCCCGACCACCCCGCGTGGATGCGAGCCTTCATGACAATCCTCAAGGAACACGCACCGGCCTAGCCGCCCGAAGCCCGCGGGCTTCTCCAATGAGCCGTCGGCCGATAACATCGCCGCATGGCGATGAAAGCTGGGTTGGTCGATGTCGCGATCGGGGAGGTTGACGAGGCGCGGGCTTTGGTCGTGGCGGCTTGTCTCTTCAATGGGTTCAGTGACGTCTCTCGGCTGGCGATCGTGCGGCATCTGGCCCTGGGTGAGCATCGCGTGGTGGATCTGACTGAGCATCTTGGGCTGGCGCAGTCGACGGTGTCGAAGCATTTGGCTTGTCTGCGGGACTGCGGGCTGGTGCAGTCCCGCCCGCAGGGGCGAGCGTCGGTCTTCAGCCTCACGCATCCCGAGGCGACGCTCGAGATGCTGTCGGCGGCCGAGCGGCTGCTCAGCCTGACCGGCGACGCAGTCGCGCTCTGCCCGAACTTCGGCGAGGCAGCACGGCAGCCCCAGGACGCAACGCGATGAGCCACAACCACCCACATCACCACGAGACCGCCGGCCGGCCGGAGTTGCCGTTGCAGCCGCTGCAGATCACCACCGCGCCGCGCAGCACCTGGACCAGTGATCCGGAGGAGCGGCGGCGCCTCGGACGGCGGGCTCAGCTGCTCGCCGGTGCATCGGTCACCTACAACGTGATCGAGGCCGCGGTCGCCATCAGCGCAGGCCTCGTCGCGGGGTCTGTGGCGTTGGTCGGCTTCGGGCTCGACTCGGTCGTGGAGGTTTCCAGCGGACTGATCATCTTGTGGCAGTTCCGCCACCACCTCCCGGAGACCCGCGAACGTCAGGCGTTGCGGCTGCTCGCGTTCTCGTTCTTCGCACTCGCGGCGTACGTCGGCTTCGAGTCGATCCGGACGCTGATCACGGGCGCTGACCCGGACACCTCGCCGGTCGGGATCGGGTTGGCGATCGCTTCGCTGATCGTCATGCCGTTGCTGTCGTGGGCGCAGCGCCGTACCGGCCGGGCGCTCGGCTCGAACGCAGTCGTTGCCGACTCCACCCAGACCCTCCTCTGCACCTACCTGTCCGCCGTCCTGCTCCTGGGCCTGGTGCTGAACGCGACCCTCGGCTGGGGCTGGGCCGATCCGATCGCCGGACTGGTCATCGCAGGCGTCGCGGTGCGCGAGGGTCTCCAAGCCTGGCGCGGTGAAGGCTGCTGCGCACCCCTCGCCGACGGCAGTGCGGGTGAAGGATGCACAGACGGATGCGCCGACGACTGCTGCAAGGACTGACCCGATCGCTTTGCTGGGCTCTCCTGACGTACCGGCTAACGGGAAGGACTGGCGTCCGGCTGGCTGTACGCGAAGTCGGAGGCTGGCCGCAGCGACATCGGCCCGCTCGTGCGTAATCGTCGGAGGTGAGCCCCCGCGTCCTGGGGACTCCGTCTGTCAGCGCGTCAGGAAGGAAGCAGAATGCCAGCCACATCGTTGAGCAGGGTGCTCTACACCGCCGAGGCGACCGTGGAGGGCGGCCGTGCCGGGCATGGTCGGACTACCGATGGTCATCTGGACGTCGACCTGTCGGTACCCGCGGACATGGGCGGCCAGGGCGGTCCCGGCACGAATCCCGAGCAACTGTTCGCGGTAGGCTTCGCGGCCTGCTTCCAGTCGGCGCTCCTGGGCGTCGCGCAGGGTCGGAAGCTGGACGCCACCGACTCCCAGATCCGGTCCCGCGTCGGGATCGGCCCGACCGGTCACGGCGGCTTCGGCCTGCAGGTGACCTTGGACCTGCACGCACCGAATCTCTCGTCCGCCGACGCGGCGGACCTGATGCTCCGCGCGGAGCAGCGGTGCCCGTACTCCAACGCGACCCGCGGCAACATCGAGGTCATCCTCAGCGTCGACGGGCAGCAGATCGAGCAGGCCGCCGCCTGACCGTACGACGGCGCAGGCACCTCCTACGGCAGACAGCCGCAGGAGGTGCCTTCATGCTGTCGCTGGGGTTCCTCCGGATTCCTGCTAGCAGGGGGAAGGGACGGGGGCTGGCGGTGTCGACCGGGAAGGGGCGGACGGCTCAGTCTGGGAGGGTCCCTACAGGTGTCCCGGGAGGTGTGACGGGAGCCGGCCCCGGCTAACCCGTTCCACCCCTCGCCGGAGGGCGATCTGCCCCCGGACGGTGCCGCGCCCGACGGTACGAGGAGGTCGAACAGTGAACGTGGTCGTGGAATACAACCCGGTAACTGACGGCGCCCCGGTCGTCGTCTGCAGCGAGCGGGCCGGCGAGTGGCTGATGCGGTGCCGGGTCTGCGACTCGGACCGGATCGAACCCACTCAACTCGACGCGATCGTGATGAGCGTAGTGCACTACATCATTGGCGAGGCCAACGGATGCAACGCCTTGACGCTCGCCGAGCACCGGCGCATCGCGCGCAGTACCCGGTGAAGCAGGCACCACTCGCCGAGGGGACCCAGATCGCCTCAAGTCAAGGGATTCCGGGCACATGATCGTCGTCGTTCTCTGCGGAGTGTCACTCGCGCTGCTGTCGGGCGTGACCTACCTCGTCGTACGCCGGGTCAGGTCCCGGCGGCTCGGCTACCCGGGCAGCGCTCTGGAACCGATCGGGCCGCCGATCGAGGAGATCGCGGTCAGCCTTCGGCAGTTGCTGCAGCGGCACGACAGGTACGCACGCTTGGACGACCGCGTCTTGCGGCTCCGCAGGATGTCGGAGCTGGAATCGGTGATCAACCTGCGGGCAGCCCAGGCTGCACTCGCGCTCGATGTACCCCACCCGGCGCGGCAGCTGTACGACGAACTGGACACGGAGCACCTGCGTCTGCTCCTGTTCGCGCTCGTCGCGGCGGGTCTTGTGCTGCCGACCGCAGTCGCGCTGATGGCGCCGGACAGCCGGTTCTGACGATCTCGCCGGGAAGGGCAGCCATGGGTGAGGCGGACCGCCGCCGGGCCGACGTACTGGTCAACGGCTTGTACGCCGAGTACGGGCGCAGCGTGCTGCTCTTCGTCACCCGGATGACAGGCGACCGTAGCGGAGCCGAGGACATCGTCCAGGAGACGCTGGTCCGGGCCTGGAAACACGCCGACGACCTGGTCGAGGACAAGGGCTCGGTGCACGGCTGGCTGCTCACGGTCGCGCGGAACCTCGTCGCCGACCGCGCCCGGGCTCGAGCCCTTCGTCCCCTGGAGCTGGGCGACATCGCCGAGCACAGCCGCATCGATGGAGATCACTCCGAGTCCGTGGCGAACACCATGATGCTCGGCGACGCCCTTCGCCAGGTGTCCGCCGCACATCGCGACGTCGTGGTGGAGCTGTACTACCGCGGCCGATCCGTCACCGAGGCCGCCCGCGAACTCGGCGTACCTCCCGGCACCGTGAAGTCCAGGTTGTACTACGCGCTCCGTGCCCTGCGCACTCTGATCAGCGTGCCCGGCCCCTGACTCCGACGGCGGCGACGACCAGGCCGATCACGATGATGATCGGGCCTGCGACCGTCCAGAACGTGGTGCCGCTCATCGCGCTGCCGCCGATGACACCGGCGCCTTGCAGGGTGAAGAGGAGGCCCAGGAGCGCCACCACAACACCCACCACAACCATCAGTGGCTTCTTCATTTTGCTTGCTCCCTTGAGGATCAGTCGGTGTGGACGTAGCGGCTACCGCGGAAGAGTGAGGCGACGGCGGCGATGAGCGACATCGCGATCGCTGCGCTGAACACGATCACCAGGCCGTGATGGAACGGGGTGGCGATGAGTTGTGGGAAGAATTGCTTGCTGGTCAAGGTGTTCAGGTCGGCGCCATGGATCGCCGAGGCCGGCAGGCTGCCGAGAAGCGTTCCGATCGGGTTCGCGCCGAGGAAGGCGGCGAACAGGCTGCCGACGGGCGGCTGCTGTCCGATGCCGGTTGCGACCGTTGCGGAGACCCCGTGCGCTTCGAGGCCGGAGGTCAGTGCTGCCGGCAACGTCTGCGCGAGGCCGACGATCATCAGGCTGAAGAAGATGCCGATGGACAGCGACGTACCGGAGTTGAAGAACGTACCGCGCATGCCGGACGCGACGCCGCGCCGGTCGGCCGGAACACTGTTCATGATCGCGGTGGTGTTCGGCGCGGAGAACAGCCCGGAACCGATGCCGTTCAGCACCAGCAAGCCGCCGAAGGCCCAGTAGTTGAAGTTGGTGGGCAGCATCATGAGACCGAGGAAGCTGAGTGCCGCCAGCAGGAGGCCGCCGGTTGCGAAGGCCCTCGCGCCGTACCGATCGGAGAGGAAGCCGGACAAGGGTCCCGCGATCAGGAACGCCACGGTCAGTGGCAGCAGGTAGATGCCGGCCCACAGTGGCGTACTGGCGAAGCTGTAGCCGTGCAGCGGCAGCCAGATGCCTTGCAGCCAGATGATCAGCATGAACTGCAGTCCGCCCCGGCTCACCGAGGCCAGCAGACCAGCCAGGTTGCCTGCCGTGAATGCTCTGATGCGAAACAGCGACAGGTTGAACATCGGCGCCTCGACCCGTGCCTCGACCACGCAGAACACGGCCAGCAGTGCGGCGCCGCCGATCAGTCCGGCCAGTACCCACGGATTCGTCCAGCCCATGTCGTGGCCGCCGTACGGCTGGATGCCGTACGTGATGCCCGCCAGGATCGCGGTCAGGCCGACCGCGAACAGTGCGTTGCCGACCCAATCGACGCGCGCCCGCGTGCGGACACTCGTCTCGCGCAGGCTCTTGTACGACCAGACCGTGCCGATCAATCCGAACGGTACGGAGATGAGGAAGACCAGCCGCCAGTCCACCGGTGCGAGCAGACCGCCGATGACCAGCCCCACGAACGACCCGCCGATGGCGGCGACCTGGTTGATGCCCAGCGCGAAACCGCGCCGATCGGACGGGAACGCGTCGGTGAGGATCGCGGTCGAGTTCGCGAACAGCATCGCGGCCCCGACGCCTTGGACCAGGCGCCACAGGATCAGCCACAGCGCTCCGCTGCCCTGGGTGAACGGATCGAACACCAGGGCGATCGACCCGACCGTGAACACGGCGAAACCGAGGTTGTAGATCTTCACCCGGCCATAGATGTCGCCGAGCCGGCCGAGGGAGACGACCAGGACCGCGGTGACGAGCAGGAAGCCCATCAGCATCCACAGCAGGTAACTCACGTTGCCCGGCTGCAGCGGATCGAGCTTGATGCCGCGGAAGATGTCCGGCAGCGAGATGATCACGATGGAGGAGTTGATGGTTGCCATCAGCATGCCCACCGTGGTGTTCGAGAGCGCGATCCATTTGTAGCGAGGATGATCGGCATCAACAGTGAACCGGGACGACGTACCGACCGGTGCAGAACTCACGTGTACACCCCCAACAATATCGTTAGCAAAACTAACGATACCCACGCCCTGACCACATCCCAACCGCCCCCGCCCCCGATCATCTGTCCGGTACGGGTGTGGTTGGTCACTCCCACGCCGCCGCCACGCGCGGGTGAGACGCCGGACGGACACCGGGATGGGTGTCCGTCCGGCGTGTCTCGGATCGGGCGGTCAGCGGGTGACGTCGTACACGAGTTTCTGGATGCCGTTGGGGTAGGACTGGCTCTCTGCCAGGCTGAGGTTTTGTTTGTCCTTGTCGGTGTCGCTGAAGAGGCGTTTGCCGGCGCCTAGCAGGACGGGGAAGACGAGCAGGTGGTAGCGGTCGATCAGGCCGGCGTCGGAGAGGTTGCGGTCCAGGGTGGCGCTGCCGTGGATGATGATCGGGCCGCCGTCGGTCTCCTTGAGGGCGGCGACGTCGTCCAGCGAGCGCAGGATGGTGATGTCACCCCAGTTGGTGACCAGATCCTTGTCCTGCAGGGTGGTCGACACGACGTACTTCGGCAGGACCTTGTAGCGCGGGAAGTCGTCGAGCATGTCCGGCCAGACCGGTGAGAAGGCCTCGTAGCTGACCCGGCCCATCATCATGGCCGCGGCCTGTTCCTGCTCGCGGCCTTTGAGCTCGTACGCCGCCTCGTCGAACGCGACGTCCTTGAACGTCCAGCCGGAGTTGCGGTAGCCGGGCTCCCCGCCGGGTGCCTCGACGACGCCGTCGAGTGAGACGAACGCGGTGGCGATCAGGGTGCGCATCAGTTCCTCCTTGGGGTGATGTGACGTGCTGTCGTCAATGCGTCGAACAAGGGCCGCCGGGTACGACACGTCGCCTCGACAACGTACATCCGCCGTGACATCACGGGATCATGCGCAGGTGGTTGCGCGCCGTGAGTACGCCGAACGCGACCATGGCGAACGTCGTCAGCACGGCCGGCACGAAGAAGACGTGGGGGAGACCGATGGCTGCCACGCCGATGCCGCCGATCGTGCCGCCGATCGCCGAGCCGAGCGGGATCGCGCTGAGGAAGATGCCGGACGCCGTACCGACGCCTTCGGGGTAGAGCTGCTGTGCGATCGACACTCCGAGCGCGCCGACGCAGGCCCACAGTCCGGCCGTCAGTGCTTGCCCGAGGAACAGTCCTCCGACCGAGGTACTTGTCGCGTAAGCGAGGTTCCCGGCCAGGCCCAGCGCGGCGCCTCCCGTCATGACCAGCATCGGCCCGAAGCGGTCGGCCAGCCGGGCGACCACGGGTAGCAGCAGCAATTCGAGCAAAGGCTGTACGCCGATCACCGCGCCGCGCACCGAATCGGAGACATGGAGCTGTTCGGCCATGTAGATGGGCAGATAGCCGAACTTGATCGTGTCGCCGGTCATCGCCAGGACGCAGACAGCGGTGAAGATCAGCAACGGCATCAGCTGGTCGATCTGCCGCCGGCTCGCGGGTCGCGGCGGCATCGACAAGTTGTGATAGCGCTCCACGTGTTGGCGCCCGAGCGGGATCAGTTGCGCGAAGGTACAGACGGCGGTCGCCACCAAGAGCGCCCGAAGCCCGAACACACCGCCGAACCAGCTTCCGAAGACCGGTCCGAGGATCCAGCCGGTCGTGAACGCCATCCGGACCGTTGCCACGACCCGGTTCTCGGCTTTCGTCGGATGCCGGCTCAGCTCGTCCCGGCAGGCCGCGAACAGCTGCGCCATGGATCCGCCGGCGACACTCAGCGCCACGGCGCTGATCACGAACGGGAGCCAGACCGTGTTCGCGGCTGCCATCGCGAGCCAGGCGGCAGTCCCGATCAGCGCGCAGATGCGGAACCAGAGCAGTCGATCGTGGCTCCGGTCCGACAATCGGCCGACTGCGTAGCCGGCGACCGGCGCGGCCAGGTTGGTGACGTAGTACAGGCCGGCCACGGGCAGGGGAGCGCCCAGGTCGCGGACGAGGAACAGGGTCAGCTGAGGAGTCGCGGCCGACACCCCGATCCCGGCGATCAGCAAGGACAGGAACGCCGAACGGTAGAAACGCGACCGGACGACAATGCTCAGCGCAGACACGGACCGGTCGAGCATGGGCCTCCCCCCAAGTCGCGGCTGCCGAAACCCTATCCGGCCCGAGCAGGTCCGCGCCCCGCCGTCCGGCGTACGGTGATCGCATGATCGCGCGCATGTGGCGGGGCTGGGTGCCCACCGAGAAGGCGGCCGAGTACGTCGACATCGTCGAGCGCACCGGGATGTCCGGCTATCGGCGTACGCCGGGAAACCAGGGCGCACAGCTGCTCACCCGCGATCTCGGCGACGGCCGGACCGAGATCATCACGCTGAGCTGGTGGACCGACCTCGACCACATCCGCGCCTTCGCCGGCCACGACATCAGCCACGCCAAGTACTACCCCGAGGACGACGCGTACCTCCTCGACCGGGAGGACACAGTCACCCACTTCGAGGTCGCTCCGGTGCCGAGCGAGGCGTGACTACTGTGGTTCCTGACGGCCGCATGACCGCCAGCCGCGCTTGAGGAGGAATCATGACGGATGAACCGTTCGAGACGTCTGAGGATGCTCGGCGCGATCGGCGGGAGCATGGCGGGGCTTCGTCGCTGCGTCCCGATGACGACGAGTTGGCCCGGCGGACCGAGCAGGAGCGGGTCGAGGCCGGCATCGACGACTACGATCCGGACGACGTACCACCGGCGACCGACGAGCCGGTGCCGACCGACCTCACGGAGTCCGAGGAGTACCAGGAGGCCGAGGCGGAGTTCCGCCGGGAAGAGTCCGAGGGCGAGGTCTATCCACTGACGGAAAAGCACCCGTTCCCGCCAAGCCACTACGACCGTTCCTGACCGATCCCGGCCGGCGGCATGCTCAGGGTGAGTAGGTCGGCCAGGCCGAAGGTTGATTCGGCGGTGGCCAGGCTCGGCTCCCAGGTCGGCTCGAGGCTCAAGTAGCTGGCCGGGTCGGCGCGAAGCAGGCCGATCAGGGTCTCCGCGACGATCTGGCCGCCGACCGGGCCCAACCGGTCGCCGTCGCCGCGGTGCTCGGACTCCTTGAGGATGTAGAACCACAGCGGCGTACCGTGCGGCCAGTTCTGCTGCAGCTCGTCGGCGGTCAGCGGCTCTGCGCCGATGAGCCTGGCGATCGCCTCGCCGCTGGGCAGCTGGGTCGTCTCGCCGCGCAGCAGGTCGCGTACCGCCAGCGAGCGGTAGGACGCGGTGTCGACCGCGCCGGTCACCTGCTCGGGCAGCCCGATGAGGCTGGCTGCGAGCCGACCGTCCAGGCGTTTGGCGCGCTGCGCGGGTGGGTGGCCAGGCAGATCGAAGATCTGCGCGAGATCGAGACGCCGGTCGGCCGGCGGCGGCCCGAACCCAACCAAGTCGGGGAACAGCGGTACGGCGGGACCGCCCTCGACGAGCTGGTAGGTATGCCGGATCTGGCCGTGTCCATACCGGTATGCCGCGTCGGCGAACTCGAGCGGGATGTACGCCTGCAGCGGCTCCGGCGTGAACCACCGGCCGCCCTCGGCGAGCACCTGCTCCACCAGTGCTGTGCCGACCAGCCGCGGCAGGAAGTCGTGCACGACGATCCACTGGTAGTGCCATGTCAGCGCGGTGCGGGCCTCGCCGAAGACATCGGCCTCAGGTACGCCGTTCGCGCGCAGCTTGTCAACAATCCGATTGTGCGCATGCAGCAGGGCGACGTGCAGCGTCAACGAGAACAGATGGACGTCGTTGCGTGGGTCACCGATCAATGCGACGCCCTGGTGGTTGCGCGGTACGTCGCCCCCGTCGGGACCGAGCAGGAACTTCGCCGGGTCGCCCAGATCGAACAGGTACGGCGATCCGATCGGGCCGTCGGAGTACACGATCTCCAGGTTGAGCCTCGGAGTGCGGGCGTTACGCAGTGCCTCGGCGTCGACGCCACCGGCGATGGGGGAGCGGTCAGCGGTGATGTCGTGGGCGATCAACTGACCGAAGAACGGCCAGCCCGCGGCTTCAGTCGCGTCGTCGCCCGCGCTGACCTGGTCCAGAGCGGCGGCCGCGTCGCAGATCCCACCGGTGCCGCCAGCGCGCATCAGCTCCTGAGGGTCGGTGCCGAGCGGCTCCAGCCCGGGAAACATCCGCCCGTAACGCGCCGAGCCGGTGGGCCGGTCGACGGCGCGTGCCGGGCTGAGGCAGTGATCCCGGGCGACCTGGTGGCTGCCATGCACCTGGGGTGGAGCGCTGTGCGGCACCTGAATGACCTCCATGAAGAACGGGGACAGACCAGTCGCTCACTTAGACAGGACACCCACTCGGTCTGTGACATCGCGCGTGCGCGTCCGCCAGGGCCGTGGAAGCCACCAGTTGGCGTCGCCGAGGAGAGTCATCAGGGCTGGGACCAGGGCCAGCCGTACTACGGTCGCGTCGATCAGTACGGCAACCGCCAGACCCAGGCCGAACATCTTGGCGGTCGGGTCGTCGGTGAGGGCGAAGCTGACGAAGACCGAGATCATGATGAGCGCTGCCGAGGTGATGACGCGGCCGGTGGTGGCGATGCCGTGGACCGTCGCGCTGTGGTTGTCGCCGGTCCGCACGTACTCCTCCCGGATCCGGGTGAGCAGGAAGACCTCGTAGTCCATCGAGAGACCGAACACCACGGCGAACATGAACATCGGGATGAAGGGCAGGATCGGAAGTGTCGACTCCAGCCCGATCAGGCCGGCCGCCCAGCCCCACTGGAACACCATCACCATCACGCCGAACGACGCGCCGATGCTCAGCAGGTTCATCAACGCCGCCTTCAGCGGTACGACGACCGAGCGGAAGACGAAGGTCAGCAGCACGACGGACAGCAGGATCACCGCGCCGATGAACAGCCCGAGCCGATCGTTGACCTTGGCACCGACATCGGCGAGCATGGCCGTCTGACCACCGACATGCGCGGTCGCCGGGCTCTGCCGCAGTACTGAAGGAAAGACCTCCGCGCGGAGTCGCTTCACCGTGGTCATCGTGGCATCGTCCTGCGGTCCGGTCGTCGGTACGGCGATCAGCGTCGCGACTCCGGCCGCGGTGTTCACCTCGGGACGTGCGACCGAGGCGATCCCCGGGTCGGTCTTGACGGCGTCGACGAGCGGTTGCACGACGGTGGAGTCCTTCGAGATGTCGACGGCGATGACCAGCGGACCGTTGCTCCCGGCACCGAATCCCGTGGCGACGAGGTCGTACGCCCGGCGCTCGGTTCGCTGCACGGGAAGTGCACCGTCATCGGGTGTGCCGACCCGGAGCGCGAGAACCGGTGCGGCGAGTGCCAGCAGCAGCACGGTCGCGCTGATTGCATACGCGGTGGCGTGCCGCGACACATGTCCGGCCCAGCGCTGCCATCCCGGACCGGGGGAGGACCGCACGCGTCGTACTCGGAAGCGGTTGATCCGGTGCCCGGCAAGGCCGAGGAAGGCGGGTAGCAGGGTGAGCGAAGCGAGCACCATGATCAGGACGATCAGGGAGATGGCAACGCCGCCAGCGGTCATGAACGGTACGCCGGCCACGACCAGTCCGAGGATCGCGACCACCACCGTGCCGCCGGCGAAGAGCACAGCCTGACCGGCGGTGGCGACCGCGCGCCCGACGGACTCCACGACGCTCACTCCGCGGGCCAGCGACTCGCGGTGGCGCGTGACGATGATCAGCGCGTAGTCGATCCCCACGCCGAGACCGATCATGCTGCCCAGCACCGGCGCCCAGCTGGGCAGCTCGATCAGGTAGGTGACGAGTGACAGCGAACTGATCCCTAGCGCGAGGCCGAAGAGCGCCATCCCGATCGGCAGGCCCATCGCGATGATCGAACCGAAGGCGAGCAGCAGGATGATGATCGCCGCGATCAGACCGAACGCCTCGCCGAGGCCGGCCTGGCCCTCCTCGAACGCATAGAACAGGTCGCCGCCCAGCTCGATCCGCAGCGGCGAACCCGCGGCTGCCAACGACTTGAGGTTCTCCAGGTCGCTCGGCTCCAGCTTGTCCAGCACCGGGTATTGAAGGCGGATGAGACCGACCCGGCCGTCGGGTGAGATGACGGGATCGCCCACGCGAAGCACTTGAGGAAGCCCGGCCGCGGTCGACTGGACCTGGGTCAGAGCAGTCCGCAGCTCCGGCGACGTGAGCGTTGCGTTCTGGTCGCGCGGGGTGACCACCACCTGCGCGGTCAGGCCGGCCTGATCGGCTCCGGCAGCCGACAGCAGATCGGTCGCGGTCTGCGAGTCGACGCCCGGCGCCCCGAACGACTCCTCGAGTTTCTTGCCGAAGGCGCCGGAGGCTGCGACCACGAGGGCCGCCACCACCAGCCACGCCCCGATGACCACCCACGGCCGGCGTGCGGCGTACCGGCCCAGTCTGTACAGGTTCGACCTCATGGTTCAGCTCCTTCGGCGAGGGTTCGCGATCGTCCGGCGAGGTTCGCGATCATCGTGTCGGTGACGGGCAGGGCCGCGCCTCGGGCGATGGGGCAGACTTTCCTCGGCCGATCAGCCGAGCCATGAGCCGTACTTTGAGCCGATCCGCTGGGCGCCCGAAGTCCCTACGCTGTGGGCATGGTGAGAAACGCCGTCCGCTCGCTACTGGCCGAGCCGCGAGCGCCGTATCCGCCCAAGCGGGTGTGGCGCGACTGGGTGCTCGTTGCCGGCTTGCTGACGGCGGTGGTCATCGAGGGCGTGGTCCGCGATGACGTGGTCTGGAGGCCCGTCGCGATCGTGGTGGCCGTGGCCGTCGTCTGGGCGCTCCTGTGGCGGCGGACTCAGCCTCTCGCCGTGGTGGCCGCGGTGTTCGGTGCCGTGATCGTGATCGACATCATCGCTTTGATCAGCGGTCGCGGACCCTTCGGCCTGAATTCGATGATCTGCGTGATCCTGCTGCCCTACGCACTCGTCCGCTGGGGATCCGGGCGCGAGATCGGCATCGGGCTCGGGATCATCCTGGCCGCGATGGTGCTGGCGAACATCAGCGACTTCACCGGGTACGTCGAAGCCGTCTTCGGCAGCATGTTCTTGTTGTTCTGGGCAACGCTCGGGGCCGCGGTGCGCTACTGGTCGACTGCCCGGCTGCGCGAACTGGACCAGGTGCGGCTCCGCGAGCGCGAGCAGCTGGCTCGCGAGTTGCACGACACAGTCGCCCATCATGTGTCGGCCATCGTCATTCGCGCGCAAGCCGGCCGGGCCGTCGCCGTCTCCCGTCCCGAGGCTGCGGTGGACGCGCTCGCGGTGATCGAAGCGGAAGGCACACGTACTCTCGCCGAGATGCGGCGGATGGTCGGCGTACTGCGCGATGAAGGGACGGCGGCGCTCGCGCCGAACCCGGGAGTGGCTGACCTGCAGCGGCTCGCGCGCAGCGTGGGGGATCGGGTCCAGGTCGAGGTGTCGGGCGATGTCGAGGATCTCGGACCGGCGGTGGATGCGGCGATCTACCGCATCGCTCAGGAGTCGATCACGAACGCCGTACGGCATGCACGTCAGGCGACTCGCATCGATGTCCGCGTGGCCGTGGACGGTGACGCCGTACGGCTCACCATCCGCGACGACGGAGAAGGCGCCTCGGCGCCCGGGACCTCGCTCGGCTATGGGTTGGTGGGGATGACCGAGCGCGCGACGCTTCTCGGCGGCTCGTTCGCCGCCGGGCCTTCCTCCGAACGGGGCTGGACTGTCGACGTCGTGCTGCCGCGAACGGCGGGCCGATGAGCATCCGGGTGCTCGTCGCCGACGACCAGGATCTCGTCCGTACCGGGCTCGCCATGATCCTCGAGGCGCAACCCGGCATCGAAGTGGTCGGTCAGGCGGCCGACGGGCGGGAGGCGGTGGAGCTGGCACGCCGGCTTCGGCCCGACGTGTGCTTGTTCGACATCAGGATGCCTGGCATGGACGGGATCGCCGCGACCCGCGAGCTCGCCGGGGCGGGCGTCGATGACCCGATGGCGATCGTGGTGATCACGACGTTCGACGTGGACGAGTACGTGTACGGCGCGCTGAAGGCGGGCGCGCGGGGCTTCCTGCTCAAGGATGCCGGGCCGGACCTTCTGGTCCAGGCGATCCACGCCGCTGCCAACGGCGACGCCCTGATCGCGCCGAGGATCACCGCGCGGCTGCTCGCCGCGTTCTCCGACCCACCCACCGGCCGTATGCCGGTTCAGCTCGTCGATCCACTCACCACGCGCGAGGAGCAGGTCCTCATCGCCACGGCCACCGGCCGGACCAACGCGGAGATCGCGACAGACCTGCACATCAGCCTCAGCACCGTCAAAACCCACCTGACCAGCGTGATGGGCAAGATCGGCGCCCGGAACCGCGTCGAAATCGCCATCTGGGCCTACGAAACCGGCCGCATCAATCACCGTGGGAAGTCGTAGTACCCGAATAGATCCGGGGTGGACGGGGCACGTGGGCAGTACGAGGAGCAGCGGCCCGGGGAAGGATTGGGCGATGGGCAAGGGATGTTCGGGTTGGGCGGTCCAGCCGCCTATGCCGCCGCCAGAGCCGCCGGAGCCTTCGGAGCCGCCGGCGCCTCACATGCCGCCTGAACCGCTCGAGCCGACTGGGCCGGCCGAGCCGACGGATCCGGTTCCGCTTCCTGGGCCGATCCGTGCGCCCTACGGTTCACAGAAAGCTACTTCCGGGTAAGACTGGTGGGTAAGGACGTGCCCCCGAGCAGGGAGATGCGGCGTGACGACGGAGCAGGTACCTACGGACCAGATCACCGAGCAGCCGGGAGCGGCGCGGAACGCCAGCGAGCGTGAGGCCCGCGAAGTCGCGGAGGCGGCACGGCAGACCGAATGGGACCGGCCGAGTTTCGCCAAGAAGCTCTATCTCGGTGACTTCGACCTGTCGCTGATCCACCCACACCCGCGCTCTGCACCGGATGACGTCTCCCGAGGCGAGGAGTTCCTGGCCAAACTGCAGGCGTACTGCGAGACCCTCGACGGCCAACTGATCGAGCGGGAGGCGAAGGTCCCGGACGAGTACCTCCAGGGTTTCGCCGAATTGGGCGTGTTCGGCATCAAGGTCCCGACCGAGTACGGCGGCCTCGGCCTGTCGACGACGTACTACGGCAAGGCCCTGATGATGGTGGGATCGGTTCATCCCAGCCTTGGCGCACTGGTGTCCGCACATCAGTCGATCGGCGTACCGGAGCCGGTCAAGATGTTCGGCACCGACGAACAGAAGGCCGAGTTCCTGCCGAGGTGCGCCGCCGGCGCGGTGACGGCGTTCCTGCTGACCGAGCCCGACGTCGGATCCGATCCTGCCCGGATGGCGTCGACCGCGACCCCGACCGAGGACGGCGAGGCGTATCTGCTCGACGGCGTGAAGCTCTGGACCACCAACGGAGTGATCGCTGAACTGGTCGTCGTGATGGCGCGGGTGCCGAAACACGACGGCGGACGCGGTGGCATCAGCGCGTTCGTGGTCGAGGCCGACGCACCAGGCATCACGGTGGAGAATCGCAACGCCTTCATGGGACTGCGCGGCCTCGAGAACGGCGTCACTCGGTTCCACCAGGTCCGCGTGCCGGTCGAGAACCGCCTGGGTCGCGAGGGTGACGGCCTGCGGATCGCGCTGACCACGCTGAACACCGGCCGGCTCTCCATCCCGGCAACCTGCACCGCGGCCGCCAAGTGGTGTCTGAAGATCGCCCGGGAGTGGTCCGCGGAGCGGGTCCAGTGGGGCCGGCCGGTCGGCAAGCACGCCGCGGTCGCCGAGAAGATCTCGTTCATCGCCGCCACCACGTTCGGGCTCGAGGCAGTGCTCGACCTCTCGGCGAAGCTGGCCGATGCGGGGAGCAAGGACATCCGGATCGAAGCCGCGCTGGCGAAGTTGTGGTCCAGTGAGATGACGTGGCTGATCGCCGACGAACTGGTCCAGATCCGTGGTGGTCGCGGCTACGAGACCGCCGACTCGCAGGCGGCACGCGGGGAACGCGCGGTGCCGGCCGAACAGATTCTGCGTGATCTGCGGATCAATCGGATCTTCGAGGGATCGACGGAGATCATGCACCTGCTGATCGCCCGCGAAGCCGTCGATGCGCACCTGGCCGCGGCCGGCGACCTCGCCTCGGCGGACGCCGACCTGCAGGCCAAGGCGAGGGCGGCGGTGAAGGCGAGCGGCTTCTACGCGAAGTGGCTTCCACAACTTGCCGTCGGCAAGGGTTCGGCGCCGACGTCGTACGCCGAGTTCGGGCCGCTGGCGAAACACCTCCGGTACGTCGAGCGCACGTCGCGCAAGCTCGCACGGCAGACGTTCTACGGGATGGGCCGCTGGCAGGCGAAGCTGGAGTACCGGCAGGGTTTCCTGGGACGGATCGTCGACATCGGCGCGGAGCTGTTCGCGATGGCGGCCGCCTGCTCCCGGGCCGAGATGCTGCGCACGGACGATCCGGCGCGCGGCGAGACGGCGTACGAGCTGGCAGGCGCCTTCTGCGAACAGGCCAGGCTCCGGGTGGACCACCTGTTCGACCGGCTCTGGAAGAACACCGACGACACCGACCGCCGGCTCGCGAACCACGTCCTCGACGGCGCCTACACCTGGCTCGAATCCGGCATCGTCGACCCCTCCGAAGGAACCGGCCCCTGGATCAGCGAGTGGCAACCAGGCGAGTCCACCGCCGAAAACGTCTCCCGCCGCTACCGCTGAGAACAGTCAGCTGAGGTCGAGGCGCATGAGGATGCGGGGGTGGCCGGCCAGGACGGAGGTGGTGTCGGCGGCCTTGGTGAAGCCGGCGCGTTCGAAGTTCTTGCGGATGCCGGGGTAGGCCATCGTCAGGTCGACCTTGGCGTCGCCGCTGTCGAGCGGGTACGCCTCGATCGCCGGCGCGCCGTGCTCGCGAGCGAACTCGACCGCACCGTCGATCAGGGCGTGGGAGATGCCCTGCTTGCGGTGCCCGGGACGGACTCGGATGCACCACAGCGACCAGACCGGAAGGTCGTCGACCTGCGGGATCTTGCGGTTGCGGGCGAACGACGTGTCCGCGCGCGGCGCGACCGCGGCCCACCCCACCGGCGTCTCGTCGTCATAGGCAAGAACTCCCGGAGACAGTTCTGCACGGCACAGTTCAGCGACGTACTCGCCCCGGTCCGGTCCGCGGAGCTCGTTGTTCACCTTGGACGGGATCCGGTAGCTCAAACACCAGCACACATTCGACGTCGGCGACTTCGGCCCGATGACGGCACGAACATCCTCGAACACCTCAGCCGGCCGAACCTCAATCGACATGCCACCACGATCCCACGACCGACGCGGTATTTCGGTCGAGATGTGCTGCCGGGCGTCCTAGGGTCGGCTGGGTGAGCTCGACTTGGACGAACGAAGCCGCGATCAGTCAGTGGGACGCCTCGAGTACGCAGGAGGCGATGGAGGCGACCGCGGAGGAGGGGGACTTCGTCAAGCGGCATCTGGTGAACCCCGTGCTGTTGCGGTTGCTGGGCGACGTACGGGGACGGCGGGTGCTGGACGCCGGATGCGGCAATGGGTATTTCAGCCGCATGCTCGCCGAGCGCGGAGCTGAGGTGGTGGGCGTTGAACCGACCGAGGCCATGGTCACCTTCGCTCGTGACAAGGAAGCCGAGACCGGTCAGGGCGTTCGGTATGTCCAGGCTGATCTGACTCGGCTGCCAGACCTCGGCGGCGCCTTCGATGCTGTGGTCTGCAGCATGGTGTTGATGGCGATCCCCGACTGGAAACCCGCGATGCGTGCCTGCGTCGAAGCGCTGCGACCCGGCGGCCTGTTCGTCTTCGCCCTGGTCCACCCTGCCTTCGAGAACCTGCTGACGACCTGGCGCGAGCACGGCGAGTACCGCCAGGACCGATACCTGGAGGAGTACGTCGTCCACGGCCCGGCGGCCCCCGACTTCCACCGCCCCCTCTCGGCGTACCTGAACGAACTGGCCACCCTCGGCTGCCGCCTCCGCGAGGTCGTCGAGCCGGCTCTCGACCCAGCCGCCGCAGCCTCCTTCCCAGGCGCCGCCGCCTACACCCGTCTCCCGAACTTTCTGATCGTCGCCGCCGAAACCCCCGCCTGACGTCCTCTCCCAGTGGGCGTATCTCTAGTTGATCTGGCAGATCACTGGATATGTTCACAGGGTGTTGAGTTTTGGTGCGCTGCTGAGCGATCGGTCGCTGGAGCTGCGGCTGCTGGTTCCGGGCAAGGAGGGAGCGGTCGAGCGGGAGGTGTTGTGGGTGCACAGCACCGAGTTGCCGGACCCGTCGCCGTACCTTCGGACCGGCGAGATCGTACTGACCAACGGACTGTGGCTGCGTGAGACGTCCGCCGCCGACTTCGCGGCCAACGTACGACGGTCCGGTGCCGCGGGCATCGTGTTCGGGCTGCGTGACGTGATGCCGCAGACCCCGGCCGAGCTGATCGAGGCGTGCCGGCAGGAGGGGTTGCCGCTGGCGGAGATCTCGATCGCGGTTCCGTTCACCGCGGTGGCCGAGGCTGCGTCGGCGCTGCAGGCCGACGAACGACGGGACGCTCTGGTCGGCATGGTTCGGCGCGGTGATGCGCTGGCCTCGGCGATCTCGCACGGTGCGGGCGCGTCCGGCGTACTGGCTGTACTGCGGCGCGAGCATGAGCTGCCGCTGGCGGTCGTGGACCGGATGGCGAGGCCGCTGGCGTCGGCGGGCGTGGACCTGTCGGCAGACCAGCGCCGACGCGTTGCCGACGGGCTGGCCCGCCATCCACCACCGCTGGAGATCGATCTCGGTGGGCCGGAAGGTCGCGCGACAGTGTTCCTGGTCGGGGCGGTGGGCGATACCGACGCTGCGCTGCTGTGCCTGCGGCCGGTCACCGAGCTGACCAAGCCGCAGCAGGACGCACTCGACCAGGTGGCACGCTTCCTCAGCCTCGAGGTGGCCAAGCAGCAGGCGATCCAGGCGATCGAGCTGCGGTTCGCGAGTGAGCTCCTCGACATGATTCTGTCCGGTGCGCAGCGGGCGGCTGAGGTGCCCGACCGGCTCCGGGCGTTCGGGGTGGATCCGTCCGGTCGGCTGGCCGTGCTCACGGTCGCGTTCGCCGACGGCACCGAGTCGACCTTGCCGGGCCTGTCGGAGACGATCGGCGAGTTCTTCCTGGCTCAGGGGCTGGCCGTGGTCGTCGCCGGCGGCAGTCAGGATGTGGTCGCGGTACTGCAAGACCCCCGGCAGGAGCTCAAGGAGCTGGCCGAAGCGCTGTGTACCGTGCTCCGGAAGCGATTCCCGGATCGCCGGCCGGTCGTCGGCCTCGGTGACACCGCCGCCTCGGCACGAGAGTTGCGGCAGCCGTTGGTGCAGTCCCGCGAGGCCTGCCAGGTACTGCGCCGCCGGCGCGGAGGACACGCGGTCGCGTCGTTCCGGGAACTGGGGACCCACCGATTGCTTCTCGGACTGCAGGACGCCGGGACGCTGCGCGGCTTCGCGGACGGTGTGCTCGGACCGCTACGGCAGCACGACAACACGCGGGACAGTGAGCTCGAGTCCACGCTGCGAGCCTTCCTCGCTCATGACGGCCAGTACGGCGCGACCGCCGCCGCGCTCTACGTCCATGTGAACACCCTGCGGAACCGCCTCGCCAGGATCACCGAGCTGACCGGCCGCGACGTCGCCCGGACCGAGGACCGGGTGGATCTCTACCTCGCCCTGGAAGCGGACGAGCTCGCCGGGTAGCCGTCAGCGCACGACCTCGATGGCCAGATCGGTCGGCCGGGAGTTGTTGATGACGGTCAGGTCCTGCGGGCACGCGGAGACCACGACCACGCAGTCGAGTTCGGCGCGCAACGTGACCGAGTCGCCGGGGGCTGTGGCCGCGGGCAACCAGTCGAGGGTGCCGCCGGGGCGCACCGGCACCTGCATGAAGAGGTTGACCGGCTGCGGCACGACGTCGATCTCGTGGCCGAGCGCGTCCCGCAGGTTCCGCGCACACGACGGATGATCCGGTACGCCGAGTCCGGCGTACCGAGCGTCGTCGCAGGCTGCGATGAGCAGGTCGTGCCGGCCCGGTGAGGTGTCCTCGAGCAGGGTCAGGATCGGGCGGCGCGCGGTGGTGGTGAAGGCTTCTCCGATGGCGGGGAAGAGTCGGCTGGTTGCCGTCCTCGTGTGCGAGGCGCTGAGGTGTTCGGTGGTGGTCCCGGACGGCGCGGCGACGTACGCGAAGAGATCGCCGACCTGTCCGCTGGCGACGTCGACGACGCGGACGTGGTCGCCCCGCTGGACCCGGACGGCGCGTCCGGTCCGGGCGGGCACCAGGGTACGAGCGACTGTCTGCATGCCACCAACTCCAGCAGGTCGAGTCATCGGCCTGCAGTGGACGATCGTCCAGCATGACGGTGCTGATCTTGTGGCTTGATCCATCGCGAGGGTGCACCCGTCACTGATGAAGTTCAGGGCATGGAACTGACGACAACTCACCCCGCCCTGCGACCGATCGGAGTCGGCGCGGTCGAGCTCGCGAACCGATTCGCCGTCGCGCCGATGTCCCGCGTGTCCGCGACGCCGGACGGCGTACCGACCGACGAGATGACCGACTACTACGCGGCGTTCGCCGAGGGCGGGTTCGGCCTGGTGATCACCGAAGGCACCTACACCGACCCGGCGTACAGCCAGGGCTATCTGAACCAGCCGGGTCTCACCACGTCGGCTCAGGTGGCGGGATGGCGGGAGGTGACTCGCCGGGTCCATGCGGCCGGCCGGCCGATCCTCGCCCAGTTGATGCACGCCGGCGCCATCTCGCAGGGCAATCCGCACCGCGCGGAGCGCGTCGGGCCGTCGGCGGTCCGGCCGATCGGCGAGATGCTGTCCGAGTACGGCGGGCAGGGTCCGTGGCCGACGCCGCGCGAACTGTCCGCGTGCGAGATCGACGAGGTGATCGCCGGCTTCGTCGCGGCAGCGGTCCGGGCGCACGAAGCCGGATTCGACGGCGTGGAGATCCACGGCGCCAACGGATACCTGCTCGACCAGTTCCTCACCGTCTACACGAACCAGCGCACGGATGCGTACGGCGGACCGGTGGCGAACCGGATCCGGCTGACCGCCGAGGTCGCCGAGGCGATCGTCGCAGCGACACCGCCCGGGTTCGTCGTCGGCGTACGTCTCTCGCAGACGAAGGTGAACGATCTCGAGTACCGCTGGCCCGGCGGCGCGTACGACGCCGAGGTCGTGTTCGGGATCCTGGCCGCTCAGGGCATCGACTATCTGCACATCGCCAGCGAGGGCCGGGACTGGCTCGAGACGGCTCGGCTGCCCGGTGGCCAGACGATCACCGGGCTCGCTCGCAAGGTCAGCGGACTGCCTGTGATCGCGAACGGCGGCATGCACGACCCGGAGCGCGCGGATCGGGTCCTGACCGACGGCCACGCCGATCTGGTCTCGATCGCCCGGGGCGCACTCGCGAACCCCGATCTGCCCCGGCGACTCGCCGACGAGCACCAGCTCGACCGGTTCGACCGCGGGATGCTCGAGCCGGCGGCGACCCTGGCCAACGCGAAGCAGTGGCAGACTGCTCGGTCATGACGACCCCGACGTGGCATGGCGGGGCACAGGCCGTCGTCACGCTCACCTTCGACGTCGACGCCGAGACGCCGATCCTCGCGGCCGGGCGCAGGTACGCCGATCACCTGAGCACGATGTCGCACCAGGCGTACGGCCCGGACGTCGGCGTACCACGGATCCTGGAGCTGCTCGCGGATCTCGGCGTACCGGCGACGTTCTTCGTGCCGGGCTGGGTCGCCGAGCAGCGGCCGGGGCTCGCGGCGACCATCCAGGAGCGTGGTCACGAGGTGGCTCACCATTCCTACAGTCATCGCGCGCCGACCACGCTGACCGCGGCGGACGAGAGGGCGGACTTCGAGCGGGCCCTCGAGGTATTCGTTGCGCAGGGCATCGAGATCCACGGGCACCGGGCGGCGCTCTGGGAGGCCACGCGGACCACGCTGGACCTGGTCGCCGAGCACGGGCTCTCGTACGACTCGTCGCTGATGGGCGACGACCGCCCGTACCTCCTCGACGTCGGCGGCCGGTCGGTCGTGGAGCTGCCGGTGCACTGGTCACTCGACGACTGGGAGCAGTACGCGTATCTCCCGTCGCCGCAGATCGGTACGGTCATCGAGTCGCCGCGCAAGGTTCTCGAGCTGTGGCGCGCGGAGCTGGACGCGATGCGGCATTATCGCTGTCTGTTCAACCTGTGCCTGCATCCGTTCCTGTCCGGCCGTCCTAGCCGTCTCCTCGCCCTGCGCGACCTGATCGAGTACGCCCATTCCTGCGGCGACATCACCTTCGCCCGCTGCCGTGACCTGGCCGACGCTGCCCGCACCGACCCCACACTCCCACCTCGAACTCCGCCGGCCGTCGTGCCGGATCCATCCGTCTACCCGATTGGTTGATGACCGAGCAGCGTGATCGCGTCGACGAGCTTGGTCCAGAAGGCGGATTGGTCGAGCTCGATGGCGATCTGGGCATTGGGTGGGCGGCCGGTGTAGTGGTGGAGGTCTACAGCGGTGGCGCCGGAGGTCCAGTCGCCCTTGGTTTCGATGACTACGTTGGCCTCGACGCAGCGGACGATGGTGGGGTCGATGACTCGGGCGACGGCGACCGGATCGTGAAGCGGTGGGGCAGTGAAGCCCCAGAGACGCTCGTAGGTCGAGGCGAAGAAGGTCATCCACTCGATGCAGATGTCGGCCAGCGGCGTGCCGATGCGTGCGAAGGAAGCCAGTACGTCGTCCGTCACCAGCGCCTGATGCGTGACGTTCAGGCCGCACATCGTGAACGGGACGCCCGATCGCAGGACCTGGTCGGCGGCCTCGGGATCGACGAAGCAGTTGGCCTCGGCGTACGGCGTCACGTTGCCACGCTCGGTCGAACCGCCCATCCAGACGACCTGGTCGATCCGGTCGGTCAGCTCCGGGCGTTCCGCGAGCAGCCGGGCGACGTTTGTCAGCGCGCCGGTCGCCACGATCGTGACCGGCGCCTCATGCGTGGTCAGTACGTCGACCAGTAGCTCGTGGGCCGTGATCGTTGCCTCAGGCACCGTCGGGTCGCCGTCGAACAGCGGACCGTCCAGGCCGGTCTCACCGTGTACGTCGTCGGCGATCCGCAACGGCCGCACCAACGGACGGTCGGCCCCGCGAGCGACCGGGACATCTCGCGCCCCGGCCAGCGACAGCACCCGGCGAGCGTTGATGGTGCACTTCTCGGCAGTCTGATTGCCGGCCACGGTGGTGACCGCGAGCAGGTCGATCGCAGGGTCCGCGACCGCCAGCAGCAACGCCATCGCGTCGTCATGCCCAGGATCGCAGTCGAGCACCATCGGTATCGCCACCCGCACATGCTAGTGCTGGGTCGCCGTCAGCCTGCGGGCTGGAACAGCTCGATGAGGTTGCCGGCCGGGTCGGCAATCAGGATCTGGCGGCCTCCTGGGCCGGAGGTGAGTTCGCTGCGGAACGGGACCTTGGCGGCCTCGAGCCGGTCGATCTCGGCGTCGAGATTGTCGACAATCAGATGGATGCGGTTTCGGCCGGCGTCCGACGCGTCGTCCGGGGTGGCGCGGGCGCCAGAGGTCTGCGGTCCGGAGAGCAGGAGGCGCAGTGGTCCGCGGGTGACGTCGGCGAACGCCGGCGCCGGGTTGCTCCGCAGTACGAAACCGAGCTGGCTGGTGTAGAAGTCGATGGCCGCCGGGACGTCGTCGACGATGTAGCGGACGCTGGCGAAGGTCTCCTCGTCGTTCATGGTTGGTCCTCCTTGAGGCTCGGCAGCAGGTGCCGAACGCGGTTGTCGATGTCCGCCGCCGCGGAGACAAACCTCGAGTAACTGCTCCGGCCGTCGTCGCCGGCCGAAGGGTCGGGGATGCTCCAATGCGCGCGGGGCGGGTTGTCGGCGAGCGTTTCGCGCGCCTTGTCGCACAACGTGATCACGCGCTTGAAACGACCGTGCAGGGTCGAGTTGAGCGACCGTGGTGCTTGCTTCTCGATGTCGATGTCGTAGTGCTCTCGCAGTACTCGCACGGCGTGCGGATGGATTCGGTCCTTGGGCCGGGTCCCGGCACTGCTGACGCGCACGCGGTTCCCGGCTCGGTGTCGCAGGAGCGCCTCCGCCATCGGCGAGCGTGCGCTGTTGCCGCTGCAGACGAACAACACGCTCGAACGGCGTGGCGGTTCCTCGGGCACCGGCGTCATCCGGAGCGCCGGATGCAGCGCGGTGCCGGCCTCGGCCAGCGCCTCGGCACAACGGTCGAGGTCGAGGTGGTAGTAGCTGTCGCGGGCGTCGAAGCTGCTGCGCCGCGCGGCCACCAGACCGCCGTCGCGCAGCAGCCTCAGGTGGTACGAGACCAGGTTCTGCGGCTCGTCGACAACGGCGACCAACTCACGCACCCGCAGATCGCTTCGAGCGAGCTCGGCCACCAGCTGCCATCGCAGCGGATGACTGACCAGCCGGACGAACTCGGGCACACCGTTCACGGCGCCTGACATTACATCAAATGTATTTGATGGACCACCCGTCGTGGACAGCAGTTGGAGGTTGCAGGCTGTGGTCTGACGGTGTGGATGCGCGTACGGTTGGAAGGTCGCTGGGGGCTGGGGCGATCGTGGGGATACAGCGCTATGTCTCGTGGGGAGATTGGGCCCGTGTGGATGCGCTGTCTCGGGGCTGCGGGGGAGTCGCGTGCGGCGCAGGTGGTTTGTGACGCGCTGACGGGGGAGGGCGTAGTGGTGCCGGAGTCGGCACCAGCCGTGGGGCGGATCGGTGTCGTTGTCGTGGACACCATCACCGAGCGGGAAGTGGCGTTCGTGCGCGCGGCGGCCGCGGACGGGGAGCGGCGGGTGCTGGTCGTCGTGCCGGCTGGTGCGTCGGTCGACGTCGACGGGTCATGGCAGTTGATGTCGGCGGGCGCGGCCGATGTCATCGTCTGGGACCGGTCGGACGATCCGGCGTCGGATGCGGTCGAGCGGTTGCTGCGGTGGCAGCAGGTCGATGCGTTGATGGACTCGGCCGTGGTGACCGAGGAGCTGGTCGGGCGCTCGCCGGCTTGGCGACGCGTACTGCGCCAGATCGTCGAGGTCGCGCACTTCACGACGTTGTCGTTGCTCATCACCGGTGAGAGCGGGACGGGCAAGGAGCTCGTGGCGCGGCTGGTCCATGCGCTGGACCCGAGGCCGGACAAGGGCGACCTCGTCGTACTGGACTGTACGACGGTGGTGCCATCCCTGTCCGGCAGCGAGTTCTTCGGGCACGAGCGGGGAGCGTTCACCGGCGCGGTCGCCCAGCGGGTCGGCGCCTTCGGACAGGCCGACGGCGGGACCTTGTTCCTCGACGAGGTGGGTGAGCTTCCGCTGCAGCTCCAGGCCGAGCTGCTCCGCGTGATCCAGGAGGGGGCGTACAAGCGCGTCGGTGGGAACACCTGGCATCGGACGACGTTCCGGCTGATCTGTGCGACGAACCGGGACCTGCTCGACGACGAGAGGCGCGGGGCGTTCCGGCGGGACTTCTACCATCGGATCGCCGCGTGGCGGTGCGCCCTGCCCAGTCTCCGCGAGCGGACACGCGACATCCTTCCGCTCGCCGAGCACTTCGCTGCGATGCAGGAGGCCGCCGGCGGATTCGACCCAGCAGTCAGTGCACTGCTGACCGGGCGGCCGTACCCCGGCAACGTGCGTGATCTGAGGACGCTGGTCGAGCGGATTGCTCAACGGCATGTCGGGCAGGGACCGATCACGGTTGGCGACGTACCTGATGACGAGCGGCCTCCGGATGACGCCCGGGAGACATGGCGGACGGGACGTGCGTTCGAGGGTGCGGTGATGCAAGCACTGGCCGGAGGGGCGTCGCTGAAGGAGATCGGTGACATCGCGCGGGACACCGCGGTTCGGATGGCTGTCGCACAGGAAGACGGGAATCTGAAGCGGGCCGCGCGGATCCTGACCGTCAGCGAGCGGGCGCTCCAACTGCGGCGGGCCGCACAGCTCCAAGAGGGCTGAGCAGTCCCAGCAAGGTGCCGCCGAGGACGGCCTGTTCGTCCCGCCGCGAGAGGCCGAGTGCCTTGATCTTCGCGAGCTCCAGTCCGGGATGCAGCCACGGCCCGTCGGAGCCGAAGATGAGTTTCTCCGGCCCGGCCCGGCGTACTGCGTCGACGAGCAGGTCGAACCGCCGTACGCCGGAGGTGTCGGCGTACACGTTGGGCAGTCGCACCAGCAGGTCGATCAGCGAACGCTGCGCGGCCCAGTCGTCGGCGAAGCTGCCCAGGTGCGGCACGATGAACGCGACCCGCGGGAACTCGGTGGCGAACAGTTCCAGAGGCGCCACCTGGCCCATCGGGTCGTAGAGCACCGGCAGACCGAACCGGTCCGCGGCGCGCGCGATCTCGGGTGTCAGTGCCGCGTCGTGCCGGTGCACTTTCAGCCCGCGGAAGCCGAGTTGGTGCACGGCCTCGTGCACCAACTCGGCGACCCGCCCGGCATCCCGGGCCGGGTGGACGAACGCGAACCCGATGAACCGCTCGGGCTTGCCGGCCACGACCCGCGCCACGGCCCGGTTGGCGGTCAGGTAGTCGCCGTGGAACACCGAGAAGAGGACCGTGTGCGTGATCCCCGCGGCATCGGCCCGCCGCAGGTAGTGCTCCAACCGGCCGACGTCCCACGGCCCGGTGAGTGTGTCTCCTCTCCCCACATGGCAGTGGGCGTCGACGATGGTCATCGCCCTAAGGCCGTTGGACTCGTACGGCGCCCGCCGGCAACTTCGAGAACCGGTCCTCGATGAAGAACGCGTTGTTCCGCTGGTTGAGCCCGGCACGCTGCCCGATCCACTGCCAGCGCTGGCCCTTGGCGTAGTCCTGGGTGAACTTCGTCCACTGCGGGTCGGTTGGCAGCCGTCCGTGCCGGTCGCGGAAGTAGACCGCCGTACTGGCGAACTGGGTGGCGTTGCCGATCGGGTTCGGGATGGCGCCGGTCAGGGCGGTGGTGGCGAGGTTCCGCGCAGGCTGGGGGAGCGCCGCCCACGCGGTGCTCTGGAGCTTGAGGAACTGCCGCAATTGACCGACCGGGATTCCCGGCGGCGCCGGTGGCGGGTAGGTCGCACCCGTCTTGACGAACTCCGGCTTGTGCATGTGCCGGCGGGCGGCACCCCAGTTCTTCAGCGACGCCTGCAGCGGTGTCGAGTACGCCCGCAGGAATCCGTGGAAGGTGGGGTATTGGCGATGCCGGATCAGACCGTAGAGGTTGATCATCGCCCAGATGACCGCTCGGTTGTCCGCGTTGTCACGCCCACCGGCCTCACCGACGATGAACCGCGCGGTCCAGACCAGGTCGTCGCTGGTGAACTGATAGGTGAAGCGCGTGCCGTCGGGCCGGGTCGCGTGGATCGTGCCGAGCCGGACATTCTGAGCCCCGCCCCCTGGAGCCGCCTGCATCGGAGGAGCGCTCGGCACGTACGAACCGCCTGGAGCCGCCTGCGGCGGAGGCGCGCTGGGCACGTACGAACCGCCTGCCGCCGGGAAGGAGCCTCCGGTCGCAGGCGTGGTCGTGAAGGAGACGTGCATGTGGTCGTGATGACCACTCAGCGGGGAGACGCCCTTGACCTGTGGGTCGTTGAAGAAGACCCGCGAGACCTGCAGCACCGGGTTGCCCCGGATGAGGTCGACCAACTCCTGGGTGAGCTGACGGGAGTACACCGGCATCGTGTAGTTGACCGGCTCCTCCTTGCCGTCGTTGCGCACCGGCCGGATGTCGACGTCCGTTCCTTTCTGGTGCGACTTGTGCGGCGACATCGGTCCGCCGCCGCGCAGGCTGATGTCGGTGATCCCGATCCTCGGGCCGCTCGGGTGCCGCCGAGCCCATTCAGCGGCGATCGCGGTCACCGCGCGCAGCGTCTCGCGGCGACCGAACTGCCGGCCAGTGCTCTTGCAGTAGAACCCTGGACCCGACTGGGGCAGGGCGTTGTCCAGTGCGTCTGCGCCGCCCGGGGTGGAGACCTCGCCCCACGTCTCGTCGAGGAACGCTTGGGTCGTCATGATTCAGCCTCCCTGGTCAGAACGTTCCGGAGTCACCGGGCAGCTGCACGGGCGCCGCCGACGTACGACGAGAGCCAGTGCCGGCCAACTGGTCGAGCAGTCGCTGCCGGAGCAGGATCGACGGCATCGTGGTGTCCACCGGGTCGACCGTGAGATCGGCTCCGGTCACCGCCTGGTAGGCGTGGATGTAGCCCTGCAGCTCCGGACGCCAGTAGCGGACCCAGTTGGCGGCCTGCTGCGGCAGCCTGATGTCGTTCCAGTTGCCGTAGCGGATGCCGAGCAGGAGCTGCTCACCGAAGATCGCCAGGTCGCGGAAGTGCAGTACGGACGCATCCGGCCAGCCGTACAGGCGCTTGACCGTCTCCACCGGATCCATCCAGGCCTCCGGGTAGGCGACCATCACTCGGCTCGGCAGGAACTCCCGCATCTCCGGCCGCGCGAGCATGTACTGGTACATCAGGTCCTCCTGGCGCGCCTGCCAGGGCAGCTCGAGGTACTGGTTTCCCTGCCCCTCGGTGAGCTGCAGGTGCACCTCCTTGAGTGCGTTGAGGACGGGGAAGGCATCCGCGAGCACTGTGGTGTCGTCGTCCTCCTTCAGGAAGATCGAGACCACGTGCAGCAACCGGTGGAAGCTGCTGAGGAAATGCACCCTGCTGTCGGCCGGCCGCATCGGCGGCTGACCGGGCTGCAACATGCTGATGCCGTAGTGGTGGAACAGCTCGTACGCGACCCGGGTGTCGGTGAGGCGGTGCTGCTCGTCGTTGACCATGCCCCACATCAGGTTGCTCAACGGCCGGAGCGGATCGATCTCCAGATGCGCGAGGGGGTCCGGGCCACGACCCGTCCGGACGTTCTGGAAGCGCAGTAGCAGCGCCGACATCGCGTGCACCAGATGAGCCTCGCGGTGCCAGTAGTTCCAGATCAGCTCGATCAGGCACGGATTGGTCAGCTTGCTCTGCAGGATGCCGTACGTGTTCACGCCGAAGTCGCGGTCGCCGACGATGTCGACATCGCCGAGCTTGAGCCGGATCACCGCCAGGTACGGCAGGAACGCCTGGTCCTCCTCACCCGGCAGCCGCGGGCCTTCGGTGATGTAGTCCTCCCACTGGTGCCGGATCTCGGCGCGGAACGGGTCGTCGTCCAGATCCGGACGGTTCAGCCGGACCCGCTCCTCGTCGAGGTCGAGTCCCTTGAACGGCCGGCCCAGCCGGTTCGCGTCCACCCGGACACCGCAGTGCGCCATCATGAACACTTCGGTCGCGGTCTTCAGCACCCGGTACTGGTCCATGTCCGGGAACGGCAGCGCGCGGACCTTCTGCAGCTTCGCGAGCCGGCGAACGTCGCGTCGGCGCATGGTGCCGGCCAGGAATTCGGAGTACCGGTTGAAGGACAGGGCCTGGGTGCTGTTGCGGATCGCGACCCAGAACGCCTGGTCGTCGGTCTCCACCACGTCGCCGCGGCGCATGGTCACCGCGACCGCATCGCCGGAAGCGAACGGCCGGGCCCGCACGGTGACCTCCTCCTTGCCATTGACGACGACGGTGATCGGCGCCGGGGGAGAACCGCCGCTGCCCCGCCTGACCGGCTGCAGCTCCGCAGTCACCTTCACGCGGATGTCGAAGGTCCCGGGGGTCTGGTCGTCCGGAACGTGCCAGACCGCCTTGGCCTCGGTGACCTCGTCGTCGGGGTCGTAGGTCTGCACGATGAACGGTCCGCGACCCGGGAAGTTCCAGGACGCCTCGGTGATGAAGTAGGTCTCGGATGTGTCGAGCCTGGCGGTGAGCCGGACGCGGCCGCCCTGCTCGATCGTCTCCGGGCTGGGGGTCAGGATGACCTCGGGTTCGTTGCTTGGCATCAGGGTGTCTCCTTTGAACTGGTGAGAGATATGCCGGCGGCTGCGAACGTGGAGTCGAGCGCCCACCGGGTGAGCAGGTCGTTGACGACCGTGCTCTCGTCCTCGGGTCTGAGCCGGCCGTCGGCGCGGGCCTGGCCGAGGATCGCGAACGCCAGCGTCGGACGTTCCCGGCACAGCCGACCGGGGTCGGTCAGTACGTCGTCGTACTGCCGCGCGAGCCGGTCAGGAGTGCGTTCGCGGGTCGGGTAGATGTCTGCGAGCGTGTGATCGCGCAGAGCCGGCGGGCGATGGCCGGCGAGGAGTCCGGCCAGCAACGGACAGGTACGGCGAAGCGTTGCGAACAGCCGTTGCCGCGCCGCATCGAGACCCGTCGCCGGGTAGAGCTCGTCCCACAACCGCGCCACGGCCGCCCACTGCGGATGTGGATAGAGAACGTCGCCGAGCGCGCAGCTGAGGTGGACCCGGATCCAGGGGAACGGATGCGGATCACCCTCGGTCATTCGCAGGACGAAGACGCGGGGGAGACTCACGACACCCATCAGCCCGAGCGTCGAGCCGATCCCGAGCTTGCCGACCGAATGCAGGTCGGCCACGATCTCGGACAGCCAGCGCTGCCACAGCTGCCAGGCGGGCCGCTCATCGTCCGGTCGCCTCCGCGCATAGCGCCGTACCTCGTGGTGCAGGGACGGGACCAGCTCTAGCAAGGCTGCGACCTGGTGGCCGCATTCGTGCAGGAGCGACGACGCGATTCCGCTCGAGCCGATCATCCGCTCGCGCGGGATGAGGACCAGGGCCGTCGGGCTCGGGTCGCCACCTGCCAACCGGGTCCGCGCCCGCCGGATCGCCGCGCCCTGACCCCGATCGAGGTAGCAGATGATCGGCGGTACGGCGATGCCGGGAAGCTGCAACGCATCCCGGGCTGCCACGTCCAGGCCGGACAGCCAGATACCGATCCGGCTCTCGCTGCGTTGGGTGATGGCCTGCTGGAACGTGTCGAACTGCGTGAGTACGTCGTTGAACCGCCAGCGCAGGCTGACGAACCGGCGTTGCTGCTCGTCGGGTGGCGCCGAAGCACCGGCGCCGAGGAGCCAGTCGTAGTACGCGTCCAGTCGACGCCGTAGCTCCTCGCGGCCCTGGATCAGGAAGCGCTCGACCGCCAGCAAGGCGTCCGGCGCCAGCGCGGCCGCCGGCAGCATCGACTCGTGCAGCACGAACGGCTGCACGAGTGCCAGCCGCGTGCGCAGCGCACGGCACTCCTGCTCCAGGAACCACACGGCGTCGGGCATCGCGGTCACGCCCCGTAGAGCACGATCTGGCTGCCGCGGCGTACCCAGCGACCGCCTGAGCTCTGCCGCGACGACGACCCGCGGTACCCGTACTCGCTCTGCCCTCCGGAGTCCGGTCCGGCATCAGGTGGCGGCGCGTCCGGCGGCGGTCCTCCGGCAGGTTTGGGTGGCGCACCGTTCGGCGCGGCGCCGCCCGGGGGCTCCTGCTGCGGAGGCTCCTGCTGTGGGACCGGATAGGGCGGTGGGAACGGCGGCACCGGGTACGGCCAGGCGGCGTAGGGGTACGGTCCGGGCTGCTGCGGGTGATGGTGCCGCCTGCGGCGTTGCTGCTGCGAGCCGTGCCACTGACCCGGCCGCGCGAACGACGGGTAGCGCCGAGCCACTCCGCCGGCATGCCGGCGCGCTGCACCGTAGGCGGCTGCGCGGGCTGTCCGCTGTGGCTGTCCGTGCCGCGGGGACAATGCCGCGTTGCGGGTGGCGGCTGCGGAGAACCGAACGTACCGGCGGGCGACCTCGAACTCGGCCTCGTCCTGGCTGAGCGCCTCCAGTTCACCTACCTCGGCCTCGAACAGCTTGGTCGCCATACTGCCCAGCCGGGTGCCGATCGCCGTACCGATGCCAGGGGCAACGAACGAGCCGATCGCACCGCCGACCATCGGCAGCGCCTTCTTGGCGACGTTCTTGAGGATCCCGCCGAGGGCCTTGCCGGTCGGCGAGTCGAGGAACCCGCCGACTCCCTTGGCCACGTTCTTGATCAGGCCGCCGAGGAACTGCTCCAGTTCGGCTTCGTCGCGGATCTCGAGCAACTGCGCGGCCAGCTCCATCTCCTGCTGCTCGCCGAGTGGGCTGGAGTACTCGCCGTTCAGCTCCTGGAGCTCGGCCTCGAACTGCTCCAACTCGCCGGGCATGGCCTCCTGCAGTTCGCCGAACTCGGCTTCGCCGTACTGCTCACCCTCCCCGAACTCGTTGTACTCACCTTCTCCGAACTCTCCGTACTGTTCGCTTTCCCCGTATTGCTCGCCTTGGCCGAACTCGTTGTACTCGCCTTGGCCGTACTCCGTCTGGCCGAACTCGCCCTCGCCGAACTCACCCTGGCCGAACTCGCCTTGGCCGAACTCGCCCTCGCCGTACTGCTCGCCCTCGCCGAATTCGGCATAGACCTCGCCCGGACCGAACGAGCCTTCGTATCCGTAAGCCGCCATCACGCCGTTCCTTCCTCCTGGTCCATCTGTCAAGGTCGCGAACCGATCCCAGGCCGACCGCACCAGCTCACGAGTCACCTCGAGCTCACGGTCCTCCGCGCTCAGTCCCTCCAGCTCGAGCCCGAGCAACGTGCTGACCCGCGCCGGATCGGAACCTTCCTGGAGCCGGATCCAGAGCGGGAGACTCTGATCCACCAGCCGCGCCACCTGCTCGGAGGTCGCGGTCGGGAGGAGCCCGGCCAGGCTGGTCGCCATGGCACGCAGCGCCGGCACGGCTCCCGCGCGGTCCCGCACCTCGATGGCGCGGGTCGCGAGCTCCAGCTCATGCACCGGATCCAGCTGCTGCACGAAGACCCTCCCCGGTCACCCGATCTGTCGCGAGATCTGTTCGACCACAGGGATGCACGATCCGTGCCAGGGGTCACCGGTGCAGCCGCCGAAGTCGCCTTCGTCTAGCAGGCCCTTAATGAGCGACGTCGGCGAAGTTCGCTTCAGCGTCGGGACTGCGCGGCGATTCCGAGCTGGGCCCGGTATTTGGCGACGGTACGACGGGCGATCGGATGGGCCGTGGTGGACAGCAGCCGCGCGATCTCGCCGTCCGACAGCGGCTGGGCCTCCTGCGCGATCAGGTTGCGAACCGCGTCGCGCGGTTCGGCCGACGTACAGAAGAAGTCTGCCATCGAGGTGAGGCGTCCCGACGGCAGTTGCGCCCAACGGGCCGACACCGCGCGGGACACCGTCGACTCATGGACGCCGACCGTGCGCGCGACGTCGGCGCGGGTCAGGGGAGCGGGATAGCCGGATCGCCCCGCCAGGAAGACTTTCTGATTGTCGACAATCGCCTCGCCGACCGCGCGCATTGTCTGCCAGCGCTGGTGCAGACGGCTGATGAACAGCCTCGCCCGCGCCAGCCACTCCTGGGCCTCCGCACCGCCGGTCCGGTACGACGGGCTGATCGCCAGCGAATGCCGAGCCTCCTCGGCGATCTCGATCGTGAACTCGTCCGCGAACACGTAGTCCGGCCGCAGCACCTCTGCCCGGCCGTTCGTGGTCCGCGGCGGCCAGCACCCGAGATCCAGTGCCACGAACGGCACTAGCCGCTCCTTGATGAAGTCCGCCGCTGCCTGGATCTCCTCTGCGGACGTCCCGAGAGCGTTGGCGATACGGTCGAACCGCTGGCCGGCCAGGTCCTCGAGATGCCGGTCCACCACTGCCCTGACGACAGTCGGAGTCCGGTCCTCGAGCTGGAGCAACAGGCAGTCCCGCAGATCCCGAGCCCCGATTCCAGGTGGCCCAACCTTCTGCACGGCCGCCAGCGCACCCACGACCCGCGTCGTACTGACCCCGAGGCAGCCGGCGATCTCAGCGGTCGTACTCGTCAACCGCCCACGCTGATCGAGGCAGCCCACGACGTACTCCACGATGGGTCCATCGGCGGCAGGCACCAGCAATCGTGCCTCCGCCCGCAGGGCACCCACGTCGCCGCCATCGACCCACTCGGTCACCCCGGCAACAGGTCCGCGTCCGGCGCCGTCGTCGACTCGCTCGAGCGCGGGGTTGTCGCCCAGTTCCCGCTCCACCAGTTCGTCCACCCCGACGGCCGGCAGCTGCAGCAGCTCGGCAAACGCGACGATCTGCGGCCGCAACTCCAACCGCAGCCCGACCCGCCCCTCCAACGCCAACTCCACGCGCCCCCACCCCCTCCTAACCATCCCCCGTCTGCAAGCTCCGTGCCAGCCACTCGCACTGTGGAGTGGCGCCGTAGGGTGGTTGGGTGAGCGAAGAGCGGGGAGCACCGGGCGCGCTGGAGACGGCTGATTGGCGGCGGCGCGTGTTCGCGCTGTACGGCGCTGTGCGAGCGGCCGGCGACCCAGCCGAAGGGCATGCGCTGTGGCGGGCAGGGAGAGATGAGCTGCTGGCGACCCACCCTGCATCGCCTGTCGAGGAGCGCGACGGCTTCAAAGGGGTTCCGGTGGGGGACTACCGGCCGGAGTTGCGGTTCGAGGTCGAGGTCGACACGGAGGTCGAGCCGGTCCGATGGGAGGTCCCCTCGGCCACCGACGGCGTGATCCCGTTCTCGCGGGTCGGCGTACTGCACCTGCCCGCGATCGGCGACCTCGACGTGTGGTGGCTGGAGTCGTACGGCGGTGGTGTGTTCGTGCCGGTCAAGGACGCGCTCGCAGGATCACGCACGTATGGAGGGGGCCGCTATCTGCTGGACACCGTCAAGGGCGCCGATCTGGGTGGTGACGTCCGCGAGGGCCGGCTCATCGTGGACCTCAACTTCGCCTACAACCCGTCGTGCGCCTACAGCCCGCTGTGGACCTGCCCACTCGCGCCGGCCACCAACACGGTGAAGGCAGAACTGCCCGTCGGCGAACTCACCTCAGACCTCTAGGGCCGCCAGCAGAACCAGCACCACGGTGACGACGGCGAACAGGCCGTGGCCGCCAACGACAGCGACGGGGAAGTGCCGCTCAGCCGGGACGTCTGCCGTTGCGACCTCGGCCGCCGCACGCGCTCGGTACGTCGGCAGCCAGCGTCGCAGCATCGCGAACCCGAGCAAGGCCACCGGCACGAGCAGAATGAACGCGACCCAGGCCAGGGCGTCGCTGTCGGCGATCAGGTAGATGATCCACAGGACGAGCCCGATGGCCGCGAGGGCGAAGTGACTGAAGATCAGTGCCGGCCGGAACTTGCTCGCGCTCGGCGTGCGTGGCCCGCCGTTGCTGATCCAGGTGAACAGCAGGTAGAAACCACCGACCGCGGTGATCAGCCACGTGACGAGTGCTGCGATACCCATGTCATCTCCTCGGCTCGAAACCTTCGGCCTGGTCGTCCTCCTCGGCGACGCGTACGCCGTACCGGAAGGCCAGCTTTCCCCCGAGATAGCCCGACACCATGAGTGCGGCCAAGCTGACCGCCGACAGGACGATCGGACCGACCGCGACCTGGTCGGCATCGGATCCGCGGCGCCAGAGCGCGTTGACGACGTACGCCACGACGACCGCCACGTTCAGGAGCAGGTGGATGAACCCGGTCCGGAACGCCGGTGTGCCGGGCGGGATGGCGAAGAAGTCCAGTAGCCCGACGGCCGCGGCCGCGAGGGCGCCGACGATGCCGATCACGATCAGCCACGTCGACGCCTGGACCAGGTACGCCGCGTCCGCCGCCTGCGAGCCGATGTCGAAGACGAAGCTGGCCACCCAGGCGCCGATCGGGATCGTCACCAGGATCGGATGGAACGGGTGACCGTACGGCCCGGTGAGCAGCGCACTGACAGGGTGCTTCGCGGCAGACGACCGGTCGGACATCGGCACCTCCTATTTCACCAACCGAGTTTGGTCTTATTCGGACTCGCAGGTCAAGAGGTGGGCGCGCGTCAGCGTCGCTTTTCGCCAATGTTCGTGTCCGTTATCGTGGACGGGTGGCTGACGAGAGGCTCGGTGCGGACGCGACGATCAGAGCGGTCTCGGCGTTGAGCGACGAATCCCGGCGCCGGATGTTCGAGTTCTGCCGTCGGGCCGGCCGGGCGATCAGCCGGGACGAGGCGGCGGCCGAGGTCGGGATCTCGCGGAAACTGGCCGCGTTCCACCTGGAGAAGCTGGTCGAGGCCAGGCTCCTGCGAGCCCACTACGAGCACGGCGGCAGGCTTCGCAAGGTCGGCCGTGCACCGAAGCTGTACGAACCGGTCGAGACCGACGTGCGGGTGTCGATCCCGCCGCGCCAGCCGGACCTGCTCGCGGAGATCCTCCTCGACGGTGTCCTCAGCGATGACGACCTCAGCCCGATGGACTCGACCCTCAAGGCGGCGTTCCGCCGAGGTGAACGCGTCGGCGAAGAGGAACGCGCCCGATCCCGCCCCGGCCGGTTGAGTTCGGAACGGGCGTTGACGTTGTCGGAGGCAACGTTGTCGCGCGCCGGCTTCGAACCGGACCGTCCACGCCCGAACTGCGTCCGGCTGCACAGTTGCCCGTTCCACCCACTCGCGCAGGCTCAGCCCGACGCAGTCTGCGGCATCAACCACGCCTTCCTCACCGGCATGCTCAACGGCCTCCGGGCAACCACTGTCCGCGCCATCCTCGACCCAGCCGGCGGCGAGTGCTGCGTGGAGATCACCGCCGACTGACCGGCCGCCTAGAGCGTGTTCTCCAGGGCGTCCGTCAGGAGGGCCGCCAGGGCTTCGAGCTGGAAGTCCGCGGACGACGAGACCTCTTCGTCGGAGCCGTCGAGGGCCCGGGCGGCGAGGCTGGACTTGCTGTCGATGAGGTCGGCGATTCTGGTGTCGATGGTCTGGGCGGCGATGATCCGCCAGGCCGTCACCGGCATGTCCTGGCCGATGCGGTGGACCCGGTCGATCGCCTGCGTCTGCTCGGCGTTCGTCCAGGACAGCTCCGCGAGTACGACGTTCGACGCGACCTGCAGGTTCAGGCCCACACCGGCGGCCAGCAGGGAGCAGACCGCGACGGAGACCTCTGGGTCGTTGACGAACGCGTCGATATTCTTCTGCCGGTTCCTCGCGGTCTGGTCGCCCCGGATCGAGGAGAAGCGGATGCCGCGCTCGGTGAAGAGCTCCTCGGCGGCGTCCATGACCTCGATGTGGCGAGCGAAGAAGACGACCTTGCCGACGTTCTGCGCGAGCTGCGCGGCGTAGTCGGCGGCCAGGCCGGCCTTCGCAGTACCGATCCGGCGTACCAGGGTGAAGACGTTCTCGCCGGTCTTCGCGTTCGCCATCTCGGTGCGCTCCCAGCCGGCGACCCGGCGGACGAGCTCGTGGTCGATACCCTCCACGGTGGTGCCGGACGTCCGCGTCTCGAGTGCGGTCTGGTACCGCTGCACAAGGCGGTTGGCGAGCTCGCGCTCGGCGTCGCGGATCGAGCGGCCGAGGGCGCCGTCGAGCTCGACGGGCAGATCGGCGATCCGGCGGGCCGGGATGTCGGCGGCCACGTCGACCTTGCGGCGGCGGACGATGCCGAGGTCGATCACCGACGCGCGGGCGGCGGCGTAGAAGCCGGGGTCGGCCGGCGTCAGCTCGGTGTCCTCGAGCGACTCCATCAGCTCGGCCCGCGGACCCTTCTCGTCGATCCAGCCGAGGTACTGCCAGATCGCGGTGAAGTCCTCGATCGAGTTGATCAGCGGCGTTCCGGTGAGTGCCATCAGCAACGGGCGCGGCGTACGGGTCCGGATGCGTTCGGACAGCTGCAGGACGTTGCGCGACCGCTGCGACTTCCTGTTCTTGATGAAGTGCGCCTCGTCGACCACCATGCCGCGGAAGCCGAGGTCGCCGAGCCAGCCGACGTGACGGTCGAGGACCTCGTAGTTGACGACGACGATGTCCGCGAACCCGTCGATCGTGTCGCCGTCGCCGTGGATCACCGTGGCAGTCTTCTGCGGCGTCCAGAGGCCGGCCTCGCGAGCCCAGTTCGTCTTCACGACGTTCGGTACGACGGCCAGCAGGGGATAAGCGTTGGCGGCGCGAGCGGCCAGCAGGGCCTGAGCGGTCTTGCCGAGGCCCGGCTCGTCGGCGAGCAGGAACGTGCGGTGGCCGGCCGCGGCGGACGCGATCAGGCGCGCTTGGTGTGGCATGAGCTCCAGGCCGCCGGCCGCGTTCAGAGAGGTCGGCTCGGGCAAGCTCATGCTGGCCGCGGCACCGGCGTACTCGAACGACTTCAGCAGAGGCCCGATGAGCTCCCAGCCGGCCAGTCGGCGCGGGCGCGGCGGACGCGACGGGGCAGCCGAGAAGTCGGGCGCGAGGAACGGGTTGGCGAGCTGACGCTGGACCACCGCCTGCGGTACGACGCGGCGCGCGGCATCTGGTGGAGTCACCGGCTCGGTGGGCGCGGGCTCCTCGTGCGGCGCCTCGACGCCGGCGGACTTCAGCATGTCGCGCTTGAGCCGCGTACCCGCCTCGGACACGACGGCGTCCTCGGCCAGCAGCCCGAGGAGCGAGGTCTCGCGGGCGGCCGCCTTGGCGAGAATCGTCGCGACGCCGTCCAGCCGCCGGAGTTGCTCGGCCCGGTAGGTGTCGGTCGCGTTCTGGTCCGCGTTCACGCGGGCCCGCTCCTCGCGCACCAGCAGCGCGACGACCTGGAACTTGGTGCGCACCGACGGGCGTACGTCGGAGCGCTCGACCGCGCCCTCGACCTCCCGCACGGCACGCGCGAGGACCGGGATCAGACCGTCACCATCGCGGGCAGGACGCCGGCGACGGGGAGCGGAACGGGCAGCGCTGGACTGGCGCTGGCCTCGTGGGGCCAAAGACTCCTCCTCAGTACTGCCACGGCGCGAGAGCCATGGCTGAACGCAGCACCGCACGGCCATCCCGCCGCCGCGACACGTCGCGCCGAGAGTCCGGTAGGGCCACCGGGAAACGGCGCAGAACCACCGCTTCCACGAGCGATCGCTGTCCCGGACTCCACCGGGACCGGCCACCGCGTGCGATTGGCGACCTCTAGTCGATGACTGTGACCTCCGGGCCAAGACGCAACCGTCGCCAGGGGCGGTCGGCATTGCCGATGTTCGGTGCTCTCCCAATAGTAGCCTGCGTCCGCGGCCACGGCTGTTCACCCTCGGTAAAGTTCCGATCCGGATCGTCTGACGAGCGCTGCGCGGGGTGGCGAGATGTAACGGATTCGTGTCTTACAGCGATATGGGCTTGCGTGGGTGGCCTTGCCGGGGAGGGCGAGGCTGGTGTGAGGCCCGCGGGGCGGCCGTCTGGTCGTGACGTGTCTGACGTGGGGGAGCGTGCTGCATGTCGTATCGATTCAACCCGCCGCCGAACTGGCCCAGCCCGCCGGCCGGCTTCGTCCCTGAGCCGGGTTGGGAACCCGACCCGAGTTGGCCGCCGGCCCCGCCTGGGTGGCAGCTGTGGGTCGAGAATGTGCCCGTCGGATCGCACGCGAGCGCCGTACCGGAACCTCCGCTGCGGAGTCCGGTTGCGGTACGCGCGAGGCATGCGGCGCGGACCGAGCACGCGGAACAGCAGACCGCTCCAGCTGAGGCGGTCGGACTCGACATTCCGGGCCGCCGCGAGGGACGCGGGTTGTTCGGCGGGAAGAAGCGCCTGGAGAACGAGGTCGAGCGTCTGCACCACCTGGTGGATCAGCTCGGTGGGATGGATGCGCTGACCATCGCTGCCGAGACGGACCGCCTGCGCGACGAGTTCGGTCAGGTGCAGTCTGCGCTGGGCAGTGCCCGACAGGATGTGTCCAACGCTCAGGCCGAGCTGACCGCCGTACGGCAAGAGGTCATCGAGACCAACGAGGTTGCGATGCTGCAGGAGGTGGGCATCTACGAGTACTCGCATCCGTTGGAGGACGCGGTTGCCTACAAGGCGCGGCTGGCCGAGCTGAAGGACCAGTACAAGGCTCTCGCGCGAGCCGACGGCGCGGTCACGGCCTCGACGACCTGGCAGGTCAACAACTCGGCGCGTGAGGGCGCCAAGATGGTTCGCGAGATCTCCAAGCTGATGCTGCGCGCGTACAACGCCGAGGCGGACAACTGTGTCCGGACAGTCCGGCCACATCGCCGGGCGTCGAGTGTCGAGCGTCTGTCCAAGGCTCGCGATTCCATCGCGCGGCTGGGTCAGAGCATGAACATCAGGATCAGCGAGGACTACCACGCGCTGCGAGTCGACGAGGTCCTCTTGACTGCCGACTACCTCTCGAAGGTCGATGAGGAGAAGGAACGCATTCGCGCGCAGCGCGAGCAGCAGCGCGAGGAGGAAGCCGCGCGGCGCGAGTTCGAGCGGGAGAAGTCGAGGCTGCTGAAGGAACGGTCGCACTACGAGACCGCCCTGGCTCGGGTGCAAGCGACAGGTGATACGGCCGCGATCGACCAACTCCAGGCGCAGATCGCCGAGATCGAATCGTCGATCGCCGGCGTCGAGGAGCGCGAGGCGAACATCCGGGCCGGCTACGTCTACATCATCTCGAACCTCGGTTCGTTCGGTCAGAACATGATCAAGATCGGCATGACGCGGCGACTCGATCCGCTGGACCGGGTCCGCGAGTTGGGCGACGCGTCGGTTCCGTTCCGGTTCGACGTCCACGCGATCATCTTCAGCGAGGACGCGCTCGGCCTGGAGGGTGGACTCCATGCGGCGTTCGCGGAGAAGCGCGTCAACAAGGTCAACCTGCGGCGCGAGTACTTCTATGCGACTCCTGCCGAGGTCCGTGACGAACTGGCCCGGATCGCGGGTCAGCACCTCCTCGAGTACCACGACCTGCCCGAAGCCCTCGAGTGGCGCGCAAGCGGCGGCGCAACGCCTGCCTAACGCCCAGGATCGGTGAGCGCTGTGGCGATGAGGGCGGTGCCGGGCGCTGTTCGGCCGCCCGGGCCCGGGGACGGCGAGACGTCGGCGGCGGTGAGAGGGCCGCCGCATTCCGAGCAGGTGACTGTTGGGGTCGTGCGGTGCCCGCAGATGCTGTGGGTGAAGTGGAGCGGTTGCCCGGCCGGTGGAGTGGCCCAGCGGTCACCCCAGGCGGTGAGAGCCATCAGGATCGGGATGAGTTCGCGGCCGGCTTCGGTAAGGGCGTAGGTGTAGCGGACCGGGTTGTCCTGGTACGGCGTACGGACGACGAGGCCGCCGTTCATCAGGGTGGTGAGCCGGTCGGTGAGCAGATTGCGCGAAATGCCGAGGTCGGTGACGAACTCGTCGAAGCGGTTCAGGCCGAGGTAGAGGTCGCGCAGTACCAAGGGGGTCCACCAGTCGCCGATGACTTCGAGGGACTGGGCGAGCGAGCAGTGCATCGAGGCGAAGCTGGTGTTCCGCATGTCACCACTCTAGTCAGTTGCGGTATTGAACTCACCATATCTACGGTGGAGGCGACGGCCGACGAGAGGGGAGCGGGGCATGTATCACCGGATCGTGGCGGCGCAGGTGCGGAAGGCGTTCGCGGAGATCAGTGCCGGGAACTGGGAGGCCATGGTCGCGGGGATGGCGCCGGCCTTCACCTACCGGTTCTACGGTGATCACGCGTTGGGCGGTGAACGGCACACGCACGATGCATTGCGGCGCTGGTGGGAGCGCTGCTTCCGCTTGCTCCCGGACACCCGGTTCGACGTACAAGACGTCGTGGTCGCAGGGTGGCCGTGGAACACGCGAGTCGCGACCGCGGTCACGGTCCACGTGGGCGTCGTCGACGGCACGCACTACCAGAACGTCGTACACCAGTTCCTCCGCCTCCGGTGGGGCAAGATCACCGAAGTACGCACCCTCGAAGACACCGCCGTACTCGAGAAGACCCTCAACCGCCTAGCCGCCACCGGCTACCCCGAGGCACACGCGCTCCCGATCACCGACTGAGTCAGCGCTTCTGGCTGCAAAACCTGACGACACGGTGGCTGAAGTCGCACCACGGCTTGTCGTTCGACGCACCACACCGGCACATCGGCGCCTCGTGGTCAGTCAGCGAGGTGACTGAGCCGTCCTCGTGGACCACATCCATCCCGGCCACCATGATCGGTCCGTTCTCCACGAACGCGAGCCGGGGCTGGACGCCGGCCTCGCGCGATGTGTCCGGGCCACGCCCGGCCGGATCCGCTTGGAAGCCTGAACGCTCGCAGGTCTCGTCGCAGTTCGGCGGGGAGCCCGAGCGTCCGCACCGGCACAAGAGCACCGCGTCGGCAGGAGCGTCGGGCGTGAGACGACCGGTGGAGTAGTCGGAGCGTGAGCGCGCGAAGAGCACGGTCACCGCGTCGGCAGAGGTGATCGAGTACGGGCCGTCCGGGGTGATCACAAGGCGAGGCGGTTCAGCCATGGCGAGAGCCTAGAAGCAGCCTCCGACAAACCGGCGACCGAGGTCAGCGGGCGGCTTGTGGCGTGCAGGTGGACAGGAGGTGTTGGGGTGACGGGTAGTGCGGTTGAGCGGGCGTGCGTTCTGTGTACGGTGTCTCGGAGGTGCACTACCTGTTGGTTTGTACGGCCGGAACTTGCTGCGGGCTCAGGTGCGGCGGCGGAGTTCGGGGAGTACTTCGGTGCGGTAGAGGTTCATCATGTCGACGGAGTGCGGGCCCATGTTGGCGACGTAGATCTCGTCGAAGCCGGCGTCGACGTATGGCATGAACGCCTCGACATGTGTGTCTGCCTTGGATCCGCAGGTGACGGACTGCGCCGTCGATTCCTTCGTGACGAGTTGGCTCGCCTGCTCGAAGTGCCGGGGTGATGGGAGCACCTGGGATAGCTCGCCCGGCAGGCCGGAGTTGCCCCAGATCCGGTGCGCCTGCTCGATGCCTTCTTCCTCGGTCGGCGCGTAGCTGACCTTGAACCCGGCCTGCGCCGGCTTGTCCCCACCGCCGTTGTCGCGGAACCGCTGCAGCAGTTCACGGTCCGGCGTGGTGGTGATGTATCCGTCCGCGATCCGCGCCGCAACATCGGTTGCCTCCGGCCCGAATCCGGACATGTAGATGGGGAGCGGCGCCTCCGGCCGGGTGTAGATCCGGGCTGTGTCGACCGTGTAGTGCTTGCCGTGGTGCGAGACGAAACCCTCCTCTGTCCACAGCCGGCGCATGATCTCGACCGCCTCCTCAAGCATCTCCAGCCGTACGCCGACCGTCGGCCAGACCGACCCGAGCACATGCTCGTTCAGGGCCTCGCCGGTTCCGACGCCGAGCTGGAACCGCCCGTTCAGCAGTACGGCGCTGGTCGCGGCCGCCTGCGCGATGATCGCGGGATGGATCCGCACCGTCGGACACGTCACCGCAGTGGTCACCGGGAGCTCGCAGACCTGGGAGATCGCGCCGATGGTGGACCAGACGAACGCGCTCTGACCCTGTTCGTCGTTCCACGGATGGAAGTGGTCACTGATCCACAGTCCGTCGAACCCGGCGTCTTCGGCCAGCCGCGCCTGCTCGATCAACTGTGCCGGCGTGTACTCCTCACTGGACAGGAAGTAGCCGATCTTCACGTCGTACTCCGATCGTTTGATTTACCCGCCGAGTGCCCGATCCCGTTCCATCCATGCACGCGGCTGATTGGGTGAGAGCTGTCGGGGTACCGGCCGGAGCGTCGGAAGGAGCGGATCATGCCCGCAGGATCGAACGCCAAGCGCGAACGGCAGTACGAGCACATCAAGTCCGGCCTGAAGAAGCGTGGCCGCAGCGAGGACACCGCGGAGGAGATCGCCGCGCGGACCGTGAACAAGGAACGCGCCCGCTCCGGCGAGGCCAAGGAGAAGAGCCGTACGTCGACCCACGACATCTCGTCGGGCCGCCGCGGCGGACTCCGCTCGCACAGCGGCTCGAAGGGCCGGACCAAGGAACAGCTCTACAACGAGGCCAAGCACAAGAACATCAAGGGCCGCTCCAAGATGACCAAGGCCCAACTCGCCAAGGCAGTCGGCAGGTAGCTCAGCCCAGTAGGGCGAGGGCGGCGCGGAGGTCGTCGACGAAATGGGCGAAGTCGCGGCGGAATTCCTGGGAGCGTACGACGGCTGACGGATGAACCGTCGCCACTGCGGCTTGGCCGTCGGGAAGTTGCACAGGCGAGCCTCGGCGTTCGGTGACTTTGAAGCCGGAGCCGAGCAGGGCGCGGGCGGCGACGGCGCCGAGGATGACGACGAGCTCGGGCTTCACGATCTCCAGTTCGCGGTCCAACCAGGGGCGGCAGGCAACGATCTGACCGGCCGACGGGGTCTTGTGGATCCGGCGCTTGCCCTGGCGTTCGAACCGGAAATGCTTGACCGCGTTGGTCAGGAACACCTCGGAGCGCTCGATCCCCGCCTCGACCAACGCCTTGTCCAGCAGCCGGCCGGCAGGACCGACGAAGACGTGCCCCTCTTTGTCCTCCACGTCGCCGGGTTGTTCCCCGATCAGCATCATCCGGGCGCGGACCCGCCCTTCGCCCGGCACGACCTGTTCGGCGTACTCGTGCAGGTCGCAGCCGCGGCAGTCCGGGAGCGTCGCCGTGACCTTGCGCATCCCGCCGTCGCGCGGAACCCACTGTGCGGCGCCGGTGAAGTCGTTCACGTCAGCCTCCCGTGGCCGAGTGCGGTGCGTGGACCGGCTTCGACTGGGCCGAGCGGCGCTGACGCAGGTAGATGGACCCACCGACAATGGCCGCCACGGCGAGGAACTCGCTCTGCCAGTTCTGGAACGACTCGTACCAGAACTGTGACGTCCCCAGATACTGCCACGTCGTCACCGCCCTACCGCCGTGCAGCTCCTGCTCCTGACTGTACGACGCCGCACCGGTGACCGCATGCAGCCAGAACGACAGCAGGAACACGAGCCCGAACGCGATCGCCAAGGAGTTCTCGTACAGCTTCAGCACCACCGGCGACCCGTGTCGTACCGGCCAGGGTGCCTCACGATCGGTGCGGTGATCCCGTGGGTCTGCGTCCTGGGGTGTGGGCTCGTCGATCGGGCGGGACTCAGCCGAGCCCTTCTGTACCAGGTAGGCGGTAAGCAGGACGTACATGCCCATCTGCAGGAATTCGGACTCCCAGTTCTCGAATACCGCCTCGCCGAAGGACGACGAACCGACGTACTGGCCCAGGGTCTCGGTCGGCTGCCCGTGATCGGTGAGCTCAGCGTTGTCCTGCGCGTGACCGGTGAGAACGAGGCCGATTAGGAACACGAAGAACAGCACCAGATTGACCGTCAACAGCGCCCGAAGCCGAAACCATCGCATGACCGACCGGTACCCGGCCCCGGGCGAACGTAGACAGCACGGCTCAGGTGCTGGTCGGCGCCAGCGCCTCCCGTACGACGACCAGCCCGAACAGCACGAGGGTCAACGCGTGGACGACTGTGCACCACAGGCAGATCGCGTCGATCTGGAAGAGCTCGGCCCAGACGAGGTAGAAGACGAACAGCACTCCGACAACGACCGCGGCGAGGCGCACTCGGCCGGGCCACGGCGATGTGGAGCGCCACATCTGCGGCAGGCACAGGACAGTCATCGCGACGAAGAAGCCGAGTCCCAGAAGCGCGACTGGGATGCCGAAGACGGCTGAGTACTCGCTCGACGTGACCTTCAGGCAGTTGACCACGCCGGTGTCCGGGCAGGCGAGCGTCGACCCGGCGGTGAAGTGCTCATAGGTCAGGTACGCCGCGACCGCGACGCCTGCGATCGACAGTCCCAAGGTTGTCCAGGGCAACCATCCCAGCGGTGCGACCTGCTCGGATTGTTGCTCTGTCCCCGCAGTCTTGCTCACGTCTCAGCTCTTCCCGAGCTTGCCGGCGGCCGCGGTAACGGCGGCGCTCGAGCACACGTTGGAAGGCTGGTTGCCGGTGACCTGGCAGAGAGCGGCGGTGTACAGGTTGGAGGAGCCGATGATCGCCTTCGCGATCGGGCTGGACGGATCCTTCAGCGCGGCCGCGACCTCGGCCTGCGTCTTCCCGGCCAGGATCTCCGGACTGTACGACGCGCCCGAGGCGACGAACTTCCCGCCGAGGTCGACGAAGGGGATGGAGCCCCCCTCCTTGACGTACGGCGGCGCGTTGTAGGTGTCGAACGTCTTCTGGTCCTCGGCCGTCGGGGTGTCCAGTGGGGCGTACTGCCCGTTGACCTGCTGGTTCGTGGTCGTCTCGACGCCGGTGAAGGTCAGGTACTGACTCGTGTACTTCGCTCCGTGGAACGACAGGGTCGGGGTGTTCGGGAAGACGTCACTGGCCGACGAGTGCGTCGTACCGAGGTTGCTGAAAGTCCCGAACCGCGAGAGTGCGACCGTGACAGGCCAGCGCTCGGCGGCGCAGAACGGGCAGTACTCGGCACCGATGTAGAGCACCTTCGGCTTCCCGCCCGCGGTCAGCGGCGGGGCCGTGATCGCCGCCGGACCGCCCTGCACGGCGTCGGTGCCGACCTCGGTGAACGTCGAGTCGGGGACGGACGTCAGCGCGCTCATGATCTGCGAGTCGGCGGCACCGGACGGCCCGGTCGCGGTGTTGTCCTTCCCGCCGCCGGCCAGCCGGATGATCACCAGACCGGCGACCACGATGACCACAACCGTCACCGCACCCGCCGCGAGCAGCAACCGCCGGCGCCGCTCAGCCCGCGCCTGTGCAGCCTGCTGCGCTGCGATCCTGTCCCGAGCCCGAGCCTTCTGCTCGACACGCCTTGCCATGACTCTCCTCGTCTCACCACCGGTAAACGCCCATTCACTCAACTGCCGACCACCCCCGGAAGTTCCGCGCCGTCCACCAGTTGAGCGCGGCGGCTGTTGGGGCTTGCGTCCTATCATCGGTAGATGGAGTGGATAGTCGCCTTGATCGCCTGCGGCGGGCTTGCCGGTGCGCTGGCGTACTTTCGCGCGCGGCGGGTGGCGCGGGCCGGGCGGGCGCTCGAGGTCGAGCGGGTACGGCAACTCGCCGAGGACGACGTTACCCACTTCGGAGAGCAGTTGACACGGTTCGGGACGACGCTCGACGGCACCAAGCTGGACGACGCGACGCACCACGACTACCAGACCGCGCTCGACGCCTACGAGAAGGCCAAGACCGCGGCGCCGCGGATTGCTGCTCCGGAAGGGATCAGCGCGATCGTCGATACCTTGACCGACGGGCGCTATGCGCTGGCGTGTGTGGAGGCCAGGCTCGCCGGGCAGCCGGTTCCTGAGCGGCGGGTCCCGTGCTTCTTCGATCCGCGGCACGGACCGTCGACCGGCGATGTCCTGTGGACGCCGCCGGGGCGTGGCACGCGGAAGGTGCCGGCCTGTGCTCAGGACGCGGCGCGGATCGCGGCCGGCGCGGAGCCGGAGGTCTACTACATCAAGTACGGCGAACTGAACGTTCCGTACTGGGAAGCCGGGGCGCCGGGGGAGTCGTACAAACTCGGCTTCTTCGGCGCGACCGGCGTACGGGCGCTGTCGATCGGGCTGCGGATGCAGAACAAGGGCATCGATGTCGGCCGAGGGCGGCGCGACCCGACCATCGTCCGGCGGAGCGACGCGGACTGACGACAGGCCGTCAGGAGCTCAGACGGTCGTGGAGGAGGTTCAGTTGCGCCGGGTTGGCGGTGAACACCACCGCCTGCTGGTCGGCGTCATGAGCCTCGGACGGGCGTCCCGCCGCGCGAAGCAGTTCGGCGCGGGTGGCGTGGAACAGCGCGTACTTCCCGAGTGCGCCCTCCAGTTCCTCGAGCTCCGCCAAGGCCGGCTCCACGCCCTCGACGTACCGCACGGCGACTGAGCGATGCAGACGGGTGACGGCGTTCGGCTGCAGGCGAAGCAGCATGTTGTAGAGAACGAGGATCTGCTCCCAGTCCGTCTCGGCCCACGTGGCCGCCTCGCAGTGGCAGGCGGCGATGGCCGCCTGGAGTTGATACGGCCCGGGGGAGTGGTGCCTGCGCGCGGTCCGCATCAGCAGGGCGGTCGCGTCGGCGATCGCGGCATGGTCCCACCGCGACCGATCCTGGTCTTGGAGTAGGACAATCTGACCGTCAGCAGTGAAACGGGCGGCGACCCGAGCACGGTGGAGCCGGATCAGTACGAGCAGGCCCGTCACCTCAGGCTCGTTCGGCAGGAGCCCGGCCAGTAGTGCGGTCAGCCACTCCGCGTCGTCGACGAGGTCACGCGAATGCGCCTGCTCGGCGGTGCTGGACAGATAGCCCTCGTTGAAGAGCAGATAGATGACGGTCAGTACTTCGCTCAACCGTTCGCCGAGCTCGTCGTCACGGGGAATGCGGTACGGGATCCCGGCGTCCGCGATCTTCCGCTTCGCCCGGGTGATCCGCTGCGCCACGGTGGTTTCCGGTACGACGAACGCAGCGGCGATCTGCGCCGTCGTCAGACCACAGACGACTCGGAGAGTCAGCGCAATCTGAGCCTCCCTGGCCAGCGCGGGGTGGCAGCACGTGAAGATGAGCCGCAGCCGGTCATCCGGCTCAGGCCGCACCGGCCACTGCAGCTGCGCCAGCTTGGTCCGATAGTTCTCCTGCCGCCGCAGTACGTCGAGGCCGCGGCGCCGGGCCACGGTGAACAGCCACCCGTCGGGCCGGTCCGGGATGCCCTCCTCGGGCCACCGCCGCAGCGCACTCTCGACAGCATCCTGGACGAGATCCTCGGCGGCGGAGAAGTCGCCCAGCAGCGACATCAGCGACGCCGCGAGCCGGCCCGCGTGCTCACGCACCACCCGGGCCAACTCGTCGGCAGTCGGGTCGCCGGTCATGGGGCCTCCCGGTCTGGACTGAGGAGCGTAGAGAGCGAAGCGACCGGAGTGACGAGGGAAGACCGGGAGCCAAGGCCCCATGACCCTGCCGGCGCCGGAGGCCCGGCCAAAAGCAGAGTCATGACTCCACGGGGCGGATCTCGATCACCGGGCAGGCCGGCCAGGTCTTCACCATCCGCAGCGCCTCGTCCAGGTCCGCGACATCGATCTCGATCACCCCCGAGATCACTTCCTTGCCCTCGATGAACGGCCCGTCGGTCGTCACCGGCTCCGGCCCGTCCAGCCGGACCGTGGTCGCCGTTGCCGCACCCTGCAGCTTGCCGGTCCGGGCACTGATCCGGTCCGCGTTGTCGATGAACCACTGGTTCACCCGCCCGTACGCCGCCTCCAGTTCGGCCGCGCTCATCGCCTCGACCTCCTTGGTGAACTCCGGGGTGTCGACGAACATGAGAACGTACTTCACTGCACCACCTCCTGGGATCAGTCTGGCCGGTCGCGGGTCAGCTCGCCGGGAGGTTGGCGTACAGGTCGATGCCGTTCCCGGACGGGTCGGTGACCGTGGCGTACCGCATGCCCCACGGTGCGTCGTACGGCTCCTGCAGCCCGGTGACTCCGTCGGCGGTCAACTCGGCGTACGCCGCATCGACCTCGGCCGCCGTCTCGAACTCGAACGCGAGGAACATCCGCCCCTGGCTCGGCGGCGTCCAGCGCGCGGTGATCTTGGCGCGCATCTCGTCGGTGTCGAGCATCAGGTGTACGCCGTTGGGCAGGTCGCAGCCGGCGTGGTCGTCGGGCATGTAGTGGTCCCGGACGAAGTCGAGCCCGAGCCGCTTGTAGAACTCGATGGCCGCGCCGAGATCGGACACCGCGATGTCCAGGATGTTCACGGTCGGTTGCATGGTCGTCTCCCTGGTTGTGAGTGGGTTTCACTCAGGAGACGATCGGCACCGACCGGTTTACGACACCCGCGGATCGGTCAGTTGCGGCGGAAGACCAGGAGTTCGGTGCGGCCGCCGCTGAGCGGGACGAAGCGGCTGCCGACCAGGGTGAGGTCGCGCTGGGCCAGGAAGCCGGCCAGCCAGGTTCGCGGGGCGACCGAGTAGATGGTCATCCGGTCCGGTTCGGTCAGCCAGACCTTGGTGGTCGAGTCGTCCAGGCAGTCGTCGGTGACCATGTCGAACGCGACCGTGCCGCCGGAGCGGACCACCCGCGCCATCTCGTCGAGGTAGCCGAGTGCGGTCGCGAACGGGATGTAGCTGAGCAGTTTGTGTGTGTGCACGAGGTCGACCGAGGCCGAAGGTGTCGACCCCAGGGTTTTGCCGTCCGCCGGCTTGAAGACGAGATCAGGCAGTTCCCGGCGAAGGTAGGCGATCCAGTCCGGTGCGGTCTCGTACACCTCGTACGAGCTCGGCCGGAGGGCCGACAGGATTCTGGTCGAGTAGCGGCCCGAGCCAGGCCCGATCTCGCAGACGCGCTCCGCGGTCGTGAGACCACTGAGTTCGAGCATGGCCTCGACCGTCTCCGCGGTGGCGCCGGGCTCCGCGCTGTAGCTGTCGAGGAAGTCGCCGACCGACTGGCCGGCCCGGTCGGCCTGTTTGACGATGCGCTTGGCGGGCAGGAACGCACTGATCGCCGGATCGGCGCTGTGGCCCCGGACGAGTTGGAATCCCGTGGGCCGAAGAGACTTGTTGACCGCGGCATTGATGGTGTGACGAACAGACATGTATTTCCCCCATGACAAGTAGCGAAGCCACCGCCCGGCCCATCATGCCTACGGCCCGACCAGGAACCAAGGAAAGTGGGCAACTATCACTGCCCGCGCTGTGCCTGTCGCCCTGTGCCCCGAAACGCCTTGTTTTCAAGGGGATCAGCCGCTTGCTGGGTAATCCGGTCGTCGCAGACGGTCGTGGATCGTGCGGCGACACGCCGTCGGCGACGACGCCGGAGCGTGACTGGTTCCTAGCATCGGAAGAGCCCGTGCCGCCGAGGCGAGGAGCTCTGTGGTGATCGATGAACCTGCCCTTGCCGCACGCAGTGGCGTCGCGCGGTTGCTGACGGAACTCGCGTACGACGTCTTCGACGAACCAGTGCCCGTCACGACGGCACCGTTGCGGCTCACCTGCACGGTGGAGTCGGTTGCCTCCAGCACCGACCAGGCCGAGTTCGTCCGGAGCAGGTTGTGGCCGTGCCCGCCGAAGCTGGTCACGAGTGCCTCACATCGGGTGACCTGGGTCGACAGTGAGGGCGTGACGAACGTCGCCCACTGTGGATCACTCGGTCCGGTAGTCCCGATCGTTGCGCGGGAAGCAACGTTGGCCTTGTGGGCGAGGTTGCGGGCGGACGCTCGGGTGACGGAGCGTGCCGAGGCCATCGACTCGGTGCAGGCGGACCTGCTGGCTGCCATCACCACGGACAAGGTGCCGGCCGAGATCCTGCGGACAGGAGTCGACGCCGCCGCGCGGGTCCTCACCCAGCACGCCTATCTCGCGGGTACGACGCCGTACGACGAGCCGGCCGGGTTCGCGGAGGCGCTGCGGGACAGCGGGATCTTCAACACCGTGGCCGGGACCTGGCACTGGGGTCTCCAGGCGTCGACGTATCGGCGCGGTCTGATCCCGGTGCAGTTGGTCTGCTTCGGTGGCCGCATGACCTACTCGGCCGACACGGTCGCGGCGCTGCGGGAGATGAAGGAAGCCCGCATCGAGGCCGCCCGCGCCTCCGACGACAGCGATCCGAGCGCAGCGCAGTACGTCGCACTCGGATCCGGTGAGCAACCGCGATGCCTCGCGCACGCCGCACATTCCGTCGACGGGCGCCGCGTCAGTCTGGTGACCCAGGTCGCCAACTCGTTCGTCGACGTGTTCACGCGCCTGCTGAAGGTCGTGACGGTCGCCGTCGAGGACTCGGAGGAGACCGGCAGCGTGGACGGCCAGGGCGAGGTGTTCGAGGTGCCGGACATGACGTGTCAGCACTGCATCCGGACCATCACCAAGGCGGTCGGCGAGTTCGGGGTCGCGCCGCCGGAGTTCGACCTGGAGACCAAGCGGGTGGTGGCGAGCTTCGGCTCGGCCGAGGCCCGGGCACAGAGCTTCGCCGCGATCCGGGCCTGCGGCTACACCGTCGTACCTGTGCCTCGGTAGCCGACCGCCGTCGTTCAGGTTGTCCAGGGGCGGAGCTTCTCCGGGTTGCGGACCGCCCAGATGTGCTTGATGCGGTCGTCGGCGATGTCGAACGCGATGACGGTCTCGGTGACGCCCTCGCGCTGGATGACCAGCCCCGGCTGGCCGTTGACGGTCCGCTCCAGAACGACCAGCCCGTGCGCGCGGTCGACCAGATCGGCGAAGTACTGCGCGACCTGCGTGCCACCGTGAACGGGGTGCGGAGCGGCCGTGACCACGCCGCCACCGTCGCCGATCGCGACCACGTCGGGATCGAGCAGCGTGATCAGCGTCTGGATGTCCTTGGCCGCCCAGGCTGCCTTGAAGTCGCGGACGATCTCGGCCTGTTGCTTGGTGGGTGCCGTCGGGCTCTGCGCCGTACTGATCCGCCTGCGTGCCGATGAGGCCAGCTGCCGGCAGGCCGCCGGCGTCCGGCCGACGATCTCGGCCACCTCGGGGAACGGATAGCGGAAGACGTCGTGCAGGATGAACGCCACCCGCTCGGCCGGGGTCATCGAGTCCAGCAGGACCAGGAACGCCATGTTGACGGATTCGTCCAGTGTGACGCGATCGGCCGGGTCGCCGCCCGGCTGAGCGCCGAGCCACTCGGCCTGGTCGGGCACCGGCTCCGGGACCCACTCGCCGACGTACCGCTCGCGCCGGGCGCGGGCCGATCGGAGCAGGTCGAGGCAGATGCGGCTGGCGACCTTGGTCAGCCAGGCGGCCGGGTTGTCGATCGCGTCCTGCTCCTCGCGGGACATCGCGTACCACCGGGCATAGGTGTCCTGGACGACGTCCTCGGCGTCGGCCAGTGAGCCCAGCAGCCGGTAGGCGAGGTTGATCAGCTGCCGCCGCTCGCTCATGATCGCGCTCAGGCTCGGATCCGACCCGGTCATGGTGCTCCCTTCGACGTCTGCTGCCTTCACTGTGCCCTTCACTGGGTCCGACGAGGCAGGCAGGCGAAGTGTGAGCTCACACTTCGCCGGGCTGTCTCGTCGTACCGATCATGACCACACAGAACGCGGTAGACGAGGTAGACATCCGGCAACGGATCGACACGTTGGTCGCGTCGGTCCAGGCAGGTGACCTCGACGGACTCAAGACGATGTTCGCGCCGAATCTCGTCTCGTTCGACATCGAACCGCCGCTGCGGCACCTGGGCGCCGAGAAGAAGTCGCAGAACTGGGTGAACGTCTTCGCGGCGTACCAGGAGCCACCCAGCTACGAGGTGCGGGACCTGACCGTGCTGGTCAGCGGCGATCTGGCCGTCGTGTACAGCCTGAACCACATCAGCGGCACGTTGCGCAGCGGCGCTCCGACCGACTACTGGGTCCGCTGGACGGCCTGTTTCCGCAAGCTCGACGGCGCCTGGCTGATCGTGCACGACCAGGTGTCGGTGCCGGTCGACTTCCCGACCGGCAAAGCCCTGCTGGACCTCCAACCCTGACCCCCTGAGCACTGGAAGGACCCCGTTTCTGATGGAACCCGTGAAGGCCGCGATCATCTACTACAGCGCCACCGGCACTGTGCACACGCTCGCCCAGGCCGCGTTCGAAGGCGCGGAGAAGGCCGGCGCCGTGATCCGGTTCCGCAAGGTCAGAGAGAACGCGCCGTTCGAGGCGGTCAACTCCAGACCGGAGTGGCGTGAGCACCTGGACGCCACCGCCGACGTACCCGAGGCCGTGCTGGACGACATCGCCTGGGCTGACGTGGTGCTGTTCGGCACGCCGACCCGCTTCGGTACGCCGTCCGCGCAGCTCAAGGCGTTCATCGACAGCACCGGTCCGTTGTGGGCTACCAATCAGCTGGCCGACAAGGTGTACACCGCGTTCACCGCGAGCGGCACCAAGCACGGCGGGCAGGAGTCGACGATCCTCTCGCTGTCGAACGTCTTCTACCACTGGGGCGGGATCATCGTGCCGCCTGGCTACACCGACGAGATCCAGTACAAGACCGGCAACCCCTACGGCACGTCGCACGTGACCGGAGACGGACCGGTCGACGATGTCCACCTCGAAGCGGCGCGGTACCAGGCGCGCCGCGCCGTCGAGACGGCGGCGGCACTCAAGGCCGGTCGCGCGGCCTGATCCGGTCAGAGCGCGATCTGGGTCCCGGCGGTGCCCGCGATCACGGCAGTGGCGTCGTCGAGTGACCCGATGGCCGCCCGGCCCTTCGTCCCCTCCGCGAAGCGCCGGGCGGCCGTGACCTTGGGGCCCATCGACCCGGCGGAGAACGTGACGGCCGCGAGGTCCGCGGTGCTGACGTCGCGCAACGGTCGTTGAGCCGGTGTGCCGTAGTCGAGGTAGACAGCGTCCACGTCGGTGAGCATCACGAGCAGGTCCGCCCGCAACTCGGTCGCGATGAGGGCCGCGGTGAGGTCCTTGTCGACGACAGCCTCGACTCCGCGAAGACGGCCGCCGTCCTCGACCACCGGTACACCGCCACCGCCTCCGAGGATCACGGTGACACCACTGCGCAGCAGGAGTTCGGCGGCGTCGAGTTCCACCACTCGCCGCGGCACCGGCGACGGGACCACGCGGCGCCACTGCGCGCCGTCCGGCCGGACCGACCATCCGTTGGTGAGGGCAAGCTTGCGCGCGTCGTCCTCGGGGTAGCCGCTGCCGACGTACTTCGTCGGGATGCCGAAGGCCGGATCGTCCGCGTCGATGACGGTCTGGGTGACGAGCGTGACGGCCGGGCGGGTGAGCCCGGCGTTGCTCAGCGCTTGCTGGATCCAGTACCCGATCACGCCCTGTGTCTCGGCGACGAGATCGCTGAGTGGGTACGGCCTCGACAGTTCGGTGTCCGCCGTACTCTCCAACGCCAGCAGGCCGACCTGCGGGCCGTTGCCATGGACAATGAGCACGTCGTGTTCGGCCGCGATCGCGGCCAGCGACGGAGCTGTGGCGGCCAGCCGGGCGATCTGGATGTCCGCATCGGGCCGTTCGCCCCGCCGCAGCAACGCATTCCCCCCGAGCGCGATCACGATCCGCATGTCTCAGCGTCCCACGCAGGCCCGCGGATCGTCGTACGCCGGGATCCTGCGGGCCGTGTGGCGGGGGATTTGGGACCTTTGGCCCTGATCCAGACAGTGGCCGAGGGCTGGAATAGAGGGGCGAGGGAGGCCGGCGAATGCGGTGTCCGGCCGATCCAGAACAGCCACCGCGGGCACTGCATCGCGAGTCCCGGCCTCCTTCCATTCGCGCCATACCGGAGCAGGAGCCAGTGAGGGAGGCCCCTGGTCCGCCGGGGTAGGAGCCGATAGGTGGGGACGGCTTCTCTCCCGGGGGGCGAAGGAAGAGGGAATCGCTCGGCGGGACGACTGGGTTTCGGGGGAGTCGTCAGGGGTCGATTCCCGAATCGCTGGGGCTGCGTGGAGGAGCGTGTCCCCAGCATCGGTTGCCGTGCGGCCTGACCTCATCGGCCGCACGGCACCGGCCGATCGAACTCAGCCAAGAGGGGCGCGGAGTTCGAGGATGGTGCCGTGCGGCTGTCTCCTCTCGAGCCGTACGGCACCACCCAGGGCCTCGGCTCGTTCGCGCAGATTGCGCAGTCCGCTCTGCTGCTCCCCGGGCGTGAACCCGACACCGTCGTCGCTGACCCGCGTCACCACCTCGCCTTCGGCCACCGTCACTTCGACCGACACGGCCGACGCCTGCGCATGCCGGACGACGTTCGACAACGACTCGCGGATCGCGGCCAGGATCTGTGGGCGGGCGGCCGCCGGTACGGCGAGGTCGAGCGGTCCGGAACACGTCAGCACCGGCCGGAATCCGAGCGGACCGGCGTACTCCGCGACAAGCGTTTGAACGTCGGCCTGCAGCGACCGCCGGCGCGGCTGGTGATGAAGCTCGAAGATCGCGGCCCGCAGGTCCCGGATGGTCGCATCGATGTCCTCGACCGCTCGCTTGATCCGTTCCCGTCCCTCGGGCTGCACCATCGACTGCATGCCCTGCAACTGCAGGCCGGTGGCAAACAAACGTTGGATGACCAGATCGTGCAGGTCCCGGGCGATCCGGTCGCGGTCCGACAGGACTGCGATCATCGACTGATCGCGCTGAGCCTGCGCCCGGTCGAGGGCGAGGGTGGCCTGACTGGCGAACATCCGGACCAGGTCGGTCCCTTCGCTGACCTCGAGTACGGCGCCCCGCTCGGCGGCCACCAGCAGCAGTCCACCGGTCACATGTGTGCCGGCCGGCAGCGGTGCCATGACGGTCCGTCCCAGTGATCGGACCTCGGGGATCTCGTCGATCCGCCCGCTCTGCTTCGCGACGTCGACGATGTCGTCGATCAGCACCTGGCGATCGCCACGCATCACCTCGTAGAGGATGGGGAGGACGACCGGCCGGCCGACGTACCGCTGGAACTCGTCCGGGCCGTCGACCGCCTCGATGATCAACTCGTCCTCGGCGGACAGAATCACCACCCCGACCCGGGAGCCGGAGACCTCGCGGGCCCGGCGGGCGATGAGCTGGAGCGCCTCCTGCGGCTCGAAGGCGCCGAGCATCAGCTGGGTGATCTCGGCCGTCACCTCGTACCAGCGGCGCCGCCGCTCGGTGTCGGCATGCCACCAGACGTTGTCGATCACCACGCCGGCAGCGAGAGCGCTCGTCTTCACGGCCCGCTCGTCGTCTGAGCTGAATTCGGTCCCGCCGCTCAACGAGAGGCTGCCCACGATTCCGTCCCGGCCATGGATGGGTACGTCGATGGAGCGCCATGCCGGCGCGGCGTCGCCCAGGACGCTGCGATGGACGATCCCGGTGCCGTCCTGGCCGAACACGCTCAGCACGCCGTGGCCGGCCCCGGCCAGCGCGCACGCCGCAGCGAGAATCCGGTCCAGTGCACCGTCGTCCCAGGCCCCACTCGGTTTCCGACCCACGGCCACCACGGTAAGGGCGGCACGCCGCTCTAGACGAGGAGCCGGTGACCGCTCAGTGATTCCACGCCGAGCCGGATCAGCTGCCGGCCGGGCTCGGACGGCGCCAGGACGAGTGCCTCTTCCGGAGGTACGACGGACAGGTGCCCGACCGCTGTCACGGTCCATCCCCCGTGCTGGTCGGCATCGAGGTCATCCGCTTCGAAGGCCACCACGTCGCCTCGCAGCGCGGCCCGGATTCCCTCTCCCTCGTCGTCCGCGACGAAGACGATGGTGTCCTCATCGACCCGGAACCCCACCACCCGCACCGCCGGCAGACCGCCGCGAGTGAAGACGACCCGGCCGACCGGGACTGTCCGAAGCAGGCGCAGGCATTCGCGGTCCTCGAGGAGAGCGCGTCCGGCCGGGCCGAAACGCCGTACGGTTTGCATCACGGCCTCCGGGGGTGGTGCGGCGCTACTCTGAGCGGAACGGTCGGGCCTGGGGGGATCGAGGTGCGATGGCGATCACGGTGTTCCTGCTTGACGACCACGAGGTCGTCCGGCTGGGTCTGCGCCAGTTGCTGGAGAACGAGCCGGATATCGAGGTGGTCGGGGAGGCGGCGACGGCGGCCCAGGCGACCGTTCGGATCCCGGCACTGCAGCCGGACGTCGCCGTACTGGACGTGCGGCTTGCCGACGGCGACGGGATCACCGTGTGCCGCGAGATCCGTTCGTCGATGGCGGAACCACCGGCCTGCCTGATGCTGACGTCGTTCTCCGACGACGAGGCCCTCTTCACCGCGATCATGGCCGGTGCCGCCGGCTACCTGCTCAAGCAGGTGAGTGGCACGGACCTGGTCGGAGCGGTACGACGCCTGGCCGCGGGGGAGTCGCTGCTCGATCCCGCGATGACCAGGGCTGTGCTGGAACGGCTGCGCAATCCCGAGCACGAGCAGGACGACCCGCGGTACCAGTCGCTGACCGATCAGGAGCGCCGCATCCTCGACGAGATCGCGGAAGGCAAGACCAACCGGCAGATCGCGCAGAGCATGCTCCTGGCCGAGAAGACGGTCAAGAACTACGTGTCCGGGCTGCTCCGCAAGCTCGGCATGGAGCGCCGGATCGAGGCCGCCGTGTACGCCGTCGAACGCGCCAAGCGGCGGCCGAAGACCTGACCGCCCGGCGAGTCCGGTCGCCGTCGCAGGGCCGCGGTCGACTGTCATCGGACTCCCCTCCCAGCAGTGTTCCCATCGAAGCCGCCGCTCTACCCCAGGCGGCAGGGTCGGAAGGCCCGCGACTTCGGGACCGAGGGCCCACATTCGAGTGGCGGCCGCCCGGTCCAGGCACCATTCTTTGCGCATGGGTGACGAGGGTGGGCGGCTGCACTTCCTGGACTGGTTACGGGTGCTGGCCGTGTTCGGGGTGTTCGTGTTCCACACGCTGCGGCCGTTCGACGACGCCGACTGGCACGTGAAGAACGCCGAGACGAGCGAGGGGATCTCGATCGCGATCGCGTTCCTGGGGCTGTGGGGGCTGGCGTTCTTCTTCATGCTGTCCGGCGCGGGTGCGTGGCTCGCCCTGCGGTGGCGGACCGCGGCCGGCTACCTGCGTGAGCGAGTGCTGCGGTTGCTGGTGCCGTTCGTGGTTGCGTACGTGCTGTTGTCGCCACCGCAGTACTTCATCGAGGAGCACCACAAGGGTCGGTCCGATGCGTGGTTCTTCGGGGATGTGAAGACTTTCTTCAGCGACCTGAGTGGGCACGCACCGTTGTGGCTGCGGGACACCTATCACCTGTGGTTCCTGATCTACCTGCTGCAGTTCGCGCTGCTCGGTCTGCCGGTGTTCCTCTGGTTGCGTGGCGCGCAGGGCCGGCGGATGGTCGACTGGATCGCGCGGCGGTGCGAGCGGCGCGGACGGATCCTGCTGCTGGCCGCTCCGCTGGTGCCGGTGCATCTCGTGCTGCTCGCCGCCCCCGGGCCGGAGCACGGCTGGGGCGAGTTCGTGTTCTTCTTCGACTTCTTCGTGGTCGGGTGTCTGGTGATGTCGGACGACCGGCTGATGTCCGCCGTACGACGAGACGCCGTACCCGCGCTGGTGCTCGGACTCGGAGCGTTCCTGCTCGGGGTGGCGACCGGGATCATCGACTTCCTCGACGGCTGGTGGGAGGACCCGAGCTATTCGTGGGTCTACGTCTGGTACTCGACGCTGATCACCTTCGCGGTGTGGGGCTGGCTGTCGGCGGTGCTCGGCTTCGGCATGCGGGCGCCCGCGTTCCAGCGGCCGCTGCCGGCACCGGTCGCACGGGCGGCGATGCCGTTCTTCATCGTTCACCAGCCGATCATTCTCGCGGTCGCGTACTACGTCGTCGGCTGGAACGCGAACCTGTGGACGAAGTACGCCGTACTGCTGCCAACCGCATTTGTGCTGGCCGCCGCACTCGCGTGGGCGCTGTCGGTCCTACCTGGGGTGTCGGTGCTGTTCGGGGTGAAGCGTCAAGCCCGGGCGAGCATCAGCTCGACGGAGCGAGGTTGACCTCGGACCTGGGTCCAGGGTTCAGGATGGAAGCATGCGGACAGGAGAGCTGGCCGGCCAGGTCGGGGTGAACGTCGAGACGCTGCGGTACTACGAACGGCGTGGGCTACTCGACAAGCCACCGCGGACGGCTGGTGGTTACCGTGACTACCCAACCTCGGCGCTGGAGCTGCTGAGGTTCGTGAAGCGCGCCCAGGAACTCGGCTTCAGCCTCGACGAGGTGGAGGAATTGCTCGACCTGGACGCCGGCGGCCCGGTCGGGTGTGACGCGGCGCGAGCGCTGGCCGAGCACCGGCGCGAGGATCTGGCGGCCCGGATCCGGGATCTCCAGCGGATGCACGATTCGCTCGCGGCACTGATCGCGACCTGCGACCTGCCACGGGCTGACCGCAGCTGTCTGTTGCTGGAGGCGCTCGGACCAGAGGCGGAGCGGTGAGGCTGGAGGTCCTGCACGTCCCGGACTGCCCGAACCTGCTGCCGCTGCTCGAGCGTCTCGCGCAGGTCACCGACCTTCCGATCAGCACCCGGATGATCGAGTCGCCCGCGGACGCGGAGCGCTCCGGTATGGCAGGCTCACCGACGCTACTCATCGACGGTCAGAACCCGTTCGCGATGGGAGCAACGCCAAGCCTGGCCTGCCGTCTCTCCGTCCCGTCGACCAAGCAGTTGCGCGAGGCAATCAGCTCGTCCGGCGCGCCCGCCACCGAGATCCTCAGCACGTGGCGGCGGCGCGCCGTACCTCTGGATGCTGTCACGCGAGCAACACGCCGCGAGGTTCTTCGCGCCTTCGCGACCACCGGTGCTCCGCCTTTGGGTGGTACGACGGAGGTCCTCAGGGCGCTGCATGAGCTCGATGCGATCCGGCTGACATCGGACGGGGAGATCGCCGTCGCCTACCCGTTCTCGGCCACCCCGACGAGGCATCGCGTCCGGATCGCCGACCAGGTCGACGTGTACGCGATGTGCGCGGTCGACGCCCTCGGCATCGCGCCGATGCTGGGCCAGGACACCGTGATCCACTCCACCGACCCCACCGATGGGAGTGACATCACGGTCGTCCGCCGAGCGGACTCCGCCCACTGGGATCCCGCCGGCGCAGTCGTCTTCATCGGCGCCGATCCCGGCGGTGGCCCGTCCGCCGACTGCTGTTGCGACTACCTCAACTTCTTCGCGACCCGCGCCGCGGCCGAGGCCTGGACGACCGCGCATCCGCGGGTTCCCGGGCAGATCATCAACCAGCGGGAAGCCGAGGACCTGGCCGTCCGCCTGTTCGGCCAGTTGCTGGACGAGTGACGCCTCAGACGCTGCGCAGGACCGAGACCACGATGCCGAGGACGACCGCGTTGTCGCCGTCGATGACCTCGTACGCCGGGTTGCGCGGCTCGAGGTAGACGTGGCCGTTGCGGCGGCGATAGACCTTCACGGTCGCCTCCTCGTCGATCATCGCGGCGACGATCTGGCCCGAGTGCGCCTCGGACTGCTGCCGGACGACCACGATGTCGCCGTCGCAGATCGCGGCGTCGATCATCGACTCGCCGCGGACCCGCAGGCCGAACACGTTCCCGCGGCCGGTGAGTCCGCGCGGCAACTGCAGTACGTCGTCCACGTGCTCGACCGCGGCGATCGGCGTACCGGCGGCGATGTCACCGACCACCGGCACCGGCACCGAGTCCTCGCCCGACTGCCGCGACGGCGAGTCCTGCAGGAACATCCGTACGTCGATCGGCCGGGAGACCGACGGGCTGCGGCGCAGGAACCCCTTGTCCTCGAGAGCGCCCAGGTGCTTCGACACCGAGGAGGTGGAGCGCAGGCCGACCGCGTCACCGATCTGGCGGGTGCTGGGGGAGTACCCGTGCCGCATCACCCAGTCCCGGATCACCACCAGGATCCGCTGTTGCCGCTCCGGTAGCGCCGCCGTGTCCAGGTCCCCGAACAGATCAAGATCAGTCACCACGAGATCCTAGAGCGCGGCACTGTCCCGGCCTGCATCCGACCCGCCGCACCGAAGCGGCAACATCCTCCGACCTGCTCCGACGTCCGGTCCGAGAGCGCGCATCGGGCGCGCTCGAGGAGGTCGTCATGAACGCGACAGATCGAGCCCGCTGGTCGGTGACCGCAGTGTTCTTCGTGAACGGATGTCTGGTGTCGAGCTATCTGGCCCGGATCCCGTCGATCAAGGTCGAGCACCAGCTCAGCGAGAGCCAGTTGGGCATCATCCTGACGCTCTTCGGCGCGGCCGCGCTGGTCTCGATGCAGTTCGTGGGGAGCCTGGTCGCGCGCTCCGGTAGCCGCCGGCTGATCCAGGTCGGCCTGGCCGCACTCCCCATCCTGCTGGCAGGCGTCGGTCTGGCCCGTAACCCGGTGCAGCTCGGCATCGCCGTACTGCTCATGGGTCTCGTGCATGGCGCGGTCGACGTCTCGATGAACGCTCATGCGGTTGCGGTCGAGCGCCTTCGCGAGAAGCCGATCCTGAACGGTTGTCACGCCGCTTGGAGCGTGAGCGCCGTACTCGCGTCCCTCGTCAGCGCCGCGGTCACCCGCGCCGGTGTCGGCATCGGTGCACAGTTTCTCGTGGTCGCCGCCGTACTGCTGATCGCCGGTCAACTGGCGACCCGCAATCTCCTTCCGTCCGAGGCAGACCGATCGGGTACGTCGAACGGCGAGCAGCGGACCGGCTGGAAGTCGGGATGGACCCGCCCGGTGCTGATCCTCGGCGCGATGGGCTTTGTCGTGATGATCGGCGAGGCAGCCGTGATCAGTTGGAGTGGAGTGCTGCTGCACGAATCACGCGGTGCCGACCTGGCCACCGCCGGCCTCGCCTTCACGGCGTACACGGCATGCCAGGCCGCGGGCCGCCTGATCGGTGACCGTCTGACCGAGCGGTACGGCGCCGCAGCCGTGTTCCGGATCGCCGCATCGGTGGCCGTGATCGGATTGGCCGTGGTGGTCGCCGTACCCCTGTGGTGGATGTCGATCGCCGGATTCGGACTGGTCGGTCTCGGTGGATCGGTCCTGCTACCGCTGATCTTCAGCGCTGTCGGTCGCGAGGGCGGGACTGCCGCCGCGACCGCGGTGTCGCGACTGACCACCTTCACCTACGCCGGAGTCCTCATCGGGCCGGCGGTCGTGGGCTGGATCGCGGCTGCTGCCGGCCTGATCTGGACCTTCACGGGCCTGCTGCCGTTGCTGGCCGGCGTCGCTGTCAACAGCCGTCTGCTGACGCGCCAAGGATCCGGGAACAAAGAAGCAGACGCGCAGCTAGTCGCGTACCCAGGATCGGGCGGGTGACCACACCTCCGCGCGATCTCGTCCTGGACGAGTACGTACGGCGGCCGGCAGAACGGTGCCCAGGGCAACGAGACCCAGGATCGCGCCGATCCAGGCGACGGAGGGGTAGCCGGCGTTGGCGTCGATGGCCAGGCCGCCGAGCCATGGTCCGATGGTGATGCCGACATTGAACGCCGAGATGTTGAAGGCGGCCGCCAGCGTCGGCGCCGACCCGGCCAGGCCGAAGACCCGGGTGTTGATCGCGGGGTTGTTCGCGAAGCCGAAGGCCCCGACGAGCACGATCGCCACGACCGCGATCCACGGCGTACCGGTGCCGAGGGCAAGGACGATGGATGCCGCGATCCCGCCACCGATGCCGACATGCAGAGTCGTGAAGGGTCGTGCATCCGCCGTCCGGCCGCCGATGGTGATGCCGGCCAGCGCACCAACGCCGTACAACGCGAGCACGACCGGGACCCAGCCTTCGGTGAGGCCGGTGGACTCGGTGAGCAGGGGAGCGAGGTAGCTGAAGATCACCAGGTACGCCGCCGTGGACATCGCCGTCGTGCCATAGGCGAGCCATAGCTTGGGGTTGATCATCGCGCGCAGTTCGGCGCGAAGATCAGGGGTAGTGGCGGAGCGCCCGCCCGGAACGGTGGCGACGACGCCGATCATGGCCAGCGCGGACAGAACGGCGACGGTCCAGAACGCGCCTCGCCAGCCGAGGTGCTGGCCGATGACGGTACCTGCGGGCAGGCCGACGATGGTGGCGATCGTGAGTCCGCCGGCGACAATGCTCATCGCCCTGCCGCGCGCCTCCGGCCCGGCCAGGCCGATGGCTGTCACCGCGGCGACCGCCCAGAAACCGGCGTACACGAAGGCACCGACGATGCGTGTGGCGACGAGCATGCCGTAGCTCGGCGCCAGTGCGCCGACGACGTGAGTGAGGGCGAAGACAGCCAGGAAGGCCAGCAGCGCAGTACGCCGTGTCCACCGCAAGGTGACGACGGCCAGGATCGGTGCGCCGACCAGCATGCCGACAGCGAAGGCCGAGATCAGCAGGCCGGCAGCCGGGATGGACACGTTCAGGTCGCCGGCGATCTCAGGCAGGAGACCAGCAAGCATGAGTTCGGACGTGCCCTGGGCGAAGATCGCCAGACCGAGCACATAGACCGCGAGCGGCATGGATTCCTCTCGTATTGGATCAAGCAGTGCAAAACGCGGGCAGCGGTGACCGCGGACGGAGGTTGTTCAGAAGGCGCGGAGTGCGGCCGCGACGACTGCTTCCTGGGCATCGCGTGTCGCGCCACCGCGGGCGGCGACTCGCAGCCCGCTGAGCACGACGAACACGTACTCCGCGAGACCAGCGGCATCCTGGCCGGCGATCTCGCCCGCCGCCTGCGTGCTACGGATCGCCGTGGTCAGCGCAGCCAGCCGGGTGGCGTGGTCGCGCTCAAGTGCTGCGGCAATCTCGGGATCGTTGGGCGCAAGGTCGACCAGTGTGTTCACGACCAGGCAACCGGCCGGATCGGTGGGATCCGGCTCGACCGCGTCCCAGAGAATGCGGCGAACGCGCTCTCTGATCGGCAGGTCACTCTCGATAACCTCGAGCTGACCGCCGGTCCGGTCCTCCATGTAGTGCCGGAGCGCCCGGTCGAAGAGATCGCGCTTGCTGTGAAAGGTGTTGTAGATGCTGCTCCGGCCGAGCCCGGTCGCCTCGCACAGGTCCTGGGTCGAGGTGCCGTCGTACCCGAAGATCCAGAACACCTTCATCGCGGCATCGACAGCGCGCTCCTCGTCGAACGTCCTCGGCCTGGCCATGGCGTCAAAGATAGCACGTTATGTATCGAGCGATCCAAAACTGCTGATATCGGCACGCGGCCTGCGGCGATAGCGAACCGGGCCGCCGCGCTCTGGCGGCAGGCCCGGGTCTATCGGCGGCGGCGATCGGTTTGATCGAGAAGAATCGTTTTTCGGGATGGTCGACCGCGACTTACGGTCGGGGACATGAGTACCTCGGAGAAGCTGTACCCGGTCAACGGTGTCGAACTGTGTGCGGAGACCTTCGGTGATCCGGCCGACCCGGCGGTGTTGCTGATCCATGGGGGATCCGCGTCCATGCTCTGGTGGGAGAGCGGACTGTGCAGGAAGCTCGCCGACCGTGGGCGGTACGTGATCCGCTACGACCAGCGTGACACCGGCCTGTCGACGTCGTACCCGGTCGGCCGGCCCGGGTACTCGATGCGCGACCTCGCCGCCGACGCAGCCGGGCTGTTGGAGGCCTTGGGTATCGATCAGGCGCACGTGGTCGGGCAGTCGATGTCCGGCGGCACGGCGCTCGTGATCGGCGTCGACCATCCGTCGAGGGTGGCATCGCTGACGTTCGTGTCCACGTCCACGGGAGCCGACGACCTGCCGCCCCCGTCCGGGTCGATGCCGCACCTCGATCCACCCGACTTCACCGACCCGGCCTCGGTCGAGGAGTACGTCGTACGGTCGATGGAGGCGGAGTACCTCGGGCACTTCGACGAGGCCGCGGCCCGGGACCTGGTACGGCGGGACATGGCGCGGGCGCGGGACTTCGAGGCTTCGCTGACCAACCACTACGCGATGTCGTTCGACGGTCCGGTGAACGGTGGGTTCGGCGACCTGACGATGCCGGTGCTCGTGGTGCACGGCGGGCTGGATCCCGTGTTCCCGTTGGCACACGGCGAAGCCATCCGGGACGCCGTTCCCAACGGCCGGCTGGTGGTTCTGCCGGACGTCGGCCACGGAGTACCGGCGCCGCGGTGGGACGAGTTCGTCGACGCGGTCGCGTCTCACACCGGGAGCCGATGATGCGCTTCGCGTTGTGGGTTCCGCTCTTCGACGAACTCGCCGACCCGCGCGTGGTGGCGCGCCTGGCGGTCGAGGCGGAGGAGGCCGGCTGGGACGGGATGTTCGTCTGGGACCAGCTGTGGTGGCGGGCACCGGTGTCGTCGGTGGCGGATCCGTGGATCACGATGGCCGCGATGGCTGCCGTGACCGACCGGCTGCGGCTCGGACCGATGGTGACACCGGTCGCGCGCAGGCGACCGGTGAAACTATTGCGGGAGGCAACCACGCTCGACGTACTGTCGGGTGGGCGGCTCACGCTCGGCGTCGGACTCGGCAGTGACCGGTTCGCGGGGGAGTTCTCCCGGTCGGGTGACGAGGTCGACGACCGGATCCGCGCCGAGCAACTCGACGAGGCCTTGGAGATCCTGACCGCCGGGTGGACCGGTGACCCGGTGTCGCATCACGGCACGCACTACACCGTCGACTCGGTCAGCTTCCTGCCTCGCCCGACCGCGGGCCGCATCCCCCTCTGGGTCGGCGGATTCCCGGGCAAACTCAGACCGCTCCGCCGGGCCGCACGCTACGACGGATACTTCCCGGTCAACCTGACCTCGCCGGACCAACTGGCCGAGTCCGTCGCGCTCCTCGAGTCCATCTGTGGCGACCTCACGGACTACGACATCGTCATCTCGCTACCTCCCAGGACCGACCCTGCGCCGTACGCCGCTGCCACCTGGTGCCTCACCGACTTCGACCCGTCCACCCTGCGCTTGGCCGACGTACGCGCCGTCCTGACGGCGGGCCCGCCACGCTGAGGTGGGCCCGCCTCTGTCGCCCTGGGCCCGAGCGGGTGTCTAATCGAACGGACAGTGGGTGGCGTGGTGGGCGTCACGGGAGGTCGAATGGCGAGCGTCAGCGAACAGACCGGCATCACTGAACGTACTGGCCCGTCGGTGGGAGTGGCGCCGGCGCGGCGGCCTTTGGGGCAGGTGATCGGACGGCTGCTGTCGACGACCGATCACAAAGTGATCGGTCAGTTGTATCTGGTCACCTCGTTCGCGTTCTTCCTGATCGCCGGGCTGATGGCGATGATCATCCGCGCCGAGCTGGCCGAGCCGGGCCTGCAGATCGTGGACGAAGAGGTCTACAACCAGCTCTTCACCATGCACGGCACGATCATGCTGCTGCTGTTCGCGACACCACTCTTCGTCGGCTTCGCCAACGTGATCATGCCGGTGCAGATCGGTGCTCCCGACGTCGCGTTCCCGCGGCTGAACATGTTCAGCTACTGGCTGTTCCTGTTCGGCGGCCTGATCACACTTGGCGCGTTCGCGACTCCCGGTGGCGCGGCCGACTTCGGCTGGACGGCGTACGCGCCGCTCTCGAACGGCGTTCGTTCGCCCGGTGTCGGCGGTGACCTGTGGGTGATGGGCCTGTGGATGGCCGGCCTCGGCACGATCCTGGGTGGCGTCAACTTCGTCACCACGATCATCACCATGCGGGCACCGGGGATGACGATGTTCCGGATGCCGATCTTCTGCTGGAACATCCTGGTCACGTCGATCCTCGTGCTGATCGCGTTCCCGATCCTGGCCGCCGCGTTGCTGATGCTGGAGGCGGATCGACTACTCGGAGCCCATGTGTACGACGCCGGGAACGGCGGTGCGCTGCTGTGGCAGCACCTGTTCTGGTTCTTCGGGCATCCAGAGGTGTACATCATCGCGTTGCCGTTCTTCGGCATCATCACCGAGATCCTGCCGGTGTTCAGCCGCAAGCCGGTCTTCGGCTACATCGGTCTGGTCGCGGCGACGATGGCGATCGGCGCGCTGTCGATCGCGGTGTGGGCCCACCACATGTTCGTGACCGGTGGCGTGAATCTGCCGTTCTTCTCGTTCATGACGTTCTTGATCGCGGTGCCTACCGGGGTGAAGTTCTTCAACTGGATAGGCACGATCTGGGGCGGGTCGGTGTCGTTCGACACGCCGATGCTGTGGAGCGTCGGCTTCCTGGTGACGTTCCTGTTCGGCGGTCTGACCGGGATCATCCTGGCCTCGCCGCCGCTGGACTATCAGCTCAACGACAGCTACTTCGTGGTGGCGCACTTCCACTACGTGGTGTTCGGGACCGTGGTGTTCGCGATGTTCGCCGGGTTCTACTTCTGGTGGCCGAAGATGACCGGCCGGATGCTGAACGAGCGGCTCGGGAAGCTGCACTTCTGGTTGCTGTTCATCGGTTTCCACACGACCTTCCTGGTCCAGCACTGGCTCGGTGTGGAAGGCATGGCGCGCCGCTACGCGACGTACGGCGCGAACGAGGGCTTCACCACGCTGAACCAGGTCTCCAGTGTCGGTGCGTTCCTCCTTGGCGCCTCGACGTTGCCGTTCCTCTACAACGTCTATCGGTCCCGCCGCACACCTCTGGTCGGTGTCGACGACCCGTGGGGTTGGGGACGTTCGCTGGAGTGGGCGACCAGTTCTCCGCCGCCGCGGCACAACTTCGAGCGGCTGCCACGCATCCGCTCGGACAGCCCCGCCTTCGACTTCCACCACCCTGAGTTCTCCCAGGGCGAGCCGCAGTCCAACCTGCTCACCAAGGCCGGGACAGAGCCTGAGACCGAGACCGACCCTGAGACCGACTCCGAGCGCGAGCCCGACTGATCAGCCGGCCATCCGATCGAGCAGCTCGGTGAGGAGTTGCTCGGTCTGCTGGGGTGCGGGGTTGGTCGCGGCCAGCAGGTCCAGGGTCTGGGTGTAGGTCTCGACGTCGTCGCGTTTGTCCAGGTAGAGCGCGCTGGTGAGGTGCTCCAGGTAGACGATGTCGGGCAGGTCGTGCTGGGGGAAACGCAGCAGGGTAAACGCGCCACCGGTTGCCGCGTGGCCGGGACTGCGGAGCGGGACGATCTGGAGCGTGACGTTGGGCCGACGCGATGCCTCGCGGAGGGAGTCGAGCTGGTCGCGGAGGACATCGCGACCACCGATCGGGCGGAGCAGGACCGACTCCTCGATGACGGCCCAGAGCTTCAACGGTGGCTCACGGTCCAGGACACGCTGGCGCCGGGTGCGAAGAGCGACGATCCGCTCGATCTCCTCGTCCGCCCGCGCGTTGCCGGGCGTCAGACGAGCGACGGCGCGGGCGTAGTCGGCTGTCTGGAGCAACCCGGGGACGAACTGGATCTCATAGGTCCTGATCAGTTCCGCCGCCGCCTCGAGGCCGAGATACGCGTCGAACCAGTCCGGCGTGACGTCGCCGTACCGGTGCCACCAGCCGCGGTTGTTCGCCTCCCGCGCCAGCTCCAGGAGCCGCTCCCGCTCGCGCGCCTCGGTGACGCCGTACAGGCTGAGCAGGTCCTCGACGTCGCGCTCCTTGAACCCGACGCGGCCGAGCTCGAGCCGGCTGATCTTCGACTCCGACGCCCGGATCGTCCACCCGGCATCGGACCGGCTCACCCCAGCCCGCTCTCGCAGACGCCGCAGATGACTGCCCAGCATCATCCGTAACGCCGTCGGCCCAACAACACCTTGCCCCGCCATCGGACGAGTCTACAGCATTATCGAACATATGTTCCCATGGGATCCGACGCGGTGAGCGAGCCGGCTACCGTGCGATCCGGGCCTCGAAGTAGTACAGCTCGGAGTCGGCTCCGACCTGGGCGAAGCCTGCCTTTGCGAGGGTCCGCTGTGACGCGACGTTGCCGAGATCGGTGTCTGCGCGGATGGTCGTCACGCCATGCGCGGCGGCGATCTGCATGACGGTCACGAGTGCTTCCGTCGCGTAGCCGTTTCCTCGCGCGGACGGCGCCAGTCCGTAGCCGACCTCGACGACGTCACCGTCGGGGCGCCCTTTGAAGCCGATGCCACCAACAGCCAGCCCGTCGGACTGACGCCTGATCTGGTAGTAGCCGAACGGACGCTGGTCACCGTTCTGCTCGGTAGCGCGCAGGAAGCCGCCGATGGCGGCCAGGTCTCCGTCGAACGGGTAGTCGGCCGCCCAGGTGTCGTCGGTGTCGGGCGCACGATCGCGAATACGCCGCGCCTCCAGCTCATCGATCGGATGCAGACTCAGCCGTGCGGTGCGGGTATCCATGGCGAGCACTCAACCAGCACGATGGTCCATCCTCAACCGACTAATGACAGCCCCGCGGACCAGCAGCTCAGTCGGCTGGTCCGCTAGTCGATCCGCTGCTCAGCGAGATCTGCCCAGTGCTCGACCGCCGCGGGCGTGTAGTGGCGGATCGCCCAGTCGACCATCCGGAGACTCATCACGGCCCACAGCGGGCGGAGTACGTCGGCCGGCAGCGCGTCGAGGATGGCGTCGAGGCGCGGAGTCACCCGTCCGAGCGGCGGCTCGGAATGTACGCCGAACCGCAATGTGACCAGGTCGAATCGACGGTCGCCACGCGCAGCGCCATCCCAATCGATGATCCCGGTGACGGTTCCGTCGACGGCGAGGAGGTTGCCCGGGTGATAGTCGAAGTGAACCGCGTCGACCCCCTCCAGCAGCGGTGGGTACGCCGCTCCGACCTCCCGTACCCAGTCCTCGATCCGTGCGGTACGACGGTTGTGCGCGCGCAGCGGACCGTGCAAGCAGAAGCCCGGTCCATCGTGGTCCAGGAACAGGTCCTGCGCCGGCACATCCGATCGATCCCGGAGCAGCCCGGCGTGCAGCGAGTTGAAGTCCAGCGCCTGCGTCAGCCCGTGGTCGTCGAGTCGCCTGATAGGTGCTCCGGGCAACAGTTCTTGGACGGTGGCGATCGCCGTACCGAGCTGGACGGCGAGCTCCGTGCGCGGCGCCGGCACGCCCGCCACTCGTGCCGCCTCGGTGACTGCCAGCGGGCCGGCTTCGAGGTCCGGCAGTCGCACGCCCGGGCGCCACTTCAGGATCGAGCGATGCCCGTCCTGCCACCGCACGACAGCGGCACCGACGTTGCCGCCGGAGCCAAGCCCCTCGACAACCAGCGGAACGCCGGTCTGTTCCTCCAACTCGGCGGCGATCTGTGCCGCATCAAGCCGTTCGACCGGTGACCAGGCGGAAGAAGTCATCTAGCGAGTCGCCTCCTGTGGGGGTCGCAGAGTCTGCTCGTACAGGTCGACCGCGCCGTGGACCTGCTCGAGGGGAGTGCTCAGACGAAGTTGGAGCAGCGTGCCGTCGAGCGTGATGAGCGAATACGTCACCAGGTGGTCCAGCGGGACATCGGTACGCACGGATCCTACGTCCCGCAGGGTCTGCAGCCGGTCGCGGACCGCCTCCACGACAACCTGTCCCCGCTGCTCCCAGCGCCGGCGGAAGTCCGGATCCGTCAGCAGTTGCCGCCCGATCTCGAGATAGCTCGCGGTGTACCGGAGTCCGGTCTGCGCGTAGTCGTCGACGACCGCACGCAGACCGCCTTCGCGCCACCGCTGCGCGCCGTGGGCGGAGTCCTCCTCGGCGAGAGCGATGAAGATGTCGAGCTTGGTGGGGTAGTAGTTGAAGATCGCCCCGCTCGACAGCCCGGACTCGGTCTCGAGTTCGCGGATGGTCGTCAGTTGGTAGCCCTTCCGGGCGAAGCAGGTGCGGGCGGCGTCGAGGATAAGGGTCCGTCGAGCGGCCTTGTGGGTGTCCGAAACGCGCGGCATGGGCCTAGTTTACAAAACCGAGCGCGCGCTTTATTTTAGCTGAGTGGACACCCTGAGTGCGCAGCGTGGTCTCCGGCCGTTACTCGTCGCCGAGATCGCATCGTCGTTCGCGCTGGCCGTGCAGGCGATGGCGATTCCGTGGCTGGTGCTGACCAACGGCGGCAGCGCGACGGACGTCGGTGTCGTGATGACCGCGGGGCTGGCGCCGGCGATCGTGCTCGGGATCCCGCTCGGTGGGCTGGTCGAGCGGGTCGGGGCGCGCCGCTGGATGATCGGATCCGACGTGGTCAGCGTGGCGTTGGTGGCCGCCATCGTGACGCTCGCCGAGGCAGCTGCCCTGCCGTTGTGGGCGTTGGCCGCGCTCGTCTTCCTCCTCGGGTCGCTGCGGACGCCGTACATGGGAAGCCAGCAGGAGCTTCTGTCCAAGCTGGTCGGCGACCGGGAGAGTCTGCTGGCGCGGGCGACCAGCATTCTTCAGGGTGCGAACCGCACCTCATTGCTGCTCGGTCCGCCGATCGCCGGCGTACTTGTGGCCGCGATGGGAGCGGCGCCGACGCTGCTCGTGACGATCGCGACCCTGATCGTGGTGATCGCGATCCTGCGGCTCGCCGTACCACGGGAGACTCGGCAGGTGACGGCCGCTCGGCCGCGGCTTCTCGACGGGCTGCGCGAACTCCGGCGCGACCGGCTGGTGAGTTCCTGGATCTCGGCCAGCACGTTCAGCGAGGCCGCGTATCAGGCGCTGTTCGTGGCGATCCCGATCCTCACGGTTCATCGGTACGACGCGACCGCCGCGGCAGCCGGTGTACTCACCGGAGCCTTCGGCGGCGGCGCTGTCGTCGGAAGCTTCGCCGCGATGGGGTTGGCCTCCCGCGTCCGGTCTGTTCGGCTGGCGCTGGCCGGGAAGTTCCTGCAGGCGTTGACGTTCGTGGGCCTGATCCTCGCCGTACCGCTGTGGGGTGCGGTCGCCCTGATCGCGGCACTCGGCATCGCCAACGGCCTGACGAACGGCCCGTCATCTGCGGTGATGATCCCGCGACTGGGCGAACGCCATCGCGGCAACGCGCTCACCGCCGCCGCGACGATCATCATGAGCGGAGGTGCTGTCGGTAGCGCCGCGGCCGGACCGGCGCTCGACCACACCTCGGCCGAGGCACTCTTCACCGTCGCCGCGATCCTGATGGGTGTGAGCTGCTCCCTCTACGTCCGCGGCGCGGTCCTGGCTAGTCGCGGAGGTACTCCGCCCGCCAGCGAAGGATCGTGGGATCGGCCGGACTCGGAGACTGGTCGAGTTGAATCAGCCGCAGGTCCGGCGTCGCGAACGACTGGATAGCCGACCGGGTCAGCGGCCATGGCGGACCGTCGACCGCGGAGTCCGGAACGTCGTCCGGTCGAGAGGCTGCGATGACGAGCAGGGTCCCGTCGGGAGCCACCTGCTCGCCGACCTGTTTGATCGCGGCAGGCTGGAGATCGATCGGCAGCGCCTGCACGGTGTAGATCTCGACGACCAGGTCGAAGGCGCGGTGCCACACGGCCGGCGGGGCCAGCAGGTCGGCGGTGACGTACTGCGCCTTGGAGCCGGGATGGTTGCGGTGCGCGGCTTGGACAGCTGTGGGGGAGATGTCGAACGCGGTGGTCTCGTACCCCAGGTCCGCGATGAGCTCCGCGTCCCATCCGGTGCCGGCTCCCACGATCAGCGCCGTCTTCCCGGTCCCGTCGGGGTGGGACTCGTCGACCCACTCGGCCAGCATCGGGTGCGCCGTACCCCGGTCCCACGGGACGACGGCGGCGCCGTCCTCGGCAGCGGAGTAGAGCCGATCGAACCAGCCGGTCGGATCGTCCTGGGACAGCGACTCGTGGGCGATCCGGCGCGACACGACGTCCGGATCCTCCTGTGGCTCAGACATCCGCGCCACCTTCCCGCTTCGCGTCGGCTTCGAGACCTTCGTGTATGGCTCGCACCGTCTGGACGGTATCAACCTGATCAGGTCTCTTGTCGTCCCGATAGCGCAGTACCCGGGCGAACCGCAGCGCCATGCCCGCGGGGTAGCGCGGCGAGGTCTGAACGCCGTCGAAGGCGATCTCCACCACCACCTCCGGCCGGAGGTAGACGGTGTACTCGTCGCGGCGCTCCTCGAGCTCCTGGAATCGCTCGGTCTGCCACCGCAGCAGCTCGTCGGTGAGGCCCTTGAACGTCTTGCCGAGCATGACGAACTCGCCGGTCGCCTCGTCCCGCGCACCCAGATGCAGGTTCGACAGCCAGCCAGTACGACGCCCGTGGCCCCACTCGGCCGCGAGCACGAGCAGGTCGAGCGTGTGGGTCTGCTTGACCTTGACCCAACCGGATCCGCGCCGACCCGCCTCATAGGGAACGGTCAGGGACTTCACCATCACGCCCTCGTGGCCGCGCTTCACCGCGTCGAGGAAGAACGCCTGCCCGGCGTCCGCGTCGTCGGTCACCAGCCGCGGGATCCGTTGTTGCTCGGGGATCAGCTTGCTCAGCCACTCGTGCCGCGCGGCGCCGTCGAGACCGATCAGGTCCTGCCCGTCCTGATGCAGGATGTCGAAGAAGTACGGCGTCAACGGGACCGACTCCGGCCCGGTCGCCGCCCGGGTCGCCGTCCGCGACCCGGTGACCTGGAAGGCCTCCGGCCGACCGTCCCGCCGCAGAGCGATCAGCTCACCGTCGAGCACGACCTGCTGCGCGTCGAGCGCGAGTACGGCGCTGACGACCTCGGGCACCCGCTTGGTGATGTCGTCGAGCGTGCGGGTGTAGACCACCACGTTGTCGCCGTCGCGATGCGCCTGGATCCGGATCCCGTCCAGCTTCCACTCGAGGGCGGCCGGCGTACCGGTCTTGGTCAGAGCTTCCGCGACACTCGTCGCGGACTGGGCGAGCATCGGCTGCACGCCGCGCCCGACCTCCAGCCCGAACTGCGCCAGCCCCGCCTCGCCCTCGGTCAGTACGGCCACCGCAACCGGCGCGGCCGCGCCACGCAACATCGTCGCCGCCCGAATCTTCTCCAGCGGGATCCCGGTCGCTCGGGCGACCGCATCGGCCATCACGCCGTCCAGTGCGCCCTGCCGCAACTCACCGCCGACCAGCAGCCGCAGGAACCGCTGCTCGTCCTCGGTCGCACGGCCGAACAACGCGTCGATCGCCTCCCGTCGGCGGGCCTGTGAACCGGCCCCGGACATCTCGGCCAGCTCGGCGAACGCGCGGTCGACCTCCTCGACCGTCAGCGACGGGCTCTCGGCAGGCGTCGGCGCGTCCATCAACGTCCGCCACCCGACGCCCGTCCGTCGCTGGCGCAGCTCACCGGACAGGTACGTCACCACGATCTCGGTCTCCGCCGGCTCGGTCGCCCGCGACAGCAGCCCGGCGATGAATTCCGCCTTCTTCAGCCGCGACCGCGTCCCGGTCAGCGCGGTCGAGGTCTCGACCACCTCGGTGAGCAACATGACCCCAGTCTCACCCATCCCACCGACAGTCCGGCGCACCCGAATTCCGAGGGTCAGGGCGCGGGCGGGAGATCGTCGAGGAACTCGGCGGTCGGGGTGAAGAACAGCGATCCGGTGACCGCGGTGGAGAAGTCGAGGATGCGGTCGTAGTTGCCCTCGGGCTCGCCGATGAACATCCGCCGCAACATCAGCTCGGTGACCGACGGGGTCTTGGCGTAGCCGATGAAGTAGGTGCCGAACTCCTGCATCCCGATCGTCCCGAACGGCATGTTGTCGCGCAGGATCTGCAGCTCGTTCCCGTCCTCGTCCTCGATGACGTTCAGCGCGATGTGCGCGTTGCTCGGTTTGTCATCGTCGGACAGCTCGATGTCGTCGAGCTTGGTCCGGCCGATCGCCAGCTCTTGCTGCTCGACGCTCAGTGCGTTCCAGGCCTTCAGATCGTGCAGGTACTTCTGCACGATCACATAGCTGCCGCCGGCGAAGTCGGGATCCTCGGCCCCGATCAGTACGGCGTCCTCCGCCTCTGAACCGGCCGGGTTCTCGGTGCCGTCGACGAAGCCCAGCAGGTCGCGCATCTCGAAGTACTTGAAGCCGTGGACCTCGTCGACGACGGTGGCAGCGCCGTCGAGTGCCTTCATGATCTGACCGGCCAGCTCGAAGCACTGGTCCAGGTGCGCGGCGCGGATGTGGAAGAGCAGGTCGCCGGGAGTGGAGACGGCCCGATGCTTGGCGCCGTCGAGTTCGATGAACGGGTGCAGGTGGGCAGGCCGCGGCCCGCTGAAGAGCCGGTCCCAGACGTCCGAACCGATGCTGGTGACGCACGACAGATTCCCGGCTGGTACCCGGAAGCCGACGGACCGGATCAGACCGCTGACCCGCTCGAGCAGATCCCGGGTGGTCTCCTCGCCTCCCGGCTCGATCCGGACCACGAGGAAGATCGCCGAACCGGTCAACGGCATCAGCACCGACTGCGGCAAGGCCCGCGTCGTGGCTGCTGCACCAAGGGTCGGATCAGTCACCACTGTGTTCTCCTCCAGCTCCTTGGCCCGATCTTCTAGAGTCCATTCATGGACCCGCAATCGGGCGAACCGCGCCCACAGGACTCGCCGCCCCCCGGCAACCAACCGAACCCGTGGGTCCCGCCGTACCAACCTGGCCCATCCTCGCAGCCCGGTCAGTACCCGCCGCCCCCGCCCTACCCCCAACCGGGTCCCTACCAACAGCCCGGCCCGTACCAGCAGCCTGGCCCCTACCAGCAGCCTGGCCCGTACCAGCCGCAGTGGCCCGGGCTGCACCAACAGCAGCAGTACGGCGCACCGCCGCCGTACCCGGGCCAGTACGCCTACCGCGAGCCGCGCATCATCCCGGCTCCCGCGGGTACGCCGTACCACCGGCTCGGGCGGACGCCGAAGTACAGATGGTGGCGGCCGATCGTCGGGACACTGTTCCTCGCCTCCGGCGCCTTCTTCCTCACCGCGGCGGTACTCGTCGGCTGGGAGATCGTCCACACGCTGATCGCAGGCGAGTTCGTCCAGCCGCAGGGCAATGACATCTTCCCGAGCGACACCGAGAACCTGGCCGTCACGCTGGTCATGCTCGCAGTCCTCACGCCGTTCGTCGTGCTGACCGCCTGGCTTGTCCAGCGTCGGCCGGCCTGGAGCGTGGCGTCCGTCCTGAACCGGATCCGCTGGCGCTGGCTGCTGATGTGCTGCCTGCCCGGCCTCGGCTACCTGGCGCTGTCCTACGGGCTGGGTATCGTCGCCGACGCGATCTTCCCGAGCAGTGACGCGACGGCGACCGATGACGGCTCGTGGGTCGGCTTCAGTGCGTTCATCGTGCCCGCGGTGGTGATCCTGCTGCTGGTGCCGTTCCAGTCCGCGGCCGAGGAGTTCGTGTTCCGCGGCTGGCTGCTGCAGGCGGTCGGCGCCTACGGCCCGGACCGGCCGGAGGGGCGCGCGCGCTGGCTCCGGGTGCTGTTCCGCACGCCCTGGCCGGGCATCGTGATCAGCAGCCTCGCGTTCGTGTCGGCCCACGGGTACACCGGGTGGGCGATGGCGGACATCTTCCTGTTCGCGGTCACCATCGCGTGGCTGACGGTGCGGACCGGTGGGCTGGAAGCCGGCATCGCGCTGCACGCGATGAACAACCTGTTCGCGTTTTTGTTGCCTGCAGCAACTGGACAGCTGGACGGCTGGGACCAGCAGGGCGGCGCCCCGTGGACGCTGCTGGCGCTGGACATCCCGTGCCTCGCGTTCTACGCAGCCGCCGTGGTGTGGTTGTCGAAGCGGAACCGGATCGCCCGGGTGAGCTGAGAAAACCGGGCGAGAATTGTCCGGGCCGTCTGCCAGGGTAGGCGCGTGACGAACACGAGGATCGAGGCCGTCCTGTTCGACTGGGGCGGCACACTGGCGACCTGGCACACCATCGATCTGTACGCCGTCTGGCGGACGGTGGCGGCGGTGATCGACGAGGCCCGGGCGGACGAGCTCGCGGCCCGGCTGTTCGAGGCGGAGGCCTCGGTCTGGGCCCGGTCGCGCGACCAGCACCTGAGCAGCACGCTCGAGGAGGTCTGCCTGCTGGCCGACGTGGCGATGACCCCGGCGGCCCAGGTCGAGTACGAGCGGCAGTGGCACCCGCACACCGAGCTCGAGGCCGACGCGATCGACACTCTGCGCGATCTCCGGGCCCGCGGGCTCAAGGTCGGGGTGCTGTCGAACACGATCTGGTCGCGTAGCCGCCACGAGGAGATCTTCGAGCGGGACGGCGTACTGGAGCTGCTGGACGGGGCGGTCTACACCAGCGAGATCCCGTACACGAAGCCGCATCCAGAGGCGTTCCTGTCGGCCATGCGGGCGGTGGGGGAGTCGGAGCCGTCGCGGTGCCTGTTCGTGGGCGACCGGCTGTTCGACGACGTATGGGGCGCGCAGAACGTCGGGATGCGGGCGGCGCACATCCCGCACAGCGCGATCCCGGTGGAGCAGATCGGCCACACCGAGGGCGAGCCGGACGCGACCGTCCAGCGGCTGTCCGAGCTCCCCGCGCTCATCGACACCTGGAACAAGGCCGTCGCCTGACCGGTCACGTCATGTGTTCGACGCGCTACGGCTATTGGCCGGACATCGAGTCTTCACCGCACTTGCGGGAGTGGGAGGCCGGTGGAGTCGTGGATCCAGGTGGGCTGAGAAGTGAAGGACCCCCAGCCGGTGTGGCTGGGGGTCCTTCGAGGGGTTTCGGGGTGGGGGTTACGCGGCGAGGGTCGGGTCTGCCAGCAGGCGGAGCCGGCCAAGGGCCTCGCGCTCGATCTGGCGGACGCGCTCGGCGGAGATGCCGTGCACGGCGCCGATGTCGGCGAGTTTGGCCTGCCGGCCGTCGTGCAGGCCGTACCGCCGCCGGATCACGTCGGCCGACCTCGGGTCGAGCTGGTCGACCAGGCTGAACAGGCCCGAGCGGTCCGACGCGTCGGCGACCAGCTGGTCCGGACCCGGTGCGGTCTCGGCCGCGATCAGGTCGCCCAGCGAGGTCTCGCCCTCGTCGTCGATCGGGTTGTCCAGGCTGATGTGGTCCCGGCCGATCCGGATCAACTCGGTGACCCGCTCCACGTCCAGGTCCAGCTCCGCCGCGATCTCGTCCATCTCCGGCTCACGTCCGAGCTTGCGCTCCAGCGTCCGCCGGGCCGACCCGATCTGGTTCAGCTGCTCCACCACGTGCACCGGCAGCCGGACCACCCGGGCCTGCTGCGCGATACCGCGGGTGATGGCCTGCCGCACCCACCAGGTCGCGTACGTCGAGAACTTGAATCCCTTCCGGTAGTCGAACTTCTCCACCGCCCGGATCAGACCCGTGTTGCCCTCCTGGACCAGGTCCAGCAGCGGCATCTGGGATCGTCCGTACCGGCGTGCGATCGACACCACCAGGCGGAGGTTCGCGGTCACGAACCGCTGCTGCGCGCGCTGGCCCTCTTCGACCAGCCACTCCAGCTCTTCCTCCGTGGCATATTTGGGCGCTCCGCCCTTCTTGCGTCCAACCCGCCCCTCGGCCAGCAGTTGCTCCGCCAGGAGTCCTGCCTCGACCGTCTCAGCGAGCTCGACCTCTTCCTCAGCCGTCAGCAAAGGTGTCCGCGCGATCTCCTCGAGATAGAGACCGACGCTGTCCTTGCCGTCGATACCGTCGTCCGCCGAGCGGACACGAGCCATGCGAGCCACCGAAACTCCCTTCGTCGTTACATGGAGAGCAACGCTCGAGTGAGGTTCAAGATTCCACGACGAGTGTGTAAACACCCTGAAGGTTCCCTGAGAGTTCCTGGCACGATCGCGCCCTGGAAACCGATGTCCAGGAGCCGCTCGTGTCCGCTTCCCGGCCGCCTTTGCGTCCGGGCGTCCGAATTCCCTTTGCTTTGCGCGGGAATTCGCCTCCGGTGCCTGGCGGCACCCCGCGGAAGAAACCTGAGAATCTGTCCAGAATCACCACCGCCTCCGGTGTCTTGTGTGGTGCACAACACACGCCGTGCGTGGTGCCGGGGGAACCTTGCCTCCAACCTCTCCAACCAGCAGCAACGCCGCCGGTACCCGCCGTGTTCCCGCCCGAAACGAGGGATCAGGCCAGACCGAGGGTGTCGAGTTCCCAGGCCAGGCTGAAGGCCATCTCGTGCCATGCGTCGTACCGTCCGCTGCGGCCGCCGTGGCCGGCGTCCATTTCGGTTTTCAGCAGTACGTCGGCGTCCGCGATCGCGCGGAGTTTGGCCACCCACTTCGCGGGTTCGACGAAGAACACCCGGGTGTCGTTCAGGCTGGTGATCGCAAGGATCCGCGGATACCGCTGGGCGGTGACGTTTTCGTACGGCGAGTAGGACTTCATGTACTCGTACACGTCTGCGTCTTCGAGCGGATTACCCCATTCCTCCCACTCGATCACCGTCAACGGCAGCGACGGATCCAGGATCGTGGTCAGCGCGTCCACGAACGGCACCTCGGCGACGATTCCGCCGAACGCCTCCGGCGCCAGGTTCGCCACCGCGCCCATCAGCAGGCCGCCGGCGCTGCCGCCCTGCGCCACGATCCGCTCCGGCCGGGTCCAGCCCTCCTTCACCAGGTGCTCGGCCGCGGCGATGAAGTCGGTGAACGTGTTCCGCTTGGCGAGCATCTTGCCGTCGTCGTACCAGTGCCGGCCGAGCTCGCCGCCGCCGCGCACGTGGGCGATCGCGAACACGACGCCGCGGTCCAGCAGCGACAGCCGCGGGATCGAGAACCACGGGTCCATCGAGCTCTCGTAGGAGCCGTAGCCGTACAGCACGACCGGCGCGTTGCCGTCCTTCGCGACGTCCTTGCGTGCGACCAGCGAGATCGGCACCTTCGTCCCGTCGCTCGCCGTCGCCCACTCGCGGTACTGCGTGTACGCGCCGAGGTCGACCCCGCCGAGCACGGGCTGTCGCTTGAGCAGCCGGCGCTCACCGGTCGCCACGTCCACGTCGTACGTCGACCCCGGCGTGACGAGAGACGCGTAGCCGAACCGGTAGCGGGTCTCGTGCCACTCGTCGTTGCGGCCGGGGGACACGGTGTGGATCGGCTCCTCGAACTCCAGCACCTCGGGCTCCCCGAAACTTCCTTCGGAACGGCGCATGATCGCGAGCTCGGTGAGGGCGTCACGACGGCGGTGCAGGATGACGTGGTCGGCGAACGCGTCGACGCCGAGGAGCCGGCTCGACTCGTCGCCCTCGATCAGCGTGGTCCAGGTGCCGGGGGAGTCCAGGGGCGCGGTCGCGAGGGAGAAGTTCACCGCGTCCGCGTTGTGCGTGATCAGTAGTTGGTCTCCTGCATGCTCGACGTCGTACTCGACGCCGTTACGGCGGGGTACGACGACGATCGGCTCACCGGTGGGGTCGTTGGCGTCGAGCAGCCAGACCTCGCTGGTGATCTTGCTGCCGAGCACGATCTGGATCGCCTGCTCGTTGCGGGTCAGGTCGACGCCGACCCAGAACCGCTCGTCCGGCTCCTCCTTGACCAGCACGTCCTCGGTCGCGCCGAGGGTGTGCCGCCAGACCTGGTACGGCCGCCAGGCGTCGTCGACCTTGGTGTAGAAGATCGTCGACCCGTCCGCGGACCAGGCCGAGCCGTAGTGCACCTCGGGCAGCTCGTCCGGCAGCAGCTCGCCGGTGGCGAGGTCCTTGATCCGCAGGGTGAACCGCTCGTCGCCCTTGAGGTCGACGGAGTATGCGAGCAGCCGGCCGTCGGGGGAGACGTCGACGGTGCCGAGGGAGAAGAACTCCGAGTCGCCGGCCACCTCGTTGCCGTCCAGCATCACCTCTTCGCCGGCGATCTCGCCGTCGGTGGCCGGAGGCTGGTCGCCGTCCACCTTCACCCGGCAGTGGATGCCGTACTGCTTGCCCTCGATCGTGCGGGCGTAGTACCAGTACCCGCCGCGCCGGGCCGGCACGCTCAGGTCGGTCTGCAGGGTGCGGTCCGAGATCTCCTTGAAGATTGCCTCACGCAACGATTCGAGGTGGGCCGTGCGGGCCTCGGTGTAGCTGTTCTCGGCGCGCAGGTGGTCCAGCACCTCGTCGTCGGTCTTGTCCCGCAACCACTCGTAGTCGTCGACGAACACATCGCCGTGATGACTGCGTTCGATCGGCTTCCGGGCGGCGACCGGGGGCTTCGCGGCGGTGTTGTCTGCGGAGGGGTTCAAGTCGGACATGCCGCGAGACTACCCGCCGGAGACCGGACGTGGCTGCCGGTTTCCGTGGCCGTCCGGTCAGACGTCGTACGTCGCTACGACGGGAGCGTGGTCGCTCCAGCGTTCGGCGTAGGTCGGGGCGCGGTGGACGACGCAACCGGTGGCGGATCCGGCGAGTTCGGGCGAGGCGATCTGGTAGTCGATGCGCCAGCCGGCGTCGTTGTCGAACGCCTTGCCGCGCCAGGACCACCAGGAGTACGGGCCGGGGCCTTCGCCGCCGAAGCGCCGTCCGAGATCGACCCAGCCGGAGTCGAACAAACGATCCATCCAGGCGCGCTCGTCGGGGAGGAAGCCGCTCTTCTTCCGGTTCGCCTTCCAGGCCTTCAGGTCGACCTCGCGGTGCGCGATGTTCAGGTCGCCGCACATCAGCACGTGCCGCCCGTCGGCGCGCAGCTCGGTCAGCCGGGCGGTGATCGCGTCCAGGAACGCGTACTTCTCCTCCTGCCGCGGCGGCGTCTCGAACTCACCCGTGAAGACATACGTGCTCACCGCCGTCAGCGTCGAACCGTCGTCCAGTACGACGTCCGCCTCGACCCACCGGCCACACCCGGCGAACCGCTCCGGTCCGATCTCTCCCCGCTCGTCCTTGGTCGGCCGCCGGCTCGCCACCGCGACTCCCGCACGCCCCTTGTGCCCGTCGATCGACGGCTCCGCGTGCGCGATGTTCCAGTCCCCGCCGAGCAGCTCGCGCAGTACGTCGTCCGTCGCGCGAACTTCCTGCATCAGCAACAGATCCGGATCGGTCTGTTGCAGCCACGGACCCATCCCGCGCCGGAACGCGGCCCTGACACCGTTCACATTCACCGTGGCAACCTTCAGCACCCGTGAACCCTAACCCTCGGTGGTCGTGAGGATGGCGTCGAGGGATTGTTCGCAGAGGTGTTCGAGGGCCTCGGGGGAGATGCTGGGATTGTCGATCCAGGTGAGCAGAGTCTGCTCGACGTACCCCTGCCAGCCGTGGCAGGCCAGCTCGACCGTGGGGGTGATCTCGATGCCGCTCTGGGCCACCGCGCTGACGACCCACGTGCTGAAGACCCGTCGGATCTCGGAGTGCAGTGCGCGTACGTCGGGGTCGCCGGCGGCTGACATCAGCAGGGTGGCGCGGTAGAGCTGAGGCGCTTCGAGGACCGCACGGACGAAGGCGCGGATGCCGGACCGGAGTTGCTCGTCCGGCGGCAGGGACGGGTCGGGCGCGGTGCGCAGCATGACTTCGGCGGCCGCTTCCTCGATCACGGCGTACTGGAACTTCTTCTTCGAGCCGAAGTAGTGGAACAGCAGTGCGGGGGAGACCTTGGCCTCGGCGGCGACGAGTTCGACCGTGAGTTCGCGGTGCGGGTCGGCGACCAGGACGCGGCGGGCAGCCGCGAGGATCTGGTTGCGACGTTCGCCGGGACGCAGCCGGGCGGACGAGGTCTGGGTCATACGGCCAGTCTATTGAGTAATCGGTCAACAAGCACTTACTGTTGAGTATCCACTCAACAAGCTGGAGGTCCAGATGCGTGGTCAGGTCGTCCTCATCACCGGTGCGTCCCGCGGAATCGGCGCCGCGGTTGCCCGGAAGCTGGCGCGGGACGGCGCCACGCTGGCACTGATCGGTCTGGAGCCGGACGAGCTGAAGAAGGTCGCCGAGGACTGCGGGCCGGACGCGGGGTGGTGGGAGGCCGACGTCACCGACACCGAGTCGCTGCGGGTTGCGGTCGAGGCAGTGGCCGAGCGATACGGCCGGATCGACGTGGTGATGGCGAACGCCGGCATCGCCGCGCCCGGGTTCAGCCGGAGCATGGACCCGAAGATGTGGGAGCGCGTCGTGGACGTCGACCTGTTCGGCGTCTGGCGGACTGTTCACCTGACGCTGCCGTATCTGCTGGAGAGCAAGGGCTACCTGCTGCTGGTCTCGTCGCTTGCGGCGATCGTCCATATCCCGGGGCTGGCGGCGTACAACGTGGCGAAGGCCGGTGTGGAGGCGATGGGGGACACGCTGCGGCCCGAACTCAAGCACCTGGGCGTGCGGGTCGGAGTTGCACACATGACCTTCGTCGACACCGACATGGTGCGTGGCGCCGACGAGCACCCGGTGTTCGGCAAGATGCGCACCGGTATCCCGCTGGCGAGCAAGGTGTACCCGCTGGACTTCGCGGTGGACAAGTTCGTCGACGGGATCAGGAAGCGCCGTCGGACCGTGCACGTGCCGGGCTGGATCGGGGCGATGAAGGTGTTCCGCTGGGTGATCCCCCACGTCATCGAGGCGGGCTCGCGGTTCAGCGTGCCGAAGGCCGATCGGGCCGCACTCGCCGACGTCCAGGCGCGCGGCGCCGCGGCCTCCTCGCGTGCAACCGGCGCCGGCGGCCGCGCCGACGCCGAGAAGGCTGCCGGCCAATGAGCCGCGAGTACGACGTCGTCCTGCTCGGCGCGAGTGGCTTCACCGGAGCCCTGACCGCGGAGTACCTGACCAAGAACGCGCCGCCGGACCTCAAGTGGGCCGTTGCCGGACGCAACCAAGGCAAGCTCGAAGCCTTCGGCAAGGACGTCCTGCACGCGGATGTCACGGATCCCCGATCTCTGCAGGCCCTTGCCGAGTCGGCCAAGGTCGTAGCCACCACCGTCGGTCCCTACATCCAGTACGGCGAGCCAGTGGTGGCAGCATGTGCGGACGCAGGGACCGACTACGTCGATCTGACCGGTGAGGCCGAGTTCGTCGATCGCATGTACGTGCGCCATCACGAACGGGCCGTTCAGACCGGTGCCCGGATCGTGCACGCCTGTGGCTTCGACTCGATCCCGTACGACCTCGGTGTCCAGTTCACCGTCGAGCAGTTGCCGCGGCGCGTCCCGATCCAGGTCGACGGTCTGCTGCGGGGCGGCGGCCGTCCGTCCGGGGGCACCTTCCATACCGCGATCACGGCGTTCTCCCGGCCGAAGCAGCACCTCGAAGCACACCGGGCGCGGCGCCGCGCCGAGCCAGGGCCGGACGATCGGAATGCCAGGGCGGTCTCCGGCAGGATCCACCGGCAGCAAGGCTTCTGGGCGGTTCCGTTGCCGACCATCGACCCACAGGTCGTCGGGTACTCCGCCCGGCTGCTCGAGGAGTACGGCCCGGACTTCCGGTACTCGCACTACGCCGCGCTCAAGCGCCTCCCGATGGTTGCCGGAGGCATCGGTGGGACCGCCCTGCTGATGGCGGCCGCCCAGATCCCGCCGGCCCGGAACGCCTTGCTCAAGCGGCTGCAGCCAGGCGACGGCCCGAGCCCGGAGCGCCGGGCGAGGTCCTGGTTCAACGTCCGCTTCGTCGGCCGTGGTGGCGGCAAGCAGGTGATCACCGAGGTTGCCGGCGGCGATCCCGGGTACGACGAAACCGCCAAGATGCTGGCCGAGAGCGCCCTCTGCCTCTGTCTCGACGACCTCCCCACGACAGCCGGCCAGACCACCACCGCCGCCGCAATGGGACCGGCACTGCGGCAGCGCCTGGTGAACGCCGGGATGACGTTTGCCACTCTGAGCACCGACGAGTACTAGTACGTCTGCTCCCGGGTCAGGGTCCCCCGGAATGATCCCGGGCTTGTGGCGCGGAGCGTTCTGGAGCACCCCATGGGGTGGCAGGCTGAGAGCATGAGGACACTTCTCAACCTGATCTGGCTGGTGCTGGCCGGGTTCTGGCTGGCGGTCGGCTACGCGATCGCCGGTGTGATCTGCTGCGTGCTGATCGTGACCATCCCGTTCGGCATCGCGTCGTTCCGGATCGCTGGGTTCACCCTGTGGCCGTTCGGCCGGACCATGGTCGACAAGCCGAGTGCCGGGGCGGGCGCCGTACTGGGCAACATCATCTGGGTCGTGTTCGCCGGCTGGTGGCTGGCGCTCGGGCACCTGGCCACCGGGATCGCGCTCTGCGTGACGATCATCGGGATCCCGCTCGGCCTTGCCAACTTCAAGCTGATCCCGATCTCGCTGCTGCCGCTGGGCAAGGAGATCGTGCCGACCGACCAGCCGTTCGCCGTCCGTTGAGGGCGCTCACCATCCTCGGCTCGTGCGGCGCCTGGCCGGAGGCCGGACGAGCGTGCGCCGGTTTCTTGCTCGAGTACGACGGTTTCAGCGTCGTGCTTGATCTCGGGTACGGCGCTCTGCCGCGACTGCTGGAGCATCGGCCCAAGGGTGAGGTCGACGCGGTCGTCGTCACGCACCAGCACCCCGACCACTGCGTCGACGTGAGCGGTCTCGCGCGCGTTCGCTTCTACGAAGCACCGGACGCACCGCCGGTCCCGCTGCACTGTCCGCCGGGGGTGGTCGACGTACTGCGGGCGCTCGAGCCGGACCCGGATCCGGCGACCGTCTTCGACGTACACGACCTCGCGGCGACCACACGGCTCGGTCCGTTCGCGGTCGAGACCGTGGAACTGCCGCACTACAAGACCAACTTCGGAGTCCGACTGAGTGCGCCCGGGGTGTCCGTCGCCTACACCGGGGACAGCGGCCCGTCACCCGACCTGCGGAAGCTGGCCGAGGGAACGGAGCTGTTGATCTCGGACGCGACCCATCAGGGGCCGTCACCGGACACGACGCCGCGCTATCTGATGACGGCGACCGAGGCTGGTCGGCATGCGCGCGGTGCGAAGCGCTTGCTGCTGACGCATTTCTGGCCGGGCTCCGACCGGTCGATCTCGGTCGCCGAGGCACAGCGGGAGTTCGACGGCGAGGTGATCGCGGCCGAGGAAGGCCTCACAATCCCGCTGTGAGCCTCAGGCACTCTCGACGATCTTGCGGACGTTGGTGATGTGGCCGCAGCCGGACTCGATCAGGCGGGCGCGTTCTTCGGCGAAAGCGTCGCCGAGGTTGCGCCGGGTTTCCTCGGACACGTCGGTGCGCGCGGGGTTGAGAACGTCGCGCTCCTCCTCGTCCAGGTGGTGCGTGAGCGCCTCGGACAACTCGTGCAGGTGCTCGCTGAACTTCTTGCTGCCGGTGTCGTCGACCTCCATCAGAGCGAGCAGCGCCGCGTTGCCTTCGTCGTGCTCGCGTTCGGAGTGCTCGACCTCGTCGGCGTCGATCGCATCCTTGCGCCGCAGCGTCGGGTAGACCTTCGACTCCTCCGCCTCCGCGTGCGCGATCAGCACCGTCGCCAGGTCAGCCAGTACGGCGGACCGATCGCTGCGCACGTCCCGCAGTTCACGCAGCGCCTCCTCGAACCACCGGTGGTCCGCCAGGATGATCTCGACCACGTCGCCGCCGGTCGCCGGCAGGATCTTCGGCATCGGTTGCCCTCCACATCTAGAAGCGTCCGCCCGGCCGGTACCCAGGCCGGCACCGGCTAACCTGCACGAGTGCCGTCTGCCCTGGTCCGACGCCCCAGCCCGCGCCTCGCCGAGGGACTGGTCACCCACATCCGACGCACCCCGATCGACGCGGACCTCGCCGTACGCCAGTGGCAGCGGTACGTCGACGCCCTCGAGGCGCACGGCTGGACCACGGTCGAGGTGCCGGCGGTCGACGAGTGCCCCGACGGCGTGTTCGTCGAGGACACGATGGTCGTGTACGGCGACCTCGCGGTGATCGCGCGATCAGGAGCGGACGAGCGACGACCCGAGGCAGCCGAAGCCGAGCGCATCGTCGCGGCGCAGGGCTACCGCATCACCCACATCACCGACCCCGGCACGCTCGACGGCGGCGACATCCTCAAGATCGGTTCGACCGTGTACGCCGGCCAAGGCGGCCGCACGAACGACGAGGGCATCCGGCAACTCCGTGAGGCCTTCGCGCCACTGGGAGCCGAAGTCCGCGCCGTGCCGGTGCGGAAGGTGTTGCACCTGAAGTCCGCGGTCACCGCGCTACCGGACGGGACCGTGATCGGCTATGAGCCGCTCGTCGACGCCCCACAGGCGTTCGAGTCGTTCCGTCCGATGCCTGAGGAAGCCGGGTCGCACGTCGTACTGCTGGGGGAGGGGCGCCTGCTGATGGCTGCCTCGGCGCCGGAGTCCGCGAAGCTGCTCGAGCAGCTCGGCTACACCCCGGTCGTCGTCGACATCAGCGAGTTCGAGAAGCTCGAAGGCTGTGTCACGTGCCTGTCGGTGCGTCTCCGGCGGTGAGCAGCGGCCTCGCCGTTCCTCATTCATTCGACCCGTTCTGACCCGCTTCGGGTTCGTCGTCTTCTTCCGCTGAGCCGGTGACAACTTTTGTCAAGGCCGGGTCGTCGACCGCGAAGGTCCGGACCGGACCTGGCGGCGTGTCCGCAGTCTCGAACCGCACGGTCACGCGGCCGCGGCCCGAGCCCCAGACCCATCCGCGCCCATAGTCGGGATGAGCGACGTCCTGACCCGGGTAGAACCCGATCTGGTCGCGCGGCCGCTCCGGCAACTCGACCACCTCGACCGGGGCGTCGGCGTACTCGCTGTCGGTGAAGAGGTCGTCCTGGATCCAGTCCGCGAGCGAGGAGACGCCCACACCGAGCAGGCGGATCCCGCCGCCGATCTCGCTGTCGTCGAGCAGCCGTCGCGCCACTCGCGCGATCACCCGGGCATCGTCGGTCGGCCCGGCCAGCGTCGACGATCGCGTGTGCGTGGTGAAGTCGTGCATCCGCGTCTTGACCGTGACGGTTCGGCCGGAGAGCTGCGCCTTCTGCAGCCGCTCGGAGACGCGGTGCGCCATCCGGTCGCCGATCGCGGCCAGCAGCGAGCGGTCGATGATGTCGGTCTCGAAGGTGTCCTCGACGCTGACCGACTTGGTCTCCCGGTCGCTCACCACCGGACGGTCGTCGGCCGCGATCGCCAGCCGGTAGAGGCTGCTGCCATGCGCGGAGCCGACCTGACGGATCAACTCGTCCTCTTCGAGTTGCTGGAGGTCGGCGACGGTCCGCACTCCGGCCATACTGAGCCGCTGCGCCGTCGCCGGCCCGACACCGGGGATCACGGTGACCTGCATCGGCGCGAGGAACTCCGCCTCTGTCCCGGCCGGCACGACAACCACTCCGTCAGGCTTGTCCAGGTCACTGGCGATCTTCGCGATCAGCTTCGACGTACCGGCGCCGACCGACGCGGTCAGGCCGCCGCTCGCCTTCCGGATCGCGGCCTTGAGATCCAGGGCGATCGCCTGCACGTCCTCGACGGTGAGCCCGGTCAGCCCGGACGCGGACAGATCGACGAACGCCTCGTCGAGCGACAACGGCTCGACCAGCGGCGACAAGGCCCGCATCTCGGCCATCACCGCCTGGCTGCTCCGTCGGTACACCTCGAAGCGTGGACCGAGATACGCCGCGTGCGGACAGCGTGATCGTGCCTCCGCGGTCGACATCGCGGAGCGCACGCCGTACTTGCGGGCCTCGTACGACGCGGTCGAGACGACACCGCGGACGCCGACGCCACCGACCACGACCGGCTTGCCCCGCAACGACGGCTTGTCGCGCTGCTCGACTGCCGCGTAGAACGCGTCCAGGTCGACATGCAGCACCGACGGATCCCCTCGCACGGCACCAGTCTCCCTGGCATGACCGACAATTCTGGAATGACATTCCCCGCGCACTGGGACGACGGCACCGACCCGGCCAGCCCAGAACACCAGATCCACTGGTACGACCAACGCACGGCGATCATCCGCCAGTCGCTTCGGACCAGTTTCGAAGGACCGTTCATCTACCTGCTGCTCGGTACCGAACGGGCCCTGCTGCTCGACACGGGTACCGGTGACGCCAAGCTGCGCCCGGTGGTGGAGAGCCTGCTGTCCGGTCAGGAGCTGATCGTCGCGCACACCCACAGCCACGGCGACCATGTCGGTGGCGACGCCGAGTTCGACCAGGTCGTCGGCAGGACGGCCGAGGACGTGGCGGCGTACTTCGGGATCGCTGACTGGCCGAACGAGGTGGTCCAGCTCGACCTCGGCGACCGGGTGCTCGACATCATCCCGATCCCGGGGCACCACGCGTCGCACATCGCCGTCTACGACCGGACGTCGAAGGTGCTGTTCAGCGGCGACTCGCTGTACCCGGGCAGGCTGTACGTCTTCGACTGGCCCGCGTTCCGGGCGAGTGTGGCCCGGCTGGACGGGTTCGTTGCCGCGGGCAATCCGGTCGAGCAGATCCTGGGCGCGCACATCGAGCTGACCCAGGAGCCCGGCCGCGACTTCGAGATGGGCGCCGACAAGCATCCGGATGAGCACGAGTTGCCGCTCGATCCCGGCGTACTGACCGAGCTGGCCCAGGTCCTCGACGAGGCCGGCCCGGAGCCGGTCCGGATCGTGCGCGATCACTTCATCGTCTATCCGGTCTGACTCCATCACGCGATTGCGTCTCACACAGGTGGGCACCCTTCAGGCACACTAAGGCCATGTAGCCACCAGGGGAGGCGCAGATGGGCGAGGAAGTCGACCGGGTCGAATTCACCCGGGCGGATCGGACGGCGTTCCGCAACCAGGTCCATCGCAATCTCGACGCCTTCGCGCGGATGCTGCGCGAGGCCCGGTTCGCGCCGGAGCGGCCGATGACGGGGATCGAGATCGAGTTGAACCTGGTCGACGAGAAGTGCGATCCGGCGTTCAAGAACTCCGAGGTGCTGAGCGCGATCGAGGACGACGCGTTCCAGACCGAACTCGGCCAGTTCAACATCGAGATCAACGTTCCGCCCGGGCAGATCGACGGCATCGGCCTGGACACGATGGAGTCGAACATCCGCGACAGCCTGAACGCGGCCGAGGAGAAGGCGGCCCGGACCGGCTCGTCGATGGTGGTGGTCGGGATCCTGCCGACGCTGCTGACCGAGCACATCCATCGCGAGGCGCTGAGCACGAACCCGCGCTACGCCTTGCTCAACGACCAGATCTTCGCCGCCCGCGGCGAGGACGTGCAGATCAGGATCGACGGCATCGAGCGGTTGCAGGTGACCGCGGACAGCATCGTGCCCGAGGCCGCGTGTACGTCGACGCAGTTCCATCTGCAGGTGACACCGGAGGCGTTCCCGCGGTACTGGAACGCGGCCCAGGCGATCTCCGGCGTCCAGCTGGCCGTGGGTGCGAACTCGCCGTTCCTGTTCGGTAAGGAGCTATTGCGGGAAACGCGGATCGCATTGTTCGAGCAGGCCGCCGATACCCGCACCCACGAGTTGAAGACGCAGGGCGTCCGGCCGCGGGTGTGGTTCGGTGAACGATGGATCACCTCGATCTTCGACCTGTTCGAGGAGAACTCCCGCTACTACCCGGCGCTGCTGCCGGTCACCTCCGACGAGGATCCGATCGCCGTTCTCGATCGCGGCGACACCCCAGCTCTTTCGGAGTTGCGGCTGCACAACGGGACGATCTATCGCTGGAACCGGCCCGTGTACGACGTTGTCCGGGAGAAGCCGCATCTGCGGGTGGAGAACCGCGTACTGCCGGCCGGCCCGACCGTGGTCGACACGATCGCGAACGGGGCGTTTTACTTCGGCCTGGTCCGCGCACTGGCCGACGGCGAACGGCCGATCTGGTCACAGATGTCGTTCAGCGCGGCAGAGGAGAACTTCCACGCAGCGGCGCGGCACGGCATCGACGCGGAGGTGTTCTGGCCGGGCATCGGGACCGTCCGGGCGACCGAGCTTGTGCTCAGACGCCTGCTCCCGTTGGCTTCTCGCGGTCTCGACGCCTGGGGCGTCGACGCCGCGGTGCGTGATCGGCTGCTGGGAATCATCGAGCAGCGGTGCCTGACCAACCGCAACGGTGCGTCGTGGCAGGCCGATGAGTTTCACCGACTGTATACAAAGGGATCGCACGGACGGCGTGACGCGCTGCGCGGAATGCTCCATCGCTACCGCGATCACATGCACGAGAACATGCCTGTGCACGAGTGGCCGGTGGACTGAACCGGTTAGTTGTTTTCCGACAACGTCGGACAGTGTGGGCGGAACTGAGGTCCCTCCGGCGGAACCGCTGCGACCTTGCCCAAGGCAACTGGGTGGACGAGTTCGATAACGACCCGGACTACAGGGGTGGCGCGTCGGGTGACACCCCTGCAAGGGTGTGGCCACCGGAAGGTTAGACAGTCTTCTCGCGGGTAGTACTCGGGCACCGGCGCGGCTGCCACATCGGCGGCCGGGGCGGTGGTGGAGTACTACCCGCGCGACGATCAGCCGTCCGTCACGGCCGCGACACAGCTGGTGTAAATCCAGCGGATGCCGACCACGGTCGGGAGCAGTATCGTTCGAGACGGGTCGACACGACACCCGGAGGTGAGGCAGGGCGATGACGACCATCGTCGTGGGTTACGTGCCGAAGGCTGAGGGCCGTGCGGCCCTGCGGCGAGCGGCCGAAGAGGCGACGCTTCGCGACGCCAAGCTGGTGGTGGTCAACTCACACCGGGGTGGGCGCAGTTTCGACAGCGATGAGGCCGCGGCGAGCGATGCCGCGTTGACGGAGGTACGTGAGCAACTCGACCCGACCGGTGTGCCTTACGAGGTGCGGCAACTGGTGCGTGGACTCGACCCGGCGGAGGACCTGGTGGCCGTCGCCGAGCAGGTGCATGCCGAGTTCATCGTGATCGGGCTTCGGCGCCGGTCCCCGGTCGGCAAGCTCATTCTCGGCAGCAATGCCCAGCGGGTGCTGCTCGACGCTCCGTGTCCGGTGCTGGCCGTAAAGGCCGACGAAGGGGAGGACTGAGGTGACTTCGACACGCAGCAAGAAGCTGTGCCTCGCACAGCAGCCCGACGCCGACGAGATGCTGAGCAGAGATCCTTTCGCCCTGCTGGTGGGCATGTTGCTGGACCAGCAGATTCCGATGGAGCGCGCGTTCGCGGGACCGGTCGCGATCGCCAAGCGGATGGATGGCCCCTTCGATCCGTCCACAGTGGCGCACTACGACCCGGACGCGTTCGTCGAGGTGGTGGCCGGTCCGCCGGCCGTGCATCGGTTCCCGACCGCGATGGCGGCCCGGATCCAGACGCTGGCCAAGCACCTGGACGAGGAGTACGGCGGTAACGCTTCGGGCCTCTGGTCCGATGTGAAGTCAGGGGACGACCTGCTGGCCAGGTTGTCGGCCCTGCCGGGCTTCGGCGCGCAGAAGGCGAAGATCTTCGTCGCGCTGCTCGGCAAGCAACTCAAGGTCCGGCCGCGGGGCTGGCGCGAGGCATCCGAGCCGTACGGCGAGGACGGCGCGTACAAGTCCGTCGCGGACGTGATCGACGTGGCGTCTTTGGTGAAGGTGAGACAGTTCAAGCAGGAGCAGCAGTTGGTCCGGCAACGCGTGGTGGCCCGTCCACTGCGGCAGACCCGGAACGGCTGAGAACGGACGACCGCAAACGCACTGTTCGACGGCGATACCGGCCAGGCCTCCACCGGAGCGGGGACACCCGCCCGGCGGGGGCCTGAGCGCGCCGATCGGGGGGTCGTGGCGCGCCCGGGCTTGGTTCGCGGATTACAATGTAGTGTTGCCGCCGCCTGACCAGCGAGCAGCCGCACACAGTCATACCCAAGAACATCCTGAATACCTGGCACCACCAGCACCAACACAACGTCGTACCGCCGTACAAACCCTGCGTCAGACGAGAGGTAATTCGTGTCGTCCAGCTCGTCCGAGAATCTTCCCGCCGAGTCAGCCCGGGCCGTGGCCGCCACTGCCCGCAGCACGGCTCCGAGGACCAGCGCCCGAGTGACCGAGCCTGCAGCCAAGAAGGCGGCAGTGAAGAAGGCCGCGGCCAAGCCTGCCGCCGGCACCAAGGAGGACGGTATCCCCGCGAAGAAGGCCGCCGCGAAGAAAGCGCCGGCGAAGAAGGCCGTCTCCGAAGCTGGTCTGGCGATCGACCCCAAGACCGGCAAGCCGCGCTCGCTGGACGATGTCGATGAGGCCGACTTCAGCCCGGACGCGGTCAAGCCGCTGGAGAAGGAGCTGACCGAGGACGAGGGCTTCGTCGTCTCCGAGGCCGACGAGACCGACGAGCCCGAGCAGCAGGTGATGGTGGCCGGGGCGACCGCCGACCCGGTCAAGGACTACCTGAAGCAGATCGGCAAGGTCCCGCTGCTGAACGCCGAGCAGGAGGTCGAGCTCGCCAAGCGGATCGAGGCTGGCCTGTTCGCCGAGGAGCAGCTGGGCGACGAGGCCGCCAAGCTGAAGGAGAAGGTCCGCGACGAGTACGACTGGATCTCCGAGGACGGCCGCCGGGCCAAGAACCACCTGCTCGAGGCCAACCTGCGCCTGGTGGTGTCGCTGGCCAAGCGCTACACCGGCCGCGGCATGCTCTTCCTGGACCTGATCCAGGAGGGCAACCTCGGTCTGATCCGCGCGGTCGAGAAGTTCGACTACACCAAGGGCTACAAGTTCTCTACCTACGCCACCTGGTGGATCCGGCAGGCGATCACCCGCGCGATGGCCGACCAGGCGCGGACGATCCGTATCCCGGTGCACATGGTCGAGGTGATCAACAAGCTGGCCCGAGTGCAGCGGCAGATGCTGCAGGACCTCGGTCGCGAACCCACTCCGGAAGAGCTCGCCAAGGAGCTCGACATGACCCCGGAGAAGGTCATCGAGGTGCAGAAGTACGGCCGTGAGCCGATCTCGCTGCACACGCCACTGGGTGAGGACGGCGACTCCGAGTTCGGCGACCTGATCGAGGACTCCGAGGCGATCGTGCCGGCCGAGGCCGTCTCGTTCACCTTGCTCCAGGAGCAGCTGCACGCGGTGCTGGACACCCTGTCCGAGCGCGAGGCCGGTGTGGTCTCGATGCGCTTCGGCCTGACCGACGGCCAGCCGAAGACGCTGGACGAGATCGGCAAGGTGTACGGCGTCACCCGCGAGCGGATCCGGCAGATCGAGTCCAAGACGATGTCGAAGCTGCGCCACCCGTCCCGCTCGCAGGTCCTGCGGGACTACCTGGACTGATGACGATGGGTCAGGCACTCGCCGGCGTACTCGCGCTGGTGATGCCTGTCCTCGACACGGCAACTCTGGCCGCCGCCGTCTTCACGGCGGCGGCCTTGCTGTTCACTCTGCTCCTGGTGGCGCGCTCGTCGGCGCGGGGCGCGGTTGCCTCGCCGCTGCCGGCGCGCGTCAGCGCCACCCGGGCCAACGCCCGGCGTACTGCTTATCTGTCTCTCCGCGATCCCGACGCGACCGGTCGGCCACGTCCACGAGCACCGGGACGGTAGCGCTCTTCCTCGCTACCCGTTTCCTTCTCACTCGTGGAGTTGTGCTGTGCCTTCCTTCCTGGAGGCACCGGTCGCCGGTGCCTATCACTTGCTCACGTCCCTCGTCACCGCTATCGAACCGCTCGCCGGCAGCTCTGCCGCTGTGATCGCGATCGTCGTCTGCACCCTCGTCGTACGGCTGTGTCTGGTTCCACTCAGCGTGCGGGCGCATCGCGGGTTGCGTGCTCGCGCCGAACTAATGCCTCAGCTGAAGAAGCTCAGCGATCGTCACCGCGGTGATCCCGAGCGTCTCCAACGCGAGCTCGCTAAGCTGCAAGCAGAGTCCGGTACGTCGGTCTTCGCCGGTCTGCTGCCGACGCTCGCGCAGCTGCCCTTCTTCTGGCTGATGTACACGCTGTTCTCCCGGGCGATGGTGGCGGGGGAGTCGAACCAACTGATCAGCGGCAGCCTCCTCGGCGCACCACTCGGCCTGCACTGGCCGGTCCTCACCGGCACGCCGGCCTTCGTCGTGCTCGCCGTACTGCTGGGAGTCGTCGGCTGGTTCTCGGCCCGCTTGCAGCTTCGCCAACTCGACGAGACCGCGACGCCCCTGTCCCGCCGGCTCGCCCGGATCCTGCCCTTCGGCACGCTGCTGAGTGCCGCCTTCCTCCCGCTCGCCGCGTGGCTCTACCTGCTCACCACGACGACCTGGACCGTCGTCGAGCGCACGATCCTGCAGCGTTGACTGTTGCCGTGAGCAACAACTGGTTGCCACCGGTCGGCTGATTCTGATACCGTCTTTAATAAAGCCGGTTGCATAATAAGTTGGGGTCGATGGACACTGCACGAGGAGCCGCTCAGGCGGAGCGATCGGCCAATCAGGTCGCCTGTCTGCGCGCGCTGGCCGACGCCGACGACGCGCAAACCGTCGGCGTCATCAGCGCGGAGACCGGACTGTCGCGACCCACGGTGCACGCCGTGCTCGACGATCTCGTCGAGGCTGGTCTGGTCGTGCCCACCGATCCGTCGATCGTGGGGCCGGGGCGGCCCGCGCGTGCCTTCCGGTTCGCCCGGGAGGCGGGTCTCGTTGCCGGAGTGGACCTCGGCCCGCGCGGGGTGCGAGCCATCATCTGCGACCTGTCCGGCCGCCGACTGGGCTACACCGAGCTGAAGCGGGACCGGCCCGCTGAGATCTCGTCGATTCAGAGCGCGATTCACGCCGCGGCCGACGAGAGCGCGCTCGATCTCGGACGCCTTCGTGCGGTCGGACTCGCTCTCCCCGGTGTGGTCGAGGCGAACGGTCACCTGCGCGCCAGTCTCGCGCTCCCCGAACTGGTCGGCCTGCCGATCGCGGAGACCGTGTCGCAACACCTCGGCCGTCCGGTTGCCATCGACAACGACATCAAGCTGGCCGCACTCGCCGAGCAGCGCGGTGGCGCGGGACGCGGGTACTCCGATGTCGTCTACCTCCAGATCGGCCATCGGCTGTCCGTGTCGATCGTCCTGAACGGCGTCATTCGGCAAGGGCGCCACCGCCTGGCCGGCGAGCTCGGAGCGCAGCGAGGCATGCGCTGGACGCGCAACGCGGACCGAGGACAGCTGATCTGGACGTCACATCCGACCGGTGAGGCCGTGCTGAGCGCGGCGGCTGCCGGCGACGCGGACGCCCAGGCCGAGATCGACGACTTCTGTGCGCAGATCGCCGGACGCATCGCCACGGTCTTGCTGGTCGTCGATCCCGAGATCGTGGTCGTGCGGGGTGGACCCGCGCAGGACAGTGCCGTGCTGCTTCGTTCGCTCGAGGCCGCGGTCGAGAGGGAGTTGCTCTTCCCCGAGCGCCCACCGTTCGTCGCCTCGGCCCTCGGCCGCGAGGCCGTGGTGCTCGGGGCGGTCGGCACAGCGTTCGACCAGTTCAGTACACGCATCTACGGCGTTCACGACTACCCGAGTCCGTGGCGCCGGATCACTCACGACCTGGAGAGGACCAGCAAGTGAAGCTAGGAGTCAGCTCGTACTGCTTTCGCAGCCTCATGGCCAGCGGCGAGATGGACCTGATCGCAGTCCTGGATTGGGTCGCGTCGTCACCCGCAGGGCATCTGGAGATCGCCGCCATGGACGGCGAGTACTACCTGGAGAACGACGGTGTGGTCCGTGACGCGGCCGCGCACGCCGGCGACATCGGCGTACCGATCGTGAACTACCTGGTCAGCGGCGACCTGCGGACGGCGGAGGACAAGGAGATCGACCGCCTTCGCCGGCAGCTGGATGTCGCGCACCGGTTCGGAGCTCGCATCTTCCGTCACGACGTCGCCCCGTGGTCGTGGCGTGAGCAGGACCCGGGGGAGTTCGAGTCGACGTTCGAGAGGGTCGTCGAAGGCTGCCGTGCGGTCGCCGACCACGCCGCCGAGCTGGGCATCGTGTCGACGATCGAGAACCACGGCTTCTTCATGAACGGCAGCGACCGGCTGGCCCGGCTGGTGCACGCCGTGGATCGCCCGAACTTCCGGGTCACGCTGGACCTCGGCAACGGACTCTGCGTCGGTGAGGTGCCCGGCAAGACCGCCGCCGGACTGATCGACATCGCGGCCATCGTGGGCGTGAAGGACTTCCACATCCGCCGATCGGCGGGCGATGGCTGGCTGAAGACGCTGGCCGGCGACTACCTGCTCGGCACGATCGCGGGGCACGGCGACCTGGACCTGGCGGGCCTGCTCGCGCTGGTCGGGACCAGGCCCGAACTGCATGTGAGCCTCGAGTTCGAGGGCCTGGAGTCGACTCCCAACGCCATCGAGCGCTCGCTCAACAACATCCTCGGACTGGCTGGAGCTGCCTGACATGACGACTCGCATTGCTGTGATCGGGGTGGGCTCCATCGCCACCCAGCACCTGATCTCGTACCAGAAGAATCCGCAGGCCGAGCTGGTCGCCGTGTGCGACATCGACCGGACCCGCGCCAAGGCACAGGCCGACAAGTTCGGCGTACCGAAGGCGACGGATGTCGTCGACGAGATCCTGTCCGATCCCGAGGTCGACGCGGTGAGCATCTGCGTGCCGAACTTCCTGCACGCCAAGTTCGCCGAGGCGGCGCTGCGGGCCGGCAAGGACGTGCTGGTCGAGAAGCCGATGTCCGTGAACGTCGCCGAGGCCGAGGCCCTGGTCCAGGCGACCAAGGAGACCGGTCAGGCGCTGCAGATCGGCTACGTACGCCGCTTCGCTCCGAACGCCCTGGTCACCAAGCGGTTCCTGGACGAGGGCGAGTTCGGCGACATCTACGCCGCGCGGGCGACGATCATTCGTGCCGCCGGCAACCCCGGCGGCTGGTTCGGTGACGCGACGGTCTCGGGCGGTGGCCCGCTGATCGACCTGGGTGTCCACATCATCGACCTGTGCTGGTACCTGATGGGGATGCCCGCTCCGGTGTCGGTTTCGGGTGCGACCTTCTCGCCGCTGGGTGCCCGGGACAACATCAAGCATCTGACCCGGTACCGGGCCGCGTCGGAGACCCGGGTGAACAACGTCGAGGACTACGCGACCGCGCAGGTCCGGTTCGAGAACGGGGCGGTTCTCGACGTGGACACGTCGTACTCGCTGCACGCGCGGAACTCGACGAGTGTGAAGATCCACGGCGACAAGGGCGGCGCGGAGATCGAGCCCGAGCTGCTGATGATCACCGAGCGGCACGACACCCTGTTGCACATCCAGCCGCAGATCGATTCGCTCGGGTTCGACTTCACGGTCGGGTTCGCCAACCAGATCGACCATTTCCTGCAGATCTGCCGCCGGGAGATTCCGGCCGACGCCACGGCGGAGCAGGGTCTCGAGATGGCCCGCATCCTGACCGCGATCTACGAGTCCGCGCGGAACGGGTCCGAGGTAGCCATCACCCGCTGAGCGGGACCGGCTTCAGCTACGACCCAACCGGGCCTCGAGACCGTCGAGGATCCGGTTGAGGCCGTAGCTGAAGCCGTCTTCGGCGCCCGCCTGGAGGTCGGCACCGCCGTAGGCGGCGTACAGGGCGCGCATCCGCGAGTACGGCTCGGCTGCTCGCACCGCCGCCGGCCAGACTGCCGCCTGCCATTCGGCCATGTCCTTGCCGCTGCGGTGCAGTTTGCTGATCGTCGCCGCCTCGACCGAGGCGATCCCGATGACGTAGCCGAGCACGGTCTTGGAGGCCTGGTCCGCCTCGAGCAGTCCGAATCCGGCGGTCAGGTAGATGCCGAGCATCTCGTCGGAGACGCGCATCAGGTTCGGACCCAGGTAGTTCATACCGACGTCGGCCAGGGTCGGCGCGACCCATGGGTGGCGCACGATCATCGACCGCAGGCTGCGCGCGGACGCCTCTGCCGCCGCGCGCCACCGCGATGCGTCGGCCACCTCGTGGACCTCGATCTCGCCGTGCACCTCGTCGACGACGAGCTCGAGCAGCTCCTCCTTGTTGGCGACGTGCCAATAGACGGCGGTGGCGACAGCGCCGAGGGCGGCGCCGAGCTTGCGCATGGTGAGCGCCTCCAGGCCGTCGGCGTCCAGGAGCTTGATCGCCTCCGCGACGATCTGGTCCTGGGTGAGCGCGGGCTGCTCCCGCCGCCGGCCGCGCTTCGGCCGGGTCCAGACGGACGTGTACTCCTCGGTCGCCATCCTCATCCTCCTCGTCGGCCTCCACTGTAGCCGGGGACTGAACGATGTGCAGGACTTGACCAGTGTTCAATTCAGATTGCACACTGTTCAGGCCAATTGCACGCTGTTCAATTGAGGATCTGAGGAGGTGCGTGATGACCGCTCGTCATCCGCGTCGGTGGCTGATTCTGATCGTGCTCTGCCTGAGCACACTCGTCCTGGTGCTGGACAACGGTGTGCTCAACGTGGCCATCCCGGTGCTGACCGAGGACCTGGGGGCGACCGCCCAGGAGATCCAGTGGATCGTGGCCAGCTACATCCTGGTCTTCGCGGGCCTGCTGCTCACCGCCGGCAGCCTGTCCGACCGGTACGGCCGGAAGAAGGTGATGATCACCGGCCTCGCGATCTTCGGTGCCGCCTCACTGGTCGCGACGTACGCCGGAAGTCCGGAGACGCTGATCACCGGTCGGGTGCTGATGGGGATCGGCGGTGCGATCGTGATGCCGAGCACGCTCTCGGTGCTGATCACGGTCTTCGACGACGACGAACGCCGCAAGGCGATGTCGATCTGGAGTTCGGTGCTGATGGTCGGCCTGATCGGTGGCCCGGTGCTGGGCGGTGCGCTGATCGCCAAGTTCTGGTGGGGTTCGGTCTTCCTGATCAACGTGCCCGTCGTCGTACTGGCGATCGCGGCCGCGGTCATCCTGATGCCGGAGTCGAAGAGCCCGTGGCGCAGGCCCGACCCGCTCGGGGCGCTGCTGTCCATGGTGGGTCTGGTCTCACTGGTCTGGGTCATCATCGAGCTGCCAGAGCACGGTGTGTCCTGGCCGATGCTCGCGATCGCCGTCGTCAGCCTGACCGCCTTCGTCGCCTGGGAGCTGCGTACGCCGGTGCCGATGGTTCCGCTCGAGCTGTTCCGGAGCCGCAACTTCAGCGGGGGCAGCCTGTCGCTGGTGCTGCTCCAGGTCGCGAACGGCGGGTTGATCCTGGCGCTGACGCAGTACATGCAGTTCGTGCTCGGCTTCTCGCCGACCAAGGCCGGCCTGGCGATGATCCCGATGGCGGTAGGCGTGATCGTCGTCAACGGTGCCGGGGCCACGCTCGGCCAGAAGATCGGCAACCGGCCGATGACGGTGGCCGGACTGGTCGGACTGGCCGTCGGCTTCTGGGTCATGTCGACGCTCTCGGCCGATGACGGCTTCGGCATGGTGACGGTCGCGCTGGTGGTGTTCGGCGTCGGTGCCGGATTGGCGCAGCCGGCTGCGACTGCCGCGCTGATGGGTGCGGTGCCGCACGAGCACGCCGGTGTCGGCTCGGCGCTGAACGACACCGTTCAGCAGGCGGGCGCGGCGCTCGGGATCGCGATCCTGGGCAGCGCGCTGGCCCACAACTTCACCGCGAAGATGCCGGAGTCCACGCCGGCCAAGGCGCGTGGCTCTATCGGTGAGGCGCTGGCCGTCGCCGCGAGCACAGGGGACAACGCCCTTGCTCGAGTCGCCAAGACGACGTTCGCCCACGCGATGTCCGGGACCTTCGTCGTCAGCGCGATCGCCGTTCTCGGGTCCGCGGTGCTCGCCTTCGCCCTCCTCCGCGACAAGAAGGCCGACGCCGACCCCGAGGCCGGCGCCGCCGAGGAGACCTCGGCGGTTGTGCACTGATCCTGCGGCTCTGCTTTAACTGAGCAGGGCCGCAGTGATGGAGTCGGCGTTGTCGTCCAGCCAGACCTGGCGGCGCTTGATCGAGTCGCCGACGCCTTCGCTCCACATCCGCTGCCAGCCGCCGCCCAGCGTCTCCGCGCGGTACTTCATGTTGTGCCAGCCCCGCTCGTTGAGTGCGGACGAGAGATCCATCAGGCGGTGGCGGTCCGGCAACGACAGCCCGTACGCGTCGGCGATCAGCCGGCACCGGCGCGGGCGATCGAGCCCTCGCTGGGCCGGGTCGAGGTCAGCATCGTCGCCGAACGGTGCCCACCACAACATGAGGTTGACCAGCTCACGGGCCCGGCTGACCGGGCGGGCGAAGTCGAAGTCGATCAGTGCGTACGCGCGGCCGTCGCGGAACACGACGTTGTCCGGAGTGATGTCCTGATGACCGACCAGCTCCAGCGGATCATCCAGCGCGGGCAGGCCGGGCGGCTCGATCGGCGCCGGCAGGTCGGTAGGGATCCCGAATCCCTCGACCGCGTCGTGGTACGCGCGGACCAGTCGAGCGACCGAGGTCATGCGCTCCTCGTCGGCCATCCAGCCGGGCTGCGGACGGCCGGCGACCTCACCGTCGATGTAGCTGAGCACCTCGCGGCCGGCGGAATCGATCCCAAGGAAGCGCGGGGCGCCGTCGAACCCGACCGACTCCAGGTGCCGCAGCAGGTCCCGGACCATTTCGGGCCGCTCACCGGGCGGACGCCGTACGGTGTCGCCGACGCGGACGAGCCCCTCGGTCACATCACCACCGGTCAGTGGGATCTCTTCGCCGTCGTCCGTCCACGTCTGCATGGCGCCCCCAGTTCGTAGTCCCCTGTGAAGGCTCCACCCGGAGCCAGCCGGACACGCTACCCGATCCTCGGCCTGGCGTTCACCGGACTTTCGCTGACGCCGTTCACCTGGATGTCATCAGAAGACCCGAACCTTGGTGTTCATGAGCACCCTGAACCTGGTCAACGAGCTCGGCTTCCGTGTCCTCGACGAGGAGGACGACGACCCCGTGCTGTTGCGCGCGGACGGTACGCCGGTCGACACCTGGCGCGAGGGCTACCCGTACGGCGAACGGCTCGCGCGGGAGGTCTACGACCGGGACAAGCGGCTGCTGCAGATCGAGCTGCTCAAGCTGCAGTACTGGGTGAAGCGGTCGCACCAGAAGCTGGTGATCGTGTTCGAGGGACGCGACGCGGCCGGCAAGGGCGGCACGATCAAGCGGTTCATGGAGCACCTGAAACCGCGCGGCGCACGGATCGTGGCCCTGGAGAAGCCGACCGAGCGCGAGAAGACCCAGTGGTACTTCCAGCGGTACGTCGAGCATCTCCCGTCGGCCGGCGAGATGGTGCTGTTCGACCGGTCCTGGTACAACCGCGCCTGCGTCGAGCGGCTGATGGGGTTCTGCGCGCAGGACGAGTACGAGGAGTTCATGCGGCAGGCGCCGGAGTTCGAGCGGATGCTGGTCCGCTCGGGCATCCTGCTGGTGAAGCTGTGGTTCTCGGTGTCGCAGGCCGAACAGCAGACCCGGTTCACGATCCGCCAGATCGACCCGGTCCGGCAGTGGAAGCTCTCGCCGACCGACCTCGCGTCGCTGGACAAGTGGGGCGCCTACACCGAGGCCAAGGAAGCGATGTTCCACTACACCGACACCGACCACGCGCCGTGGACCGTAGTCAAGAGCAACGACAAGAAGCGCGCCCGGCTCGAGGCCATGCGGCACGTGCTGAGCCTGTACGACTACGCCGACAAGGACGTCGAACTCGTCGGCCGCCCGGACCCGAAGATCCTCGGCCCAGCCGCCGAGGTCCTCGAACACGGCGAATCCGCCACCCGCGCCTTCCCCGTGCTCTAGCCCGTCTGGTGGGTTGACCCACCAGACGGTGGGTCGGCCACGCGCACACCGCTCGCCAACCCTCCCGCCGGTGGGTCAACCCTTCAGGCGGG
>NZ_JBFAKS010000013.1:0-186100 GCF_040655855.1 Kribbella sp. NPDC050281 | reverse complement strand
AAAATTATAAAAAAAAAAAAAAACCCACAAATATTTTTTAATTATTACACAAATAAGTTAATGTCACCCCAAACCCCCCCACCCCGCGCCCCGCGCGCGCGCCCCGCCGGTCTGAACCGTCAGTGCACGAGGCGGGCGACGGCGCCCTTCGCACCGGAGGCCCAGCAGCCGGCCTGGGAGCCGCGACCGCCGCACTCGACGCTGTCGAAGCTGCCGTCGTAGAACTGCTTCCAGCTGCGCCCGCCGTCGAAGCTCACGTCGCTGCCGGACGGACCCACCGCGATGACGGTAGCGGGCGACCAGGGCACGAAGTGGGATCCACTCCGGTAACCCTTCGGCGCCTTGTCCGTGGGCACCAGCTTCCAGGTGCGTCCACCGTCGTACGTGACGGATGCGGCCTTCACCGCCTCGGTCGGCTTCTCGAAGTCACCGCCGACCGCGACTCCGAACAGCGGACCGCGGAACGCGAGGCTGAAGATGCCGGCCGCCGCGCCACTGGCCATCGGCGAGTCCGAGACCTTCCAGTGCCGGCCGCCGTCGAAGGTCCGGAACACCCGCGGCCGATCACCGCCACCGGTCGCGAACCAGGCCGTCCGGCCGTGTCCGGCAACCAGGCAGGTCCCGCTGGCCGCGAACGCGAACTCACCGGGCAACGCGGCCGGCATCCCCTCGTTCGACTGGACCTTCCACGACTTGCCGCCGTCCGACGTCGCCGCGATCCGGAACTTGCCGTCGACCGGATCGCTCAACGCCAAGCCGTGCCGGTCGTCGTTGAAGGCGAAGCAGTCGTAGAACGCGTTCGCATCGGTGTTGCGGAAGGTCTCGGTCCAGGTCTTGCCACCGTCCGCGGTCCGGTACACCCGCGAGTCCTCACCGGTCCCGATCGACAGCACCACCGCGCGCTTCGCGTCGAACGCCTCCACGTCGCGGAACTGCAGCGCCTCCGCACCAGGCGGGCTGACGTTCTGCCAGTGCCGCCCGCCGTCGACGGTCCGCAGCACCGTCCCTTCAGACCCGCCTACCCAGGCGACATCCTTGCTGACCGCGGCCAGCCCGCGGAACTGCGCCGTACTCCCGGTCGGCGTCGCCTTCCACTGGTACGACGGCGAGTGGTGCGACGAACCGGTGCTCGCCTGAGCCGGCACGAGCTGAGACATCAACAGCAGACCTCCTGCCGCAACAGCGGCCACACGCAGGATTCTCATGCGCGGCAACCTAGTCGATGGGTCAGACCATCGTCAGCAGGAAGGACTGTGCCGTACCTCCGTTGCAGGTGAGTTGGACGAGTTGGGTGCTGTCGGCGGTCGAGCCGTTGGGGACGGTCAGGCACTTGCTGCTGTGGCGGCTGACCAAGTGGAAGTAGCCGCTGCCTTCGGAGACGGCCTGCCACTGCTGGTTGTCGCCGTTGCTGTAGGTCCACAACTGGAGCCCGGCGTTGTCGGCGGCGGACACCCCGGTCACGTCGATCACCTTGCTCGCGTCGTTGCGGTTGTTCACCCGGGTGAAGCCGCCCGACGTGGGCTGGAACTGGAACTGCTGTGCCTGCGTGGCGTTGCAGCTGTACTGCTGGATCACCGTGCCGTTGGCGACGCCGGCGGCCCGGGCGTCGACGCATTTGCCGTTGGCCTTGTTCGAGACCTTGTACCAGGCGGTCGGCGACGGCTGGTCCACCGGCGGCGTCGTACCGGCGCCGGCCAGCCACTTCAGCGCGTCCATCATGAACTGGTTCTGCGCGGGGCTGTCGAAGGTCGACGAGAGCCTGGTGTTGGTCTCGTAGTTCATCGCGTTGTGGCCGAAGTTGGCGTAGATCATCTTGTAGTTCTTGTTCGTCCAGATGATCGGGTAGTAGCCGCTGTACCAGGTCTGCGCCGGGTCGGTGCCGACCGGGAAGCTGGACGGGTCGATCGAGGCCAGGATCTGGATGTCCGGGTTGTTCCGCAGGTCGTTCTGCCAGCTGTACCACTCGCTCACCGAGGACTGGAACGTCGCGCCCGTGTTCACCAGCGACGGGTGCGAACGGTTCTCGGCCCTCAGCGTGACGGCGGTCGGACCCCAGGTGTTCGACTGGAACCGGCCGGTCCCGAGCAGCGTGTTGTTGAACCACGGCCAGCCGCCACTCGCGTCGTTGTACGCCGACACATGGAAGCCGAAGAACGCACCACCGTTGTCCATGTAGCGCTGGAATCCGGTCCGCTGCGCGTCGGTGTGCGGCGAGTCGTCCAGGAACATCACCACCTGGTACTGCGAGGCACTCAGGTTGTTCAACTGGTCCCAGTTGCTGGTCGCGGTGTAGTTGAACCCGTTCTGCGCCCCGAACTGCGGGAAGCGCTGGTTCGCCTCCTTCTCGAAGTCGATGTGCGCGGCATCCCAGGTGCCGCTGTAGAACGCCAGCACATTGAAGTTCGCTTGAACTTGAGCGGTTGCGGTGGTCGTCAGACCACTGAGCAGCAAAGCGACGGCGAGCAGGAACGCGGGCAGGCGAAAGCGATCGGAAAGCATGGGGCGGTCCTTCCGGAGGGCGGCGTGCACTGAAATTTCAGAACTTAAATTAACTCACGACGTAAGTCCGGTAAAGGCTCTGCCGCTTCCGGAACCAACGACCTCTTGCCGCCCACGCGGCACCGCTGTCACCCTGAGCCACCGGCCCCGGAAGGAGCGCTCGATGAACGACTCCGTGCTCACCTCGGTCCTGCTGCCGATCGCGCTCGCGATCATCATGCTCGGCCTCGGCCTGACCCTGACCGTCGCCGACTTCGCCCGGGTCCTGCGGATGCCCAAGGCCGTCCTGATCGCACTCGGCACCCAGGTGATCCTGCTCCCGCTGATCTGCTTCGGACTGGTGAAGCTGTTCGACCTCGAACCCGCGCTCGCCGCCGGCATGATGCTGCTGGCCGCCTCCCCGGGCGGCACCACCGCGAATCTCTTCAGCCACCTGGCCGGCGGCGATGTCGCCCTGAACGTCTCCCTGACCGCGGTGAACTCGGTCCTCGCCGTGGTCACGCTACCGATCGTGGTCAACCTGTCGCTCGACCACTTCCTCGGCGAAGGCCAGATCGGGCTGCAGCCCGCGAAGATGCTGCAGGTGTTCGCGATCGTGCTCGTCCCGGTCGCCATCGGCATGCTGCTGCGGAACCGGTGGCCCAGGTTCGCGGAGCGGATGATCCGGCCGGTGAAGCTGGGTTCGATCCTCGTGCTGGCGCTGGTGATCTTCGCCGCGATCTACACCGAGCGCGCGAACGTCCTCGACTACATCGCGGCGGTCGGCGTCGTAGCCCTGCTGCTGAACGTCCTCAGCCTCGGGCTCGGGTACGTCGTACCCAAGCTTGCCCGGCTGGGTGAGCCGCAGTCGATCGCCTGCTCGATGGAGATCGGCATCCACAATGCCACCCTCGCCCTCACCATCGCGCTCAGTCCGGCCCTGCTCGACAACAGCCAGATGTCCATCCCGGTGGCGGTCTACGGCATCGTCATGTTCTTCCCGACCGGCGCGTTCGCCTACTACCTCGGCCGGCGGCGGACGGTTCAGTGGGCCGGGTCGAGCGCCTGACTTCCGAGCACCGCCAGCAGTTCGAGCCTGTCCGCGCTCTCGCTTCCCGGGGTGGCGGTGAACACCACCAGGGTCTGCTGCTGGTCCCGGTTGTCGATCACCTCGCAGTACAGGTCGAGTTCGCCGACGACCGGGTGCTGGAAGCGCTTGGTCCGGCTGTGCGCGATGCCGATCTCGTGCGCGTCCCAGAGCTCGTCGAACTCCGGACTCAGCTTCCGCAGTGCGCGGACCATCGAGGCCGCGTGCGACTTGGGGCCGTCCGCAGTGGCAACCGACCGCAGCCACGAGACCAGCATGCGGCTGTGGGTGGACAGCTCGGGTTCGCGATACAGATAGCGCGAGTCCGGGTCGGCGAACCAGCGGTAGAACTCGCTCCGCGCCATGCCTTCGTAGTTCGTCTGCTCGCCGGCGAACGCGACATGCGCCGGTGTCTGCGCGAGCGTCTCGCCACACCGGTTGACCAGCATCGCGGGCGTGTCCTGCAGCCGGTCGAGGATCCGCAACATCCCCGGGTCGACGTGACAGGTCCGCGTCGTCCGAGGCGGCGTACCGTGCCCGGCGAGCACGTACAGGTGGTCGCGCTCCTCCAGCGTCAGCCGCAGCGCGCGGGCGATCGAACCCAGCATCTCGGCCGACGGCTGCGGACCCCGGCCACCTTCGAGCCGGCTGTAGTAGTCGGCCGACATCGAGGCCAGCGCGGCGACCTCCTCGCGGCGGAGTCCCGGCGTACGACGGCGCCGGCCGCGAGGCATCCCGACGTCCTCGGGCTGCAGGGCCTCGCGGCGCTTACGCAGGAAATCGGACAGGTCGGCGTACTCCATGCCTCCAGTGTCCCGGACCAGCCGCCGTTATCCACTGCTCACCGAGCAGAGGCTGAGCCGAGCCTGGTTGCCGTCGGCATCAGCTCCCAGCCTGGAGACATGAGAACCACAGGCAACACCATCTTCATGACCGGCGGTACGTCGGGCATCGGCCTCGGGCTGGCCCGGAAGTTCCGCGACCTCGGCAACACCGTGATCATCAGCGGCCGTCGCCAGGACCTGCTGGACCGGATCGCCGCGGAGGACGGCATCGAGGGCATCACCCTCGACGTCGCCGACCCCGACTCGATCGCCGCGGCCTTCGAGACCGTCACCGGCAAGCACCCGGACCTGAACGTCGTCGTCACGATGGCCGGGATCATGCGGATCGAGGATCTGCATGATCCCGCCCACCTCGCGACGAGCGAGGAGACGATCGGCATCAATCTCCTCGGCACGATCCGGACCATCACCGCGTTCACGCCGTACCTGCTGAAGCAGCCCGACGCCGCGATCGTCACGGTCTCGTCCGGGCTGGCGTTCGTCCCGCTGGTGGACACGCCGACGTACAGCGCGACCAAGGCGGCCGTACACAGCTACACGCAGAGCCTGCGGATCCAGCTCGCGGACACCGGTCTCCAGGTGATCGAACTGGTCCCGCCGGCCGTCCAGACCCACCTGATGGGCCGCGAACCGGACTCGGAGTGGATGCCGCTGGACGAGTACCTCGACGAGTCGGTCAGCCTGTTCCAGACCCAGCCGGACGCCGACGAGATCCTGGTCGACCGGGTCCGCTTCCTCCGCGACGCCGAGCGCGAGAACCGGTACGACGACGTGATCCGGATCCTGAACTCAGTCGGCTAGCTCCCGCTCGATCCGCTCCACCTTCGCGGTGAGCTGGCCGGTGTATCCGGGCCGGATGTCCGCCTTCAGTACCAGGCTCACCCGCGGCGAAACGGCGGCGACCGCATCGACGGCCTGCTTGACCACGGCCATCACCTCGTCCCACTCGCCTTCGATGTTGGTGAACATCGCGTTGGTCTCGTTCGGCAGGCCGGAGGCGCGGACCACGCGGACGGCTTCGGCCACCGCCTGGCTCACGCCTCCGGTCTCGTCACCGCCGGAAGGGCTGATGCTGAATGCAACGATCATGCGTCCAGCGTCCCACTACCGTCCTCAGACCTCGTCCTGGACTGCTTCCTCTGTGGCGCGGCGCTCGGCACCCGAGGTGGTCAGCAACGGCTTCTCCTTGATGAACACGACCGCGATCAGCGCCAGCACCGCGAACGGCACCGACATCATGAACAGGTCGGCGGTCGCCGCGCCGTACGCGTTCTCGACCACGGTCCGAACCTGCTCCGGCAGCTCCGCGATGTTCGGCACCGCGTTGCTGCCGCCGGACGACGCGCCGCCCGGGTTCAGCGTCTCGGTGACCTTGTTGGCCAGGATCGCGCCCAGCACGCTGACCCCGATCGTGCCGCCCATGCTGCGGAAGAAACTGACCGCCGAGGTGGCCGCGCCGAGTTCCTTGGCCGGTACGTCGTTCTGCGCCGCGAGCACCAGGTTCTGCATGACCAGACCGATCCCGACACCGAGCACCAGCATGAAGCCCCACAGCATGTACTTCGACGTGTGCGCGTCGATCGTGCCGAACAGCGCCAGCCCGATCGGCAGCAGCACGCTGCCGGTCACCAGGTAGATCTTCCACTTGCCGTACTTCGTGATCAGCCCACCCGCGATCGTGGACGCGACCATCATGCCCAGGATCAGCGGCAGGCTCATCAGCCCGGCCTTGGTCGGCGAGTACCCCTGCGCGATCTGGAAGTACTGCGCCAGGAACACCGACCCGCCGAACATCGCGACACCGACCAGCATGCTGGCGACGATCGACAGGGTCACCGTGCGATTGCGGAACAGATCCATCGGGATGATCGGCTCCGGGTGCTTGCGCTCGACCATCACAGCCGTCACCAGCAGTGCCAGGGCCACCGCGACCAGCACGAAGCTCCAGGCCGACGCCCACTCGAACTTGTTGCCGGCGAACGACGACCAGACCAGCAGCGTGCTCACTCCGGCGGTGATCAGGAACGCACCCCACCAGTCGATCCGCACGTCCCGGCGTACCGTCGGCAGCTTCAGCGTGCGCTGCAGCAGCACGATCGCGGCGAGCACGAACGGCACGCCGATCAGGAAACAGGCCCGCCAGCCCAGCGGTGAGTCGACCAGGAAGCCGCCGAGCAACGGTCCGCCGACGGTCGCCGAGGCGAAGATCGCGCCGAAGATGCCGGAGTACCGGCCGAGCTCACGCGGCGGGATGATCGCCGCCATCACGATCTGCACCAAGGCGGTCAGGCCACCGGCGCCGAGCCCCTGCAGAACCCGGCTGCCCAGCAGTACCTCGATGTTCGGCGCGAATCCGGCCACCAGCGAGCCGACCACGAAGAAGCACAGCGAGAGCTGGACCAGCAACTTGTTGTTGTAGAGGTCGGCGAGCTTGCCCCACAACGGCACGGTGGCCGTCATGGTGAGCAACTCGAGGGTGACGACCCAGGTGTACGACGATTGGCTGGCGCCGAGGTCGTGGATGATCCGCGGCAACGCGGTCGAGACCACGGTGCCGGCCAGGATCGCGACGAACATGCCCATCATCAGGCCCGAGATGGCCTGGATGGTCTGCCTCGGGGTCAACGGTGTAGTGATGTTCTCGGTGACCTCACCCGGCGCCGACTCGGGCGTGGGCGAAGAGGTCGTCGTCATGAGGGACCTTCCTGTTCTTCGGGCATGGTGTGGTTGGTCTTGGTTTCGTCAGGCACGGTCGGGTCGAAGCCGGGGTCGAGGCCCTCGGCGAGCACGTGGAACCCTTCGGCGACGAGGTCGCGGACGGACCGGTCCGGTGCGCTCTTGTGCAGCTCCATCGCGACCCGGCAGGCGGCGCCGGCGGCGCTGACGATGAGCGCCGCACGGACCGATCCGGTCGGCTCACCCATCCGCTCGGCCAGCGCGGTGGTCAGCAGACGCTCGTCCTCGAAGCTGGACATCATCAGCTGGTACAGCAGGCTCGGCGACGACATGATCAGCTCGCCCCGCCGCGACAACTCGCCCTCGCGCTCGAGATCCCGCAGTACGTCGTCGACGACGAACCACATCGTGGTCAGCGGGGACTCCGTGGCCGGCGCGGTCCGCATCCGCTCCAGCGCCCGCTCGAGATGCTCGGGATTGCGCCCGAGGATCGCGTGCTCCTTGTGCGGGAAGTAGTTGAAGAAGGTGCGCACCGACACGTCCGCGGCCTCGGCGATCTCCTCGACCGTGACGTTGTCCGGGCCCTTGTCCAGGGCGAGCCGCAACGCGGCCTCGGCCAGCGCCGCCCGCGTCTCCCGCTTCTTCCGTTCCCGCAACCCACCCTCTGCGTGCCTCACCGGACCAGACTACAAACAAACTTGCACTCACTGCAAACTATTAACCCTGAAATCTTGCAGTCCTGCAGAAAGTTGCCTGAACGGGCAGCCATGACCCCGTCGGACTGATAAAATGATTAGGCAGCCTCCGGTGGCGGACCTTCCGCCGTTCGGAGGCTTTCGTGTATGCAGACACTCCTGTACCGCGCCGCCATCCGCGGCTTCCGCGGCACCGCTGTCCTCCCGATGAACGTGCTCCGCGACCTCCACCCGGACCTCTACGAGCGCGAAGCCCGCAAGTACGCCTACCGCCCTGCGGCGATGGACAACCCGGTGCCGCCACTCGGCTGCCGCTGGGCCGACGTCGTCTTCCTCTCGCCGGTCCACCCCGCTCCGATCTTCGACGCCCTGCGCGAGTCCGGTCGGGTCGGACCGGGCGGCCTTTCCTACTGGACCGTCGACGCCGAGCTGCTCGACCCGAGTCGCACCTGCATCCTGATGAAGCGCCACGACCCGGAGTTCCGTCCGCAGCCCGCCGAGGACTATCTCCCCTACAGCCCCGCGACCGTCGCCACTCTCTCCACCCCGTCGGACAAGGCGCTCCACCGCCTCCGCAACCTGAACGCCACCGAGCCGCTGCTCCCCTGGGCCGACATCCCACACGTCCTCCACCGCGGTCCCGTCCCGCTCACCGTCTTCCGCGACAAGGACGGCAACAGCATCAGCGCCTGAACCGCGGCACCCACGCCGGCACGCTCCGGCGGTACGCGTCGTACTGTGCGCCGTACCGCTGGAGCAGCACAGGCTCCTCGTACCACCGCACGAACGCCGCCATCACGGCCCACGCGAGTACGCCGTACGTCAGCACCCGCAGGTCGAGGAACAGCAGCGCCTGCCCGAGGATCGCGGTCACGACGCCGACGTACATCGGGTTGCGTACGAAGCGGTAGTCACCCCCGACCACCAACTCCTCCGTCGGAGCGACCGGCGCCGGTGTCCCCCGCCCTTCCAGCACGAACCGCACAAACGCCCGCAGTACGACGAACGCCCCAGCAGCCACCACGACAAAACCCGGCCAGAACCGCGGCGCAGCCCACCCACTCACGGCCCACGGAATCAGTCCACCCACCACACACGGCGCGGCAAAGAAGAACGCCGTACTGCCGAGCACGGCCTTAAGCACGGTCGAGTCTCGCGATCACACGGTCGGACAGCTCGCAGAAGGTCTCGAGCTCGTCCGGGCTGAGGTCGGCGAACCAGTCGGCGACAGCGGCGAAGTCACCCGCATCGCGCTCACGCCAGTAGTCCGCACTGTGATTCGTTGCTGATAGCAACTTTCGGCGACGGTCCGCGGGATCCGGCTCGACCTGCAGCAGCTCCTTGCGCTGCAGGGCCGCGACGATCTGCGCGACGTTCTGGTGCGTGCTCCCCAGGGCGGCCGCCGCCTCGGCCAGCGACGGCTTCCCCATCGCCTGGACCGCTGTGATCAGGGCCGCCTGCTGGGTCGTGAGCCCGTCCTCGCGCAGACGCACATCCATCTCGTTGCGCAGCTTCTGCGCAAGCATCAGCGTCGTCCGGAACGCGCGGACCGACGGCGCCAACTCCGACTCTGCTCCGAGCCCGAACATCTTGCTCCGTGACGACATAGGCAATATATTACCTATCACTGTCGAAGGGGGCAACCGTGATCTGTCTACTGCCGCACTGCGCCTACCTGTCCGAGACCTCCCGGATGCTCGAGCTGCACCGTGCCCTCGCCGAGCTCGGCCTCGAGATCCGGGTCGCCACCCACGGTGGACCGCACGAGCGCCTGCTGGCCGAGGCCGGCATCGAGTACGACGTCCTCGGCCCAGGACTGTCACCCGCCCGCGCGGCCGCGTTCGTCGGTTCGGCCGTCGGGCTCGGCGATCCCCGGCAGAGCATGTACGACGATGACGAGATCCGGACGTACGTCGCGGCCGAGGCCGAGTACTTCCGAGCGCACGGGATCACCGTCGCCGTCACGGGATTCACCCTGACCACCTTGCTGTCGTCGCGACTGGCCGGCGTACAGGTGATCACTGAGCATGCCGGCAGCTTCGTGCCGCCGGTGTTCGAGCATCGGCTACTGCCGGCGCCGACCCGGCCAGTGGATCCACGGTTGAAGCATGCACCGGATTGGCTGGCCCGATTCCTCATCAACCGAACCCCGAACCGCTTCCCGGGTTACTGCAGCGGCTTCAACCGGGTCGCCGAAGAGCTCGGTGTGGAAGGCATTCCCAGCCTGGCCGCACTCCTCCTCGGTGACCTCTCGCTGATCCCGGAGATCCCCGAAGTTCTTGGGATCTCCGCCGCGGAGCTAGCCGCCTGGACACCCGGCAAGGGTTACCGGCCGGGCTCGCAACTGCGGACCGTCGGCCCACTCTTCGCCCAGTTGAACCTCCCGATCCCACCCGAGGTCCAGAAGTTCCTCGACCGCCCCGGCCCGACGATCTACCTCGCGATGACGTCAACCCCGCCCGAGCAGGTCCGCCAGGCGGTCGCCGACCTCAGCCGGCTCGACGCCCGCATCCTCGTCGCGGGCACCATCCACACCCTCGCAGACCTGACCACAGACCAGATCCAGGTAGCCGGCGTCCTCCCCAGCCACCTCGTCATGCCGCAGGTCGATCTCGCCGTCACCACCGGCGGCCAAGGCAGCGTCCAGACCGCGATGGCCAGCGGTACGCCGCTCCTGGGCATCCCACTGCACATCGAACAAGACCTCAATGTCGCGCTGGCCGAACGCCTCGGCGCCACACGCCGCGCCCGCTCCACCACCCTCGCCGATCTCGCCACCCAGATGCTCGCCAACCCCACCCACCGCGAAGCCGCCGAACGAATCCAGAAGCTCTACGCAGCCGTCGACGGCCCCTCGGAAGCAGCCACAACCATCGCCCAACAGCTGTAAGTGGTCCACCCCGACCCGCCGGAGATCGATTTCTCTGGCGGGTCGGGGCGATTAGTGTCGGTGGACATGACGACCACGGACTGGCCCCTCCTCCGCACCTACTCCGGCCGTCGGCTCCGCCGGATCGCCCTGCCGCTCGGCGGAATCGGCACCGGGACGGTCAGTCTCGGCGGCCGCGGCAATCTCCGCGACTGGGAGATCGTGAACCGCCCGGCGAAGGGCTTCCACCCGGGTACGGCGTTCTTCGCGATCCGCACCGAGTCACCTGAAGGCACCGTGACGACGCGCGCCGCCGAAGGCCCGCTGGACCTGAGCGAGTACGAAGGCGCCCACGGCAGCGCCGCCCAGAGCCACGGCCTCCCCCGCTTCCGCGAAGCCACCTTCGGTACGGCGTACCCGTTCGGGCGGCTCCAACTCCGCGATGACGACGTGCCGGTCGAGGTGGACCTGGAGGCGTTCAACCCGTTCGTCCCGACCGACGTCGAGGCCAGCTCGTGGCCGGTCGCCGTACTGCGCTTCGTGGTGACGAACCGGGGCGATCAGCCGTTGACGGTCTCACTGGCGGCGTCGCTGCAGAACTTCATCGGCCGCGACGGCAGCACTGATGTTGCCTCAGACAACTACAACAGTACGGCGACCGGCGCGAGCGGGCCTACCGGCATTCGCGTCGACGGCGTGCTTCTGCGCAGCCGCGGCGTCGATCCGGCTGCGGAGCAGTACGGCTCCATCGCCCTCGGGGTGGTGGACGGCCAGGACCTGAGTCGCCGGACCGGCTGGGCGGACCGGACGTGGGGCGACAGCCTGCTCGACTTCTGGGACGACTTCAGTGCGGACGGCCGGCTCGACGAACGCACCAGCGAGTCCGCGACACCGATCGCCTCGGTGGCCGACCGCCGTACGATCGAGGCCGGCGCGACCGAGCGCTTCACCTTCCTGCTCGGCTGGCACTTCCCGAACCGGCGCGCGTGGGAGAAGCCGGACATCGTCGGCAACCACTACACGACGCTGGTCGACGACGCCTGGACAGCGATCTGCCGGTTCGCTCCGCAGCTCAACGGGTTGGAGCGTCGTACGGTCGCGTTCGTCGAGGACTTCCTCGCCGGCGACCTGCCGGACCAGGTCAAGGAAGCGGCGCTGTTCAACCTGAGCACGCTGCGGACGCAGACCGTGTTCCGGACGCCGGACGGGCGGTTCTTCGGCTGGGAAGGGTGCTCCGACCACGAGGGCAGTTGTTTCGGCAGTTGCACGCATGTCTGGAACTACGAGCAGGCGACGCCGTTCCTGTTCGGTGAGATCGCACGCTCGCTGCGTGAGGTCGAGTTCGGCCATGCGACCAGCGATCAAGGACTGATGAGCTTCCGGGTCGGGTTGCCGTTGGCAACGAGTGCGCGGGACTGGCAGGTCGCCGCAGCCGACGGGCAGCTCGGGTCCCTGGTGAAGCTGTATCGCGACTGGCGACTCAGCGGTGACGACGAGATGCTGCGCTCCTTGTGGCCGGCTGCTCGACGGGCGCTCGAGTTCTGCTGGATTCCCGGCGGCTGGGATGCCGATCGCGACGGCGTGATGGAGGGCTGCCAGCACAACACGATGGACGTCGAGTACTACGGACCCAACCCGCAGATGCAGTCGTGGTACCTGGCGGCCTTGCGTGCCTGTGAGGAGATGGCCCGGTCCCTCGGCAGCGCGGATCTCGCGGATCTCGCGGACGAGTGCCGGCGGATGTTCGAGTACGGCAGCGCCTGGATGGACGAGCACCTCTTCAACGGCGAGTACTACCGGCACGAGATCCGCCCGCCGGCCTCCGCGGACGAGGTCGCACCGGGACTGCGCGAGCGGATGGGCGCGGCCGACCCCACGAACCCTGTGCTGCAACTCGGCGACGGATGTCTCGTCGACCAACTGGTGGGTCAGCATCTCGCCCGGCTGACCCAACTCGGCTCGCTGCACGACACGGACCACGTGGTGACGACGTTGCGCAGCATCCTGAAGCACAACGGCCGGTCCGGGTTCTTCGGGCACTTCAATCACATGCGCAGCTACGTGCTGGGCGACGAGTCCGCCGTACTGATGTGCAGCTACCCGCGTGGCAACCGGCCCGAGCGCCCGTTCCCGTACTTCTCCGAGGTGATGACCGGATTCGAGCACATCCTCGCCGTCGGCCTGATCTCGGAGGGTCTGGTCGACGAAGGGCTGAAGGTGATCGCCGACATCCGGGCCCGGTACGACGGCGAGCGGCGGAACCCCTTCGACGAGGCGGAGTGTGGTCACCACTACGCGCGGGCGATGGCGAGCTGGGGTGCGGTGATCGCGCTGACCGGGTTCGACTACGACGGGCGGACCGGAGCGATGCGGTTCGCGCCACAGGTCGCGGGATCCCGGCACTTCTGGTCCACCGGCGACGCCTTCGGCACCGTGGATCTGGCCGAGGGCACCCTCCACGTCCGCGAAGGCAGCCTGCGGCTCACCTCGATCGAGCTCCCGGATCGTGCGCCGATCGACGTACCGGGCGGCCTGGGAACCGCGGGGGATGTGGTGAAGTTGGGCTGACCATACCAAACGGTATGGTATGGTCGTCGCATGGTGACGCGGACGGAGTGGTTGGAGGCCGGGTTCGAACTGCTGGCGGACGAGGGTGCGCCGGCCGTGACGATCGAGCGGCTCACCGGCAAGCTGGGCGTCACCAAGGGCTCGTACTACCACCACTTCAAAGGCGCCGCGGGGTACCGGACGGCGTTGCTGGAGTACTTCGAGGCGCGGTTCACCACCCGGCTCATCGACACCATCGAGCGTGAGCCGGCCGCGGAGCCGTTGGCGAAGTTGCAGCATCTCCTGCGGCTCGTGGTGTCCGACGCGGACAACGCGAGTCTGGAGATCGCTGTCCGGGCCTGGGCACTACAGGACCCCGAAGTACGGGCCGCGCAGGAGCGGGTCGACCGGGCACGGACGGAGTACCTCAAGGAACTCTGCCGTGGACTGAAGACGGACGTGGACGCGGACCGGTTCGCGGAACTCCTCTACCTGATCTTCATCGGCGCCGAACAGGTGCTGCCGCCGATCGCCACGAACGACCTGCGCGACATCTACGCGTTGACCTTGCGCCTCGCGACGGGCGAGACGTTGCTCGACTAGAGGAGCTGCCATGCCTACCCGCACGGACCTGCCGGAGCTGGACGATCTGCTGCCCACCGTCGACGAGATCGACGTGAAGACCATCCGCGGCGCGGTGTCACTCCGCGAGTTCATCGCGGGCGCACTGGGCTACAGCCCCTTGTGGGTCAAGGGATTGTTCGTGGCCCGGACGGCCGTGGCTCTCGCACTCCGACTGGAGACCGTCGCCCCGCCGACCCGCCGACTGCGGCCGGAGACGGTGAGCTTCACCCCGGGCGAGCTGGACCTCTTCTTCACTGTGGAGCGTGGCGAGGAGGATCACTACCTGCTGCTGAAGATCTCCGACAACCATCTGATCGGCTACCTGGCCTTCATCACCGACAACGCCAAGCCCGAGAGCGAGTTCAAAGTGGTCACGTTGGTGAAGTACGTGCGGCCGGCGGGCCGGTTCTACTACAACCTCATCCGGCCGTTCCACCACATCATGATGCTCAGCATGTGCCGGGCCGCCGTGCGCCAGTAGCTACCGCAGCACCTCGAGTAGCGCGGCGAAGTCTGCGCGATCGACATCCCGGGCACCGATGAGGGCCTGCATCAGCAGGCCGTCCAGCGCGGCAACCAGTAGTCGTGCCTTCTGGGGATCGGCCGTGAAGGCGCGTGCGATCTCGGTCAGCGGTTCGAGCCAGGCTCCCGCCACGGACCTGAGCTCCGGCCGGCGGGCGGCGTACAGATAGAGCTCGTACAGCGCGAGCGTCCGGCCCCGGCGCCGGATGAGGCTGTCCTCGATCAACCGGGATAGTTCGTCCGCCGGCCGCGCGCCCAGTTCGCTCCCCCGCCCGTGCAACTCGACGGCGAGATCGTCCGCGGCCCAACTCAGTGCGGCGATCAGCAGATCGTCCAGGGTCGCGAAGTGATAGGTGATCGACGCGACCGACACATCGGCCGCCGAAGCCACCGCACGATGGCTCACACCTGCGACCCCGTCGCGCTCGATCACGCCGATGGTGGCCCGGAGCAACTCGCTCCGGCGCTGCTCACCACGCATCCGGCGGCCGTCGACACCCTGTCTGACCTGCACGAACATCAAACTATCAGGACGTCTGTACGGATTGTTTTTGGTCCCCGGAATCGTGCGCTTCGGCCGTTTTCGGCGCCTAGGCTCGGATGACGTGACAACCAATGAACTCAGTACGGCGATGCGCCGCGCACTCAAGCGCGCGGACGACGGCAAGACCCTCGACCCGGCCGAAGCCGAAGTGCTGCTGGCGGCCTCGGGAGATGCGCTGACCGCCTTGATGGCGACGGCGGCGCGGGTCCGCGACCAGGGACTGGCGGATGCCGACCGCTCCGAGATCATCACGTACTCGAAGAAGGTCTTCATCCCGCTCACCCGGCTGTGCCGCGACCGGTGTCACTACTGCACGTTCGCGACCACGCCGGGCCGCGTGCACGCGCCGTACCTCTCGCCGGATGAGGTGCTGGAGATCGCGCGGCAGGGTGCGGCACTCGGGTGCAAGGAGGCGTTGTTCACTCTCGGCGATGCTCCGGAGGAGCGCTGGGACGCCGCCCGGACCTGGCTGGAGGAGGCCGGGTACGACAGCACGCTCGACTACGTGCGGGCGATGGCGATCCGGGTGCTGGAGGAGACCGGGCTGCTGCCGCACCTCAACCCCGGGGTGATGACGTGGCAGGACCTGCAGCGGCTGAAGCCGGTCGCGCCGAGTATGGGCATGATGCTCGAGACCACGTCGCGGCGGCTGTTCGAGGAGAAGGGTCAGCCGCATTTCGGCTCGCCGGACAAGGACCCGGCGATCCGGCTGCGGGTGCTCGAGGACGCCGGCCGGTCCAACGTGCCGTTCACCACCGGTCTGCTGATCGGCATCGGCGAGACGCTCGAGGAGCGGGCCGACTCGATCTTCGCGCTGCGCAAGATCGCGCGGCAGTACAACGGGATCCAGGAAGTCATCATCCAGGGCTTCCGGGTGAAGCCCGACACGGCGATGCGCAACGACGACGACGTACCGCTGGACGAATGGCTGGCCGCGATCGCGGTGACGCGGGTCGTGCTCGGGCCGCGAGTGCGCGTGCAGGCCCCGCCGAACCTGGTTGATCTGGCCGAGTGCCGGGCGCTACTCGACGCGGGCGTCGACGACTTCGGCGGCGTGTCGCCGCTGACGCCGGACCACGTGAACCCGGAGCGGCCGTGGCCGCAGATCGACGACCTGGCGAAGGTCACCGCAGACGCCGGCTTCACCTTGCGGGAGCGGCTGACCACGCACCCGGAATACCTGCGGGAGCCTTGGCTCGATCCGCGCTTGATCTCGCATGTCGAGGCGCTGGTCGATCCGGCGACCGGGCTGGCCAATGAGTCCGCGATGCCGGTCGGCCTGCCCTGGCAGGAACCCGATGGCGGCTGGGACAGCGTCGGCCGGACCGATCTGCACACCGCGATCGACACCGAGGGCCGTCGTACCGAGACTCGTTCGGACTTCGACGCGGCGTACGGCGACTGGGACGTGCTGCGCGAGCAGGTCGCGGGGCGATCCGCACCGGAACGCATCGAAGGTGACGTCAAGGAAGCACTGGCCGCCGCCGAACGCGACCCGGCCGGGCTGTCCGACGCCCAAGCGCTCACGTTGATCACTGCCACCGGTCCTGCCCTCGACGCGCTGGCTTCACTGGCCGATGAGTTGCGCAAGGCAACGGTCGGCGACGACGTGACGTACGTCGTGAACCGGAACATCAACTTCACCAACGTCTGCTACACCGGATGCCGGTTCTGCGCGTTCGCCCAGCGGCGCACCGACGCGGACGCCTACTCGCTGTCGATGGACGAGGTCGGCCAGCGCGCCGAGGAAGCCTGGGTGATCGGCGCGACCGAGGTCTGCATGCAGGGCGGCATCCATCCCGACCTGCCGGGTACGGCGTACGCCGATCTGGTCCGCGCCGTGAAGGACCGGGTGCCGGATATGCACGTGCACGCGTACTCGCCGATGGAGATCGTGAACGGCTCGGTCCGCACCGGGCTGTCGATCGAGGACTTCCTGATCTCGGTCAAGGAGGCCGGGCTGGACAGCATCCCCGGTACCGCGGCGGAGATCCTGGACGACGACGTCCGCTGGATCCTCACCAAGGGAAAGTTGCCCACGGCATCGTGGATCGAGGTCATCACCACGGCCCACAAGGTCGGCCTGCCGTCGAGTTCGACGATGATGTACGGCCACGTCGACGCACCGCACCACTGGGTCCAGCACCTGCGCACGATCGCCGCCGTCCAGGATCAGACCGGCGGCTTCACGGAGTTCGTGCTGCTGCCGTTCATCCACCAGAACTCGCCGATCTACCTGGCCGGCGTCGCCCGGCCGGGTCCGACGTACGACGAGAACCGCGCGGTGCACGCGATGGCGCGGATCATGCTGCACGGGCGGATCGACAACATCCAGTGCTCGTGGGTCAAGCTCGGGGTGGACGGGTGCGTCGCGGTGCTGAACGGTGGCGTCAACGACATCGGCGGCACGCTGATGGAGGAGACCATCAGCCGGATGGCCGGCTCCAAGCACGGGTCGCGGAAGTCCATCGCCGAACTGACCGCGATGGCCACGGCCGCCGGCCGACCGGCGCGGCAGCGTACGACGACCTACGGCCAGGTGCCGGAGCGACCTTCGCTCGAACTGGCCTGAGAATCACCGGACGGACCGTGGGCGTTCTGGGTGCAATCGGATGCACGGGAACGCTGATTGTGCAGTGGCGTTCCCTGGTTGGTGTCTGGTCCCCAGCAGCACCAGACACCAACCAGGGAACGGAAACGCCGGCCATGCCCGATGTCGGTCGCCACCTCACTGGCGACCGGCACCGCCTGCGGCACGGCCGGCGTCCTGCTGTTGCCCCGAGAGGGCAGTCGGCCCGAAGGAGGGCGGGCCGGCGTCTCATTCCGTGACCGGCAGGGGAGGTACAGTCCGGTCGCGGACGGGAGTACGTCGGTACCACCTGGAGCCTGTTTGTCAGCGACCCGTCCGTCGCCGACAACTGAACGTTGTCACGTCACCACAACAGCAGACCATCCCCGGGTTCAAACATTTGCATGGCCTTTGAACTGGGCAACCCTCAGTAAACAAACCCTCACTTACCGTGCCTCCGTTGCCTTCCGCAACAACAACCACCCACGCCGGGTCTCCAAATCCAAACCCCAGCCCACTGGCGGGTTGTTTCTCCACTGACGCGCAACAACCCGCCACCCAGCACACAACCCGCCACCCGCCACCCGCCACCCGCCAGTAGCCACCGCCAGTGCCCACCGATCCCGAGCAGTGCCCGACCGGACTGGGATTCGCATCAGCCGGTACGACCAGCGGCCCGACGCGGCCCCCGGAATGCACCGAACAGATCCGTCATATCCGGCCCACTGGCGGGTTGTTTTACCGCTGGCGCGCAAACAACCCGCCAGCCAGCACACAGCCCGCCACCCGCCCTCCTTGACGCGGCGTTCAGGCCGAGGTGCCGCACCGGACTGAACCGGACAGGACCATCCGGCTGACCCCGTGCATCGGAGTCAGCTGGCCGGCTCCATGTTCAGCCGGGGACGGGTCCGGAGGGTTAGTACGGGTAGGTGTCGTCGCGGCGGGTGGGGTCGAGGTCCCAGAGGGAGAAGTCGACGATCTTGTGGGACTCCTCGCCGCCGGCCGGCATCAGGCCGAAGGAGTCGTAGTCCTTCGACCCCATCCCGTCGAGGTAGCACAGCAGCTCGAACGCCGACTGCGCGTCCTCGATGTCGTCGATCACCTCGTCGTTCTGCGCCTCGTCCGCGCGGCTGCGGACGTACTCCACGAACGCGTCCGGATCCGTCACCACGTAGTCGTATCGCGCCTGGTAGCTGAGCCGCACCCCGTCCGCCGGCAGCAGCGGCTCCTCGAGCCCCTCGAGATCCTCCAGGCCTGCGCCCTCGACCATCTCCCGGTAGTCCGCGGGGTCGTCGAAGTCGTCCGGCCCGAGCGGCAGGTCGTCGAGCTCGTCGGGGTCGTAGGAGTCGATCCCAAGAAAGATGTCGCCCCAGCCCCGCTCGTGCACGGCGTCCGCGAGCGCCCGGGCCTGGACCCGGACGTTCTCGATCGCGCCGGTGGCCCGCAGGTCGTGGAGATCCAGAGCGTCGGCCTGCTCCAGCAGCACCCGGGCGAGTTCGCGGGCGGCCTCGGCGGCCGACGCGGGTTCGATCGGCTCACTCATGCTGCGACGGTACAACCATCGGCACCTCCACCGCCGAGCCCGGTACGCCGAACGCGTCGACGAGCTCGACCGCGACCGGCCGAACCGCGGCGCAGAGCTCGTTCACCAGCGCCGTGATCGCCTTCGACCGGCCCGGCGACAACCGCCCGTGCTCGAGGTACCAGGCACGCTCCGACTCGATCGTCGCGAGCGCATGCAGGTCGTAGACGTCCTTCAGCACCTCGCGGAGCTCCTCCGGCGCATCGTCGACCGCCGCATGGAACGCCTCCAGCACGACGCGGTCCACGTGCGCCCGCCCGGCCGCGATGACGTGGTCCTGGCACCGGTTGAACACCTCGAACGGCTCATCCCCGGCATCGATCCCCGCCTTCAGCCGCCGCGCGACCCCGGACAGCATGTGCTCCTCCCGGAACCGCAGCAGCCCCGAGTGGTACGCGTCGTCCCGCAACCCCGCATCCGGATCGTTCGCGTCACTCCGATTCGGTACGACGTCGCGCAGCCGCTCGATGAGTGGTCGCAGGGCCGCCTTCTCAACCGCGATCTCCACCGCCTGAGCCGCGATGAACCGGGCCGTGCCGAGCGGGTCCAGCTTCCCGAACGACTCCCGGTAGTCCGTCAGCAGACCCTTCGCCACCAACTGAAGCAAGACAGTGTTGTCCCCCTCGAAGGTGGTGAACACATCGGTGTCCGCCTTCAGCGTGGCCAGCCGGTTCTCCGCCAGGTAGCCGGCACCGCCGCACGCCTCACGGCACATCTGGATCGTCTCGGTCGTATGCCACGTCCCGAGCGCCTTCGTCCCGGCCGCCTGCGCCTCCAGCGCTCTCCGGTCGTGCTCGTTGCTGCCGTCACCGAACACCCGCACGAACTCGTCGACCAGCTCGGCCTGTGCGAAGTGCAGTGCGTAGGTCCGCGCGAGCAACGGCAGCAGCCGGCGCTGGTGCATCCGGTAGTCCAGCAGCAACGCCTCATCAGCACTCCCCGGAGCACCGAACTGCCGCCGCTGAGCGCCGTACCGGATCGCGATGGTCAGTGCGACCTTGCTGGCGTTGATCGCCGCGCCACCGACCGAGACGCGTCCCTGTACGAGCGTGCCGAGCATGGTGAAGAACCGGCGGTCCGGGTTCTCGATCTCACTCTGGTAGTTGCCACCAGCATCGACCTGGGCGTAGCGGTCCAGCAGCGCCTCCCGCGGCACCCGGACCTGGTCGAACACGATCCGCCCGTTGTCGACCCCGTTCAGCCCCAGCTTCGGGCCGCAGTCGGACAGCGTCACCCCGGGTGTCGCCGTACCGTTCTCATCCCGGATCGGCACGAGCAGGCAGTGCACTCCTCGGCTCTCGCCGCCGACGACGAGTTGCGCGAACACCGCGGCCATCCGTCCGTGCCGCGCCGCGTTCCCGATGTAGTCCTTCCGCGCGGCCGCGGTCGGCGTGTGCACGACGAACTCCGCGGTCGAGGCGTCGTACGTCGCCGCCGTACCAAGGGCCTGCACGTTCGAACCATGGCCAGTCTCGGTCATCGCGAAGCAGCCGAGCAGCCGGCCGCTGAGCGCATCCGCCAGGTAGCGCTCGTGGTGACGCTCGGTGCCCAGGTGCAGAATCGCGCCGGCGAACAGGCCGAACTGCACCCCCGCCTTCACCATCAACGAGAGGTCCCCGAAGGCGAGTGTCTCGAACCCGGCGATGAATCCGCCGAGATCGCCCGCACCGCCGTACTCCTTCGGGAAACCGCGTGCCGGATGACCCTCGGCCGTGACATCCAGCAACACGTCGAGCACTTTGTCGCGGTACTCGTCCGGTGGCAGGCGCACCGACATGTCGAGCAGCTCCGCGTTCGCGCTCAGCCCAGCGCGCACGACGTCCCGCGCCGCCTTGTGCGGCCCGTCCAGATAATCCCACAACCCCGTTGTGCTCATGCTCTTAACCTATGCGGATTCGCCCGTACATTCCGTCACCATCGTGTGACTGTGGACAACTCTCGTCACAATGCGCATCTGCGGCAGTATGCTGTCGACCGTGCCGAACTTGCGGATCAGTGAGGCGGCCGCGCTCCTCGGAGTCAGCGACGACACGGTACGGCGCTGGATCGATCAGGGCAGGCTGCAGTCAGTCCAGGAAGGCGGTCGGATGGCCGTCGACGGTGGCGCGCTCGCCGCCTTTGCCCAGAGCCTGGCGGAGTCGCCCGAGCCGGGGGTCACCGCCGCGGCCTCGGCACGCAACCGCATGCGGGGGATCGTCACCCGTGTCCTCAAAGACGGCGTGATGGCCCAGGTCGAGATGCAGGCCGGGCCGTTCCGCGTCGTGTCCCTGATGAGTCGTGAGGCCGCCGACGAGCTCGGACTCGAGCCAGGTGTGGTTGCGGTCGCCTCGATCAAGTCGACCCATGTGGTCGTAGAAATCCCGGAGGCCTGATGTTCCGTCGTGCAGTGCTCGCCGCGCTTGCCGCCACCGTCGCGCTCACCCTGGCCGGCTGCGGTGACGACACCCCTGCGGCTTCGCCGTCCTCGGACAGCCCGAGCGCCGCGGCGTCCCTGTCCGGGACTGTCAACGTGTTCGCCGCCGCGTCGCTCACCGAGTCGTTCACCCAGATCGGCAAGGACTTCGAGGCGGCTCATCCGGGTGTGAAGGTCACCTTCAACTTCGCCGGCAGTTCGGCCCTGGCGCAGCAGATCAACCAGGGTGCGCCCGCCGACGTGTTCGCCTCCGCCGCGCCGAAGAACATGGACCAGGTGACCGACAAGAACAGCCCGACCACGTTCGTGACGAACACGCTGGAGATCGCGGTACCGCCCGGCAACCCCGGGAAGATCACCGGACTGAAGGACTTCGGGGACAAGAGCAAGAAGATCGCGCTGTGCGCGCCGCAGGTGCCGTGTGGCGCAGCGTCGGAAACGGTGTTCAAGGCGGCCGGGATCACCCCGCAGCCGGACAGCCTGGAGCAGGACGTCAAGGCCGCGCTGACCAAGGTCAGCCTCGGTGAGGTCGACGCCGCGCTGGTCTACAAGACCGACGTACAGGCGGCGAAGGGCAAGGTGGAGGGGATTGAGTTCCCCGAAGCCGGCGAGGCCGTCAACAAGTACCCGATCGCCACGCTGACCAAGGCCCCGAACGCTGACGGCGCCAAGGCGTTCGTCGACTATGTCCTGTCCGACAAGGGCAAGGCCGTCCTCACCGCAGCTGGCTTCGCCACACCGTGAGCCGTCGTAGCAGGAGCACGATCGGGCGTCTGCCCCTCGTGCTCTTGCTGCCTGCGTTACTCGGCCTGGCGTTCCTGCTCATCCCGCTGGTAGGTCTGCTCGCCAAGGCGCCGTGGTCGACGCTGCCGAGCCGTCTGTTCAGTGCTGATGTCTGGGACGCACTGAGGTTGTCTTTGGTCTGCGCAACAGCGGCCACTGCGGTGTGCATGGTCCTGGGGATCCCGCTGGCGTGGTTGCTGGCCAAAGCACCGATACCCGGCCGCGGCGTCATCAGAGCGTTGGTGACTGTTCCACTGGTCCTGCCGCCGGTGGTGGGAGGTGTTGCGCTGCTCCTGGTGCTCGGACGGCGTGGGCTGGTCGGTCAGCACCTGGACGCCTGGTTCGGCATCAGTCTGCCGTTCACCACGGCCGGAGTGATCGTGGCTGAAGCCTTTGTGGCTATGCCGTTCCTGGTCATCTCCGTGGAGGGTGCGCTGCGCGCTGCGGACCCCCGCTACGAGGAGGCCGCCGCGACGCTCGGCGCTGGTCGGTGGCTGACGTTCCGCCGCGTCACACTGCCTTCCATCGCACCAGGTGTCGTGGCGGGCGCCGTACTGTGCTGGGCTCGTGCTCTGGGTGAGTTCGGCGCCACCATCACCTTTGCCGGCAACTTTCCCGGTCGTACGACGACGATGCCGCTGGCCGTCTATCTGGCTTTGGAGACCGACCCGGACGTGGCCGTCGTACTGAGTCTGGTGCTGCTGATCGTTTCTGTCGTCGTACTGGCGTCTCTGCGTGAGCGCTGGATCAGTGGGCTGCGATGACGCTGCATGCCGAGATTCGCGTGACGCGCGGCGAGTTCGACCTCTCACTCGACCTCGCCGTCGAACCAGGCGAGGTCGTCGCCCTCCTCGGACCCAACGGCGCCGGCAAGACCACCGCGCTCCGTGCGATCTCCGGACTGCTGCCGCTGGGCGACGGCCGGATCGCGCTGGACGAGGAGGTGTGGGACGAGCCTCCTCGCACCTTCCGTACGCCGGACCGTCGGCCGATCGGCGTGGTCTTCCAGGACTACCTGCTGTTCGACCACCTGAGCTGCCTGGAGAACGTTGCCTTCGGCCTCAGAGCCCGTGGTGTCGACAAGCACGCAGCCCGCGCGGAAGCCACCCGGTGGCTCGACACTGTAGGCCTCTCGGCGTACGCCCGAAGCCGACCACGCTCGCTGTCCGGCGGCCAGGCCCAGCGGGTCGCTCTGGTCCGCGCGCTGGCGACCAGCCCTTCGCTGCTCCTGCTTGACGAGCCGCTGGCCGCATTGGACGCCAGTACGACGCTCCACGTGCGCGCCGAACTCGGTCAGCACCTGGACCGCTTCCCAGGGCACACGCTGCTCGTCACCCACGACCCCCTCGACGCCATGGTCCTCGCGGACCGCCTGGTGATCGTCGAACACGGCCGCGTGGTCCAGGAAGGCCGTCCCACCGAGATAGCCCGCCGCCCTCGCACCGACTACGTAGCCCAACTGGTAGGCCTCAACCTCTACCGAGGCACAGCATCCGGCACCACCGTCACGCTGTCCGAAGGCGGCACCATGACCCTCGCCGAGCCTGCGACCGGCCCGGTTCACGTAGCCTTCCCACCCACTGCCGTCAGCCTCTACCCCGAGGCCCCGTCCGGCAGCCCCCGCAACACCTGGCCCGCCACAGTGACCGGCATAGAGCAACACGCCCACACAGTCCGAGTCCGCCTGACCGCAACCCCCGCCGGCCCAACCACCCTCCTGGCCGACATCACCCCCGCCGCAGTAGCCGACCTCCACCTGTCCCCCGGCCAAACCCTCCACGCCTCCCTGAAAGCCACCGAAATCCACACCTACCCGGTGTAAAGGCCCCACCCGCAACGCGACAGTTGAGGACGTTCCCGTCCTCGAGGGTGACTGGGCCAGCGCCAGCTCGTCCAACAGCGACTCGCATCGTTGACGGTGCTGTCGAACTCATCCTGCTCGGGTGAAGTCGAGCGCGTCCGAGCCGGATAAGACTCAGGGGCATGACGACTCCTCGTGATGCCAGCGCTGCCGTCCGCGTCCAGCACCGAGCGGCGCTCGAGACTCTGCCGATGTCCGATACTGCCGACTTCGATGCGACCTCACGGGGTCGGATCGATGAGCTCAGCCCGGGTGTGGTGCGGGCCGTGGGCGGCGAGGTGGTGTGGGACAACGACTCGTACGCGTTCCTGGAAGGAGACGCCCCGGACACGGTGCACCCGAGTCTGTGGCGGCAGTCGCAGCTGGTCGGGCGACAGGGGCTTTTCGAGGTGGTCGAGGGCATCTACCAGGCGCGCGGCTTCGACCTGTCGAACATCACGTTCGTCGAGGGCGAGACCGGTCTCGTGGTGATCGACCCGCTGCTGTCGGCACAGACCGCTGCCGCCGCGCTCGGTCTGTACCGCAAGCACCGGGGCGACCGACCCATCCACGCAGTCATCTATACCCACTCTCACGTCGACCACTTCGGTGGCGTGAAGGGCGTGGTCTCCCAGGAGGACGTCGACGCCGGGCGCGTGCGGATCCTCGCTCCGGAGGGGTTCACCGAGCACGCTGTCTCCGAGAATGTCTACGCCGGCACCGCGATGGGCCGACGGGCCGGCTACATGTACGGCGCGGCACTGGCCCGTGGGCCGCGCGGCCAGGTCGGCGCCGGGCTCGGGCAGACGACCTCGACCGGAACGATCACGCTGATCGCGCCGACCGACTTCATCTCCACGACCGGGCACGAGGAGACCGTCGACGGGGTCCGGATGGTGTTCCAGATGGCACCCGACACCGAGGCGCCCGCGGAGATGCTGATCTACTTCCCCGAGCACAGGGCGCTGTGCGCAGCCGAGGACGCCACCCACAACCTCCACAACCTCCTCACCCTGCGCGGCGCGCTGGTCCGCGACCCGCGCGGCTGGGCTCGCTATCTCACCGAGACCCTCGACCTGTTCGGTGCGGACGTCGACGTTGTCTTCGCCTCCCACCATTGGCCCACCTGGGGCAACGAGCACGTCGTCCACTACCTCACCCTCCAGCGCGACCTTTACGCCTACCTGCACGACCAGACCCTGCGGATGCTGAACAAGGGCCTGACCGGCCCCGAGATCGCCGAGCTGATCCAGCTCCCGCCCGTCCTGGACAACGCCTGGCACACCCACGGCTACTACGGCTCGGTGAGCCACAACGTCAAGGCGATCTACCAGCGCTACATGGGCTGGTTCGACGGCAATCCCGCCCACCTGTGGCAGCACCCACCCGTCGAGGCCGCCACCCGGTACGTCGAGTTCATGGGCGGCGCCGACGCTGTCGTGGAGAAGGCCCAGCAGTACTTCGACAACGGCGACTTCCGCTGGGTCGCGGAGGTCGTCAACCACGTCGTGTTCGCCCAGCCGGATCACGCCGCCGCCCGCGAGTTGCTCGCCGACACCTACGAGCAACTCGGCTACGGCTCCGAGAACGGCACCTGGCGCAACTTCTACCTGTCCGGTGCCACCGAGCTACGCGACGGCAGCTTCGGCACCCCGACCATCGCCGCATCTGCCGACGTGGTCTCCAACCTCAGCCCGGACATGTTGTTCGACGCCTTCGCGATCCAGCTCGACGGACCCCGCGCCTGGGACCAGACCCTGTCCATCGACGTTGTCTTCAATGATGTCGACGAGCGCTACCGGCTCCGCCTGTCCAACGGCGCCCTCACCTACAGCTCGGCGCCACAGCGCGGAGACGCCGACGTGACCCTGACCCTGCCTCGCGCTTCGTTGCCCGCCCTCGCCCAGGCAACGACAGATCCCGTCGCGCTGGCTGCTGCCGGCATCGACGTCGCCGGCGACGCCGGAGTCCTCGACCGGCTGTTCGGGCTTCTCGACCCCGGCGACCCGAACTTCACGATCGTCACACCTGACTAGTCCAGACGAAGCGTCGACCAGGACCGCCGGCTGCTGAGCCTTGGGCGGGCATCTTGCAGGTGCTGGACACCGGAGTGGGACCTTCGAGACAGGCGGGGTGACACGCGTGAGGTTGCTGTTCGGATCGCTGGCCGGGTACCGGCCACAATGGCTGCGCCGCGACCTGGTCGCAGGCCTGACAGTGTGGGCGGTGCTGGTTCCCGAGTCGCTCGCCTACGCCACGATTGCCGGCGTCTCGCCGGTCGTAGGCCTGTACGCGGCGGTACCGGCGCTGGTGCTGTACGCGGCCATCGGAAGTTCCCGGCACCTGGTGGTCGGTCCGATGTCGGCGACCGCGGCATTGTCGGCCGGCATCGTCGGCACCTTCGTCGCCGCCGGCGACGATCGGTACGCCGCGCTGACGACCGCGCTCGCGCTGGTGACCGGGGTCATCGGTGTGGTCGCGGGGCTGGCCCGGCTGGGGTTCCTCGCCTCGTTCATCTCCGAGCCGGTGCTGAAGGGGTTCATCGTCGGGTTGGCGCTGACGATCGTGGCTGGACAACTCCCGAAGTTGTTCGGAGTCGAGGGTAGCGACGGCGACTTTTTCGCCAAGCTCTGGCACCTGCTCACCTCGCTGGACCAGACGAGCGGGACCACGCTGGCAATCGGCGTTCTCAGCCTCGTCCTGGTGCTGGGCCTGCGCCGGTGGCTACCGCTCGTCCCGGGGTCCCTGGTGGCGGTCCTGCTCGGCATCGCCGCGGTCGCCCTGTTCGACCTCGACCAGCATGGCGTGGCGATCGTCGGGCCGATCCAGTCGGGCCTGCCGACGTTCGGGCTCCCCTCCGGCTTGGCGTGGGACGACTACCTCGCCCTGGTGGGGCCGGCCGGTGGAGTGCTGCTGGTCGGGTTCGCCGAGGGACTGGCGGCGGCGAAGACGTACGCCGCCCGGGCCGGCTACGACATCGACGCCAACCGCGAGCTGGCCGGTTTGGGTGTGGCGAACCTCGGAGCAGGCGTCGCCTCCGGGATGGTCGTCAACGGCAGCCTGTCCAAGACCGCCGTCAACGGCGGGGCCGGCGCCCGCTCCCAGATCAGCGGGCTGACGGTTGCCGCACTCACGGTCGTGACGCTGCTGTTCCTGACCGGCCTGTTCGAGGAGCTTCCGGAGGCCACCCTGGCCGCCATCGTGATCGCCGCGGTCATCGAGCTGGTCGACATCGCCGCCCTGCGCCGGCTGTATCGCGTATGGACCCAAAGGCTCGGCGGCATCTACGGCCCCGCCGCCCGCGCGGACTTCCTCGCCGCGATCGCCGCGATGCTCGGCGTGCTCGTCTTCGACACCCTGCCCGGCCTGGTGATCGGCATCGCCGTGTCGATGACGCTGCTGCTCTACCGAGCCAGCCGGCCGCACGTGACCAGACTGGTCCGCGTCGGCGACACCGACCGGCCCGGACTCTGGGTGGATGCCGACCGCCACCCCGACGTCCGCCCTGAGGAAGGCATCCTCGTGATCCGGGTGGAATCCGGGCTGTTCTTCGCCAACGCCGATCACGTCCGCGACAGCATCCGTGCCCTTGCCGCACCCGGTCCCGTCGCCGTCGTGCTGGACGGCGAGAGCAGCCCGTTCATCGACGTGACAGCGGCCGGCATGCTCGATCAACTCAGCCGCGAACTCGCTGCCCGCGGCGTACGCCTCTACTTCGCCCGCGACATCGGCCAGGTCCGCGATGTCCTCCACCACACCGACAACGGATCAGGACTCGTGATCTACCGGAACATCGACGCCGCAATCACTGCCGCCCGAGCACATGCGCAACGACCTGACGACTGACGCACGCATCGCTGCTCAACCCCAGCTGTGCTGCGGCCGACCCGTAGTTAGTGCAGTCCGTGGCTCCACGCCAATTGGAGGAGAGCGGCGCCTGCGGGTTGGGTTGGGTTTTGGTGGGTGAAGGTGTTGATTACCTCGGGGGTGAAGGGTTGGGGGGTCAGGAGGCGGCCTTCGGGGTTGGTGGTGGGGAGGTCGGGGAAGAGGGTGTCGAAGATCGTGGAGTCGAGGGACAGGACTGTCAGTAGGTCGGTGGCGAAGGTCAGGGGGTCTACGCCTAGGCCTACGCAGTGGGCTCGGGCCGTGCCGGCTTGGAGTGCGTTGGTCAGCTGGGTGGCGAAAGGCCAGTGCGCGTAGGGGATGGGGGCGGTGGCGCTTCCGTAGTCTTCGGGGTGGGCGGCCAGCTCTTCGGCCAGTTCTCTGGTGAGGTTGTGCCAGAGGGAGAAGTCGTTCTGTTCGTTCCAGGGGGCGTCGGCGCTGGGTTGGAAGATGCCGGAGGGGACTACCTGGTAGAGGCCGCCGGCGTGGCCGACTTTGGCGGGGTCTCGCCAGTGGAGGTAGAAGGTGGATTCGCCGGAGTCGACGTCGCGGCGGATGGTGAGGGTGCTGATCGCGATGTTGGTCGGGCGGTTGGCTGGGTTCCAGGGAGCGCCGATGGATGTGCGCAGCAGGGTGGGGGCGCTCGGGTCGAGGCGTTGGGCGGTGAACTCGTGGGCAGAGGCTTCTCCGGTGTTGATGCTGTCGAAGTAGGTGGCTCGACCCAGGCGGAGGCAGGGCTCGGGGCCAGTCAGGTCCGCGGCTATGAGGCGGTAGGTGGGGCGGTCCTCGAAGACGGCTGGTGGGGCCAGGTCGGCGATGGTTTCGGCGTACGAGCCGTAGTGGGTGCCGTCATGGCGGCGGGGCAGCTGCACCCGGGCTGCGGGTTCGCGGCCGGTGACGCCGGTGAAGGTCGCGTCGGGATCGAACTCGAGAGTGATGGACGCCAGCGGGATGGGTGTCGTCGGTAGCCAGGTTTCTGGTGCCAGCAGCGGTGTGCCTGCAACATGACGGGCTGCAGGGAACTCGTCGGATGCGTCCAGGCCGAGGCGATAACGGTGCTCGACGAGGTGGCGGCGTACGGCGAACCAGGCGTGGCGGCTTGCCTCGACGTCGGCTGTGGATTCCGGCATGACTCATTGCAGCAAGGTGCACGCTCCCCGAGCAACGGCGGGTCCCGTCGATCGTGTGCATCCGACCGACGGGGAGGCCGACTACGTGATCAAGCCTGTTGTTGCCCCAGGCATCTTGGCGATCGCTGCATGACGGCGAACTTGGAGGCCGCCCTCGGCGCTGCACGAGGAACCGTCGGAGAAGTTACGGGCTGTGACGTCAACGGGATGAATTGACATCGTGTAACGGCCGATTTCACGCTCAGAACGCGCGGTATGGTAACGAGGAGTGTTTAGTTACTCACTCGTAGTGTGTGGATTCTTCACACGAGAGTGATGACATCGTGCACTACGCCAGCCCCTGTCCGGGTGTCCAAGATGTGCGGGGCACCACGAGAGGGGGTCGGACAGTCATGCACGAGAGTTACGAGTTCTACTGCCTTGCGGACCGGACGTTCTACGAGACGCCGGCCAACCGTGGTGCCCAGCACCCGGACTTCGCCCTGTCCGGCAGGGCGGTACCGGACGGGTGGCGGCATGTGCCCGGGGAGACCTGGATGCACTACGCGCCGGACGGGCTGGAGCTTCCCGCGCAGGGCTGGAAGATCCACGTGTCGGCCCGGCTCGCGGATGTCGAACGGACGCTCGAGGCCGTCTGGGAGTACTGCGTCCCGCGCGGCATCGCGTTCAAGTTCCTCCGCAACGAGCCCGTCCTCGTGATGGTCAACTCGAAGGCCGCTCCGCGCGGATCGAGTGGCAAGCTCGTGACGATCTACCCGATCGACGAAGCACAGCTCGAGCTCGTTCTCAAGGAGCTCGACGGGATCCTCCACGGCGTCGAAGGCCCTTATATCCTGAGCGATCTGCGCTACGGCGAGGGTCCGCTGTTCGTCCGGTACGGCGCCTTCGTCATCAGGTTCTGTCTGTCGCCGGCCGGCGAGCGCGTGCTGGCGCTCGAGGACGACCAGGGCCGGCTAGTCCCGGACCATCGGGGCCCGACGTTCGCGCTGCCCTCGTGGGTGACGTTGCCGGACTTCCTGCAGCCGCAGCTCGACGCGCGCAACGCCGTCACCACCAACGACCTCGCGTACACGATCGACGGCGTCATCCAGTTCTCCAACGGCGGCGGCGTGTACCTCGGCCACCACAACGAGACCGGTGACCGCGTTGTTCTCAAGGAAGGCCGTCCGTACGCCGGTCTGGACATGGCCGGCCGAGATGCGGTCGCGCGGATCGCCCACGAGAAGGACATCCTCGAGCAGCTCGACGGCCTGGACGTCGTACCGAAGCTGCACGACTACCTCCAGCTCGGTGAGCATCACTTCCTCGTGCAGGAGCACATCGACTCGGTGTCACTGCAACGAGAGCTGGTACGGCGGTATCCGCTGACGCACCCGGATGCGTCCGAGGCGGACAAGGCGGAGTACGCCGAGTGGGCCGCACATTTGGTCGGCAGGGTCGCAGAAGCGGTCGGTCAGCTGCATGAGCGCGGAGTCGTGTTCTGCGACCTGCACCCGGACAACGTCCTGCTCGACGCCAACGGCCGGCTCACGCTGATCGACTTCGAGGTCGCGACTCGCGCCGAGGACAAGGCCCGCTCGACGCTCGCGCATCCTGGCTACGCAGCTCCCGGCGATCGCCAGGGCGTCGACGTCGACCGCTACGCGCTGGCCTGTATCGCGCTCGGCGTCTACGCGCCGCAGGCAACGATCCTGCTGAATCTCCATCCCGGCAAGGCATTCCAGCTCGCCGACATGATCACCGAGACGTTTCCGGTGCCCAAGGCAACCATTGAGGAAGCCGTCCGCATCATTGTCGGACCGAAGGCCACGCACGATCCCGAGATGGTCGACCTGGCCCTCCCCGGCGAGGCCGAGTGGCCCGAGGTCCGCGAGGCACTGACCCGATCCATCGTCGCGAGCGCGACCCCCGAACGCACCGACCGGCTGTTCCCCGGCGACATCGCGCAGTTCCGCGACGGCGGCGGCATCGACCTCGCCACCGGCGCCGCGGGCGTCCTGTACGCACTCGCCACGACCGGCGCCGGCCGCTTCCCGGAGTACGACGACTGGCTGCGCAAGCGGGCCGTGGACACGGAGACCGGTCCCGGCTTGTACGACGGTCTGCACGGTGTCGCGCACGTCCTCGACGAGCTCGGGTACCGCCAGGACGCACTGGATCTGGTCGAGCGCACGCTCGCCGACGACTGGAGCTCCCGCGAGCTCGGGTTGCACTCCGGTCTGGCCGGCATCGGGCTCAGTCTCCTGCACTTCGACACCGAGCCGGCCCTTCGGGCGAAGGCGGTCCGCGTGCTCGACCTCGTCGCTGACCGGCTCGGCGACGTCACCGACGTACCCGAGGTCAGCGGCGGACAGCAGACGCGGGCCGGTTTGATGCACGGATCGTCCGGTCCGGCGCTCTTGTTCCTGGAAGCGTTCGAGCAGCTGGGCGACACCGGGCTGCTCGACCTGGCCGAGATCGCCATCAGGCAGGACCTCCGACGTACCACCCTCACCCCGGATGGGATGCGGCAGGTGGACCAGGGTTGGCGGACCCTGCCGTACCTCGAAGAAGGTTCGGCCGGCGTTGCCCTCGTCCTCGAGCGGTATCTGCGCCACCGTCCCTCCGCGGAGCTCGCGGCGACGCTCGCTGAGCTCCAGCGGGTGACGCATTGCTCCTACTACGTCCAGCCCGGTCTGTTCATGGGTCGCGCCGGTCTGCTGCTCACAGCCGCCTCACTCGGCGAGGAGCAGGCGACGGTCGACGACCTGGTGTACGGGCTCGGCTGGCACGCGATGCCGTACCAAGGCGGTCTCGCGTACCCCGGCAACCAGTTGCTCCGTCTGTCGATGGACCTGGCGACCGGGTCGGCCGGCGTACTGCTGGCCCTGGGAACGGCGCTGCACGACGCGCCGGCGTCCCTCCCGTTCCTCGGACCTCCCCAGTGGTCCGAGTCTCCATCCCGACGATCTGCACCGAAGGAGGTGTAAAACATGGCACTTCTCGACCTTCAGGGTCTGGAGACCCCGGGCTACGGCCACGGCGGCCACCACCACGGCGGCTCCACGCTGACCGTGCTGGGCTGCGCTTCGCAGACCCCGAGCAACCTGAGCCTTCTGCTCTGCCACTGATCGGTGGTTCTGAGGCCCTGGGTGGGCGGCATACCTCACCCAGGGCCGAACTGCCTTCGGCCGTGCCGCAGGGCACGGCCCGACCCGATCACCGGTGACCGACTCGCCTCGGTCGCCGGGCGGCTGGTGTTGTGCCGGACGGAAGGAGTGGAGTGTTGGGTACTTCCGTGCAGTCCTATCCATGCGCCGAGCGGACTCCGCTCGTGGAGCAGGTGCACGGCTGTTCCGTCGCGGATCCGTACCGCTGGCTCGAGGACTCCGAGTCCGGCGAGACCCAGCGGTGGCAGGCGGAGCAGGACCAGCTGTGGCTGAATCATGCCGCCACGCTGACGAACCGGTTCCGGTTCCGCACCAGAGTGAAGGCCCTCTCGAACGTCGGCACGGTCTCCGTTCCCAGCTGGCGCGGCGACCGCTGCTTCACACTCCGCCGCGATCCGGGCCGACAGCACCCGATCCTGTACGTCGACGAGCGCGTCCTCCTCGATCCGCTGCAGCTCGACCCCAGCGGGCGCACCACTCTGGACGGCTGGCAGCCGTCGTCGGATGGCAACCTCCTCGCCTTCCAGGTCTCACAAGGCGGCACCGAGCAGTCCGTCCTGTACGTCCTCGACGTGACCACCGGTCAGCTCGTGGACGGCCCGATCGACGGTTGCCGGTACTCCCCGATTGCGTGGCTCCCGGACGGAAAGTCCTTCTACTACGTGCGTTTCCGCCAGGTACGCCATCACCACCTGAACGACCCCGACGACACCACGATCCTCGCGACCGAAGCGTCGTACGGGCTCGAGCTCAGCCATGACGGTCGCTGGCTGACGATCTCCGCCTCCCGCGGGACCGCGAACGACCTCTGGCTCGCCGACCTTGCCACGGACGAACCACCCACCCCCGTGCAGCAGGACATCGACGCCCTCACGGTCATGACGGTGGGTCCCGACGGTCGTCTGTACGTCGTCACCACCCGCACCGCGCCGACCGGCCGCATCTGCATCGGCGACCCCAAGGACCCCTCGAGCTGGGACGACTTCATCGATCCCTGCGCACCACTGACCGGTCTCGCGATCCTCGATGACCACATCCTCGTCAGCCACACCGACCGGATCACGATCCACGACCGCGCAACAGGCACGCGCATCGGCTCCGTCGAACTCCCAGGGTCCGTAGGCTCCCTGACCACGCGACCGGACGGCGGCACCCAAGCCTGGTTCGCCTACACCGACAGCGTCACCCCGTCGGCCGTCTACTGCTACGACGCCACGACCGGCGGTACGACGCTCTGGTCGCACGCACCTGGCGTGGTCGCGGACGCCGAGTCGCACCGCCTCACCTACACCTCGCCCGACGGCACCGAGCTCTCGCTCCTCGCGATCGCCAAGCCCGGGATCAACGGACCGCGACCCACGATCCTCTACGGGTACGGCGGTTTCGGCCGATCGCTCACCCCGACGTACTCCGCGTTCACGCTCGCCTGGGTCGAGGCGGGCGGTGTCTTCGTGACCGCTACCGTCCGCGGCGGCGGCGAGCGCGGCGAAGCATCCCACTGGGCCGGGATCCTGGAGCAGAAGCAGCAGGTCTTCGACGACTTCATCGCGGCCGCCGAGCACCTGATCGCGACCGGTTGGACCACCGCCGATCAGCTCGCAGCGTGTGGCGAGTCCAACGGCGGCCTGCTCGTCGCCGCTGCGCTCACCCAGCGCCCGGAGCTGTTCGCGGCCGCCGTCTGCTCGGCACCGCTGACGGACATGGCGAGGTACGAGTTGTCGGGTCTCGGCGAGCGCTGGGTGCCAGAGTTCGGGTCCGCGTCGGATCCCGGCCAGTTCAGGAACTTGCTGTCCTATTCGCCGTACCATCGCGTCGCCGAAGGCCTGAAGTACCCGGCCGTTCTCCTGACGGCCTTCGGGAACGACACACGCGTGGATCCCTTGCACGCGAGGAAGATGTGTGCGGCCCTCCAGCACGCGACCGCGGGCGAGCGTCCGGTGTTGCTGCGCCTCGAAGCCGACGCGGGCCACGCGACCGGAGGCATCAGCCTGGCCGCTGACATGCTGGCGTTCGTCGCCGGCCAGACCGGCCTGGCGTCATGATCACCTTCGGAGAGGTCGCCAAGCACAGCCGTGGCTGGCTGCCGGTGATCGGTCTCAACGCACTGATCGGCAGCGGCGTCACCCTTGCCCTGCCGACGATCCTCGGCCGTTCGGTCGACTCGATCGTGGCGGGAGACGGCTACACCCGTTGGCTGATCGCGGCCGCCGGAGTGATCGGCCTCGGCATCGCCGCCAGCATCGTCGACGCCTTCGTCGGCGCAGCCTGTGTCGCCGAGACGACCGCCTGGTTGCGGCATCGCCTGGTCAGACAGATCGTGCACGGCGGCCCGGAGGGAACCCGCAGGTTCGACACCGGCGACCTCGTCACCCGCGTCTCCGCCAACGCCACCGACGCCGCCCAAGCCGGCCCGGCCACGGTGACCGCGATCGCCGCGATCGCTCCGCCTGTGGGCAGTCTGGTCCTGCTCGCAGTGATCGACCCGTGGCTCGCCGCGGCGTTCTTTGGCGGCGTACTGCTCGTGGTCCTCGTCCTGTGGACGTTTGCGAAGCGCACCGCCGACGTCAGCCTCGCCTACCAGGAGGCCCAGGGCCGGATCGCCGCACTGCTGTCCGAGTCGCTCACCGGCATCCGCACGATCGCCGCCGCCGGTACGACGGCCCGCGAGGAACGCCGCATCCTCGGTCTCCTGCCCGAGTTGCACAAGCACGGCGTCGTCACTTGGCGCATCCTGGCCCGCTCCGGCGCACAAGCCGCGATCGTGGGTCCGCTCGTACTCGTCGCCGTACTGGCCGTGGGTGGGCTCCAGCTCGCGTCCGGCCGGATCACCGCGGGCGAACTGTTCGCCGCGTCCCAGTACGCCGTACTCGGCGCCGGCCTCGGCAACCTGACCGGTGTGATCGGGGAGATCGCCCGCGCCAAGGCCGGTGTGCATCGGGCCGGCGAGGTGCTCGCGATCGAGTCGGTCGCGCACGGCACGCTCGCACTGCCGAAGGGAACCGGCCGCCTGACGTTCCACGGCGTCAGCGTGATCGCGGGCGGCAATGTCCTGCTGGACAACGTGAATCTCGACCTTCCCGGCGGTGCGACCGTCGCCGTGGTCGGTCCGAGCGGCGCCGGCAAGTCGGTGCTGGCCGCGGTCGCCGCGAGGCTGCGCGACCCGTCGACCGGCCAGGTGTCGCTGGACGGCGTACCGCTGCGGGCCGTCAGCCGGCAGGCTCTGCGCAGCGCGGTCGGTTGCGCCTTCGAACGTCCGCAACTGGTCGGCCGGACCATCGGCGACGCGATCGCGCCCGAGACGATCAGCCCGGTCCGCACGCTGGCCGCGGCCCGAGCCACCCACGCGCACGACTTCGTCAGCCGGCTGCCCGACGGGTACTTCACGTCGTTGCGCAAGGCACCGATGTCCGGTGGTGAGCGGCAACGGCTCGGCCTCGCCCGAGCCTGGTCGGCGGACCGTCTGCTGGTACTCGACGACGCGACCTCCAGCCTGGACACGGCCACCGAGCGGCAGATCAGCCGGACCCTCACCGAGGACCGCCACCACCGGACCCGCCTCATCGTCACCCACCGCCCAGGCACGGCGGCCCGTGCCGACCTTGTCGTCTGGCTCGACCACGGTCGCGTCCGCGCCATCGGCCCACACGCCGACCTGTGGCAGCACACGTCCTACCGCGAAGTCTTCGGATGAAGCGCGAACTGAGCTACGGCGCCGCGGCGCTGCGGAGGCGGGATACGACCAGGCTGATCGCCTGGTCGATTCCGGAGATCCTGCCGACCGCGATCTACGGCATCGCGGTCGCCCACGCGACCGACAACTTCCTCGCCGGCCACGTCTGGCAGGGCATCGCCTGGCTCGGCGGACTGGTCGCGACGGCTTGTCTGGGGGCGACCGGCGCACGCCAGGTGTACGGCCGCCTCGGGGATCTGGTCGAGCCCGTCAGGGACGACCTGGTACGACGCGTTGTCGCCGGCGCACTGCAGACCGGGGACGACAGTGCCGTGGCGCGGTTGAACCGGCAGGTCGAGATCGTTCGGGACACGTTCGCCGGGTTGGTCCTGGTCATCCGCAGTTTCGCCGTCACGTTGTTCGGCGTGCTGACCGGCCTCTTGTCGCTGGCGCCGTTGGTGGCGGCGTTCGTCGTACCGCCGTTCCTGCTCGGCTTCGCGTTGTCGTTGGCTGTGTTGGGGATGGCAGCGGATCGAGTTCGGGCGTCGTTGCAGGCGGATGAGGATCTCGCAGCGTCGGCCGGGATGGTGTTCGGCGGGGTGCGGGACGTCGCGGCGGCCGGGACCGAGGAGTTCGCCGGACGTTTGGTGGGCGAACCGATCGAGGCGCATGCCGCGGCCGAGCGTGCACTCGCCAAGGTCGCGGCGCTCCGGACGCTGTGCTTCGCGGTCGGTGGGTGGCTACCGCTGCTGATCTTGCTCGCCACCGGACCCTGGCTGGTCGGACGTGGCGTGAGCACGGGCACCTTGCTCGGCGGCCTGACCTACGTGCTGATCGGGTTGCAGCCGGCGCTCAACACAGTGATGGGCGCGCTGGGCGACAGCGGTCTGCGGTACGTCATCACCCTCGGCCGGATCCTGGACACCTCCCCCGCGGTAGGGCAGCCCCGTCGCGCAGACAGCCCCACCGGTTTCGACGTCCGCCTGCGCGGGCTGAGCTTCGCCTACGGCCCGAACGCCGAGCCTGTGCTGGACAAGCTCGACCTGACCATTCCCGAAGGTGAGCATCTGGCGGTCGTCGGACCGAGCGGGATCGGGAAGTCCACGCTGGCCGGGCTGGTGTGCGGGATGCTGACACCCACGAGCGGGCAGGTGCTCCTGGGCGGCGTACGACCGGCCAGGGTGACGCCGGCCACGCGGGTGCTGATCCCGCAGGAGGCCTACGTCTTCAATGGGACCGTGCTGGACAACCTGACCTATCTGTTGCCGAACGCAACAACACCGCAGGTGGCGGACGCGGTCGATGCGATCGGTGCGGCCGCGCTGATCGAGCGGATCGGTGGACTCACCGCCGACGTCAGACCGGGCGAGCTGTCCGCAGGCGAACGGCAGTTGATCGCACTGGTCCGCGCGTACCTGTCCCCCGCGCCGCTCGTCGTACTCGACGAGGCGACGTGCTTCCTGGATCCGGAAGCCGAGCGCGTCGCCGAGGAGGCGTTCGCCAAACGCGAGGGCACGCTCATCGTCATCGCGCACCGCATCAGCTCGGCGCTCCGCGCCCGCCGCATCCTGGTCCTCGACGGCAACCAGGCAACCCTGGGCACGCACGTCAGCCTGATGCGCAAGTCCCGCATGTACCGCGACCTTCACGGCAGCTGGGCACCGGCCACGACCCAGAACCGGAGTCAGATCCAGCCGGCGTCCTGAGCCTTGCGGATCGCCTCGATCCGGCTGCGCGAGCCGGTCTTCGCCAGGATGCGGGACAGGTAGTTCCGCACGGTGCCGGCGCTCAGACTGAGGGTCCGGGCAACTTCTTGCGCCGTCGCACCCGTGGTGACCTGGCGCAGCACCTCGCACTCGCGATCGGTCAACGGGTTGTCGCCGGCCTTCAACGCCGCGACCGCGAGCCGCACGTCGACGACCGGTAGCCCCTTCGCGACGTCCCGGACCGCCTGCACCAACTGGTCAGGGGTGACATCCGTCGCGATCAGCCCGATCCGCGGCGCCTGCTTCACCAGCGCGATGCTGGTCGCGGCGACGGCCTCGTGCTCGATCAGCACCAGCACACCGCGGCCTGCCAGCTTCCGGCACAGCTCCTCGATCCGGATCCGCCCGGGCAGCTGTGGGTCGAGCAGTACGACGTGCGGCCGTCGCCCAGCCACCTGTAGGACGTCCTCCGAGCGATCCAGCTCGGCCACCACGTCCAGATCGTTCTCCCTTGCCAGCACCGCGGCCAGTGCACCACGCACCAACGTGCCGCGATGGCCGAGAGCCACTCGGATCACCGCTTGCCCCCATACCCTTCCGTCGCCTCATCCGCCGGTCCACCACCGCGGCGGCGAAATCCAGCTGCCGGACGGCGGGGCCCGTGCTTCGATCAACGAGTGAACCCGCCGGATGACACGCACGAATCCCGCCGCTGCCCGGGCTGCGGCGCCGATCTCCCGCGCTCGGACTGGCCGGGCGAGGCGAAGAACAACGCATCCCCCGAATGCCTGGAGGTGTCCGGTCAGCTGCTCGGCTTCGAGATCGAGCACCAGGCCAGGCTCGGCCACCTGCACCAACTGCGGATCGACGCGTACGGCGGCCAGCACGTCCTCCCCGGGGCTCCGCCGATCGGGCCGGTGTTCGCGCTCAACGGGCTTTACATGTACCTCGAGCGCGGTTCGGGCAACCTCGACGTCCGCACGGCGCACGGCATCATGGCCAACTCGTACGACGACTGGCCGGTGCTCACCCCACCCGCGACGGTCGGCCGGCTCACGGCGTACGACGTCCTGACCGCAGGTGGGGTCGAGGAGGTGGAGTCGATGCTCATCATGTGGGCCGGACAGGTGTGGGATTCCTGGCCGGACGACGTCCAGGATGTGGTCCGGAAGCTGACCGTCGAGCTGGTCCCGGAACGCTGTTTCCGGCGCTAGAAACCGGTCGGTTCCGAGCCTCGGATACCCCTTTCCAGCGACCCTAAAACCTCGGCGGGTCGGGCCGGAAACCGTTCTGTTGTTGGACTTTCACTACCTCAAAGGCCAGAAAAAACCGGGGCAGATTCCCCGGATGGTCTTGCGCTCCGCGCCGAGGTCGCACAGGATGACAGGCGTTGCGTCGTTACCGTGGCGTGATCATTCGGTCGCTGTCCTGTGACCTGACCGAGTGCCCCCTCCCCTGCACGGGGGGTCTGGTGAGTTCCACCATGCCCAAGCTCACGAGGAGCGCAATTCCGATGTCCAAAGCTCGACATGCGCGCCCCCGGCGAAGTACCCGCCGGGTGGCACGGACCCTCACGATCGCCGGTCTCGGGGCCGGCATCACCGCCGCCGGCGCCGGTGCGGCGTTTGCGACCGACTACACGGTCAAGCCCGGCGACACCCTCTCCGAGATCGCGCAGGCCAACGGCGCCGACTGGCATCAGCTGGCCAGGATCAACAACCTGAAGGACCCCGATCTGATCCTGATCGGGCAGACCCTGACGCTGGACGGCGTGACGAAGGCCGCCGCTCCGAAGCGGGTGACGACCAAGAAGGTCGAGACCAGGAAGGTCCGCAAGACCGAGCGCAAGGTGAAGTCCAGCCGCTCCGAGGACCGTCGGTCGACCAGCGGCCGCGCGAACCTCAGCGGCGCCTGGGCGAAGGTCGCCAACTGCGAATCCAGTGGGAACCCGCGGGCCGTCAACCCGGCCGGGTACTACGGGCTGTTCCAGTTCGACCGGCAGACGTGGCGCAGCGTCGGCGGCTCCGGCAGCCCGGCCAAGGCATCGGCGGCCGAGCAGTTGATGCGCGCGAAGAAGCTGTACGCCCAGCGCGGCGCGTCCCCGTGGCCGGTCTGCGGCCGCTTCCTCCGCTGACCTGGCTCCACACGCCGCTCCATCCGGCCGGGCGGTGGTGGACCGTCCTCCCACCGCCTGGCCGGGTCCTCCGCGTCCCTGGCGTCTGGCGCTCCCCACCCATCGTGGCGGGTTAGTGCGCAACTCATCCGTGATCGCGACGGGTGGGGAGCACCAGACGCCAGTTGGTCAGAGGGTTCTCAGATGCCCTGTCAGGTCCGGGTGATGACCAGCATCTCGTTGGCACCGACCTGGAACTCGTACGGCACCTTGCGGGTCTCCCAGGTGATGCCGCCCAGCTCGTCCAGGATCTCCGGCAGGAACGGCACCGGCTCGCCGTCGCCCTGCAGCACGAGCGGGAAGATGCGCACTTCGCCGTTGCTCACCCGGATCAGTTCACGCAGAGCCGCCAGGTGCCAGTCGCGGTCGTACTTGTCCGCCCACGTGAACAGCAGGTGCGAGCACAGCACCAGGTCGAACCGCCGGTCGCCGAACGGAAGCTCCGGCAGCCCGGCCGCGATGTAGCGCTCGGGCGCCACCGACACGTCCTGCAGGAACCGGTCGGCCGCCTCGATCCTGTACTGGTCCTTCCGCTCCGGCGATCCGTACCAGTGCCAGACGAAGCTCCCGTGGTGCTCATCCACGATCCCCGCGGTCGCGGGCAGGCTGCGCCGAACGGTGTCGACGAGCTCCGACGGCTCCAGCTCGTACGCCGGATCGGCCGCGATCGCGTCGACGCCACGCGCGGCGGCCTCCGCGGTGAAGCTCGCACCGCCCGCACAGCAGTCGAGCACGGAGTCAGGGAGTTCTCTCAGGTCGAACATCGCTTCGTACTCGGCGTACGAGCGCGAGGTCACCAGCACGGGTCTACCTTTCGACGGTTGTCTTCCGGTGCAGGCGGCGATCCAGGAAGGATGCTCCGGCCGCCAGAGCCAGGAAGAGTACCGCGACCAGCAGACAGTTCAGCAGCACCCGGGCGTACCCGTGCTCGCCGACGTCCACGAACGGATACGGGTAGAAACCGACGAACTCACCGCGGACCAGTGTGAAGACCAGCCACAGCAGGGGGTACACGATCGACCACCCCACGATCCGCTGATCCACCACGCCGCGCGGGCCGAACAGCAGCCATCCGAGGACGCCGAGGATCGGCGTCGCCGTGTGCAGCAGCAGGTTCGCCACCGATGCCCACCCGGACAGATCGTCCTGCCCGGCCAGCACCAAGTGGTAGACGATCCCGGTCACGGCGATGCACAGCACACCATTCAGCCGCAACGTCTTGAACAAGGTCCCCTGCGGCCGGTCCGGCTGCAGCGCCAGTAGCAGAACCGTTGCCCCCAGCAGCAGGTTCGACTGGATCGTGAAGTACGCGAACACGTTGAACACCCGCTCCGGATTGTCCCGGAAGAACCCCTCGGTCCCGTTCGCCGTCACGAACAGCTGCACCACGATGCCGGCCGCCACGGCGAATGCGGTGCCCCCGGCCCAGACCCGCCCGGTCGTCGTCATGCCCGCAATCTACGACGGCCGGACGGCGGAGCCGGGGATCTCAGACGGACTGCTTCTCGCGCGGCGCCTGCTCCTGGCCGGCGGACGCGTCGGCGCCCTGGAAGCTGTAGCTGAACGAGACGATGGCATCGATCACGAGCACGATGGTCCACGTCCACGCCGGGGCGAGGGCAGCGTCGTACCCCTGCCCGGAGAGCAGGCCGAGGGCGATCATGATGCCGACGGCTACGACATACGCGAGCAGGTGGCGATACCAGCCGGCGCGCTCGCGGCGGGCCCGCTCAGGCCCGCGCCTCGGCGGCTTGACCGGCCGCGGCGCGCCACCCAGGTAGTGCGCGGCCCACTTGTCCGCCCACTGGAGCGTCTGGTGGCCGAAGCCGACGCTGACGCCGATGAAGATCGCGGCCAGCGAGTGCTTGAACGACGGCTCGCCGCCGCGATGGATGTCGATCACGCTGGCAACCAGCAGGACCATGTCGACCAGCGGCACCGCCGCCAGCAGGACCAGGCCGGCCTTCGGCAGCCGGAGCAGATAGCGCGCCGCGAGGCCGGCGGCGAGCAGGACCCAGAACCCGACCTCACACGCGGCGATCACAGCGAGCAGCACAGTGGTTCACCCTCCCGAGACGTTTATTAGTACGACTGTGTTGTGAACGAATGTAACACGACTGTGCTAAAAAGGGCACATGCCGAAGATCGTCGACCACGACGTCCGCCGCGAGGAGATCGCTCAGGCCCTCTGGCGGGTGGTCCGCCGCGACGGCGTCCGCGCCGCCTCGGTCCGGACCGTCGCCGCCGAGGCCGGCTGGTCACCCGGTGCCGTCCGCTACTACTTCCCCGACCAGGAGGGTCTGCTCAGCTTCGCGATGGACCTGGTGGCGCGCCGGGTCGACCAGCGGATCAGCGCACTGGACGTCAAAGGAAGCGCTCTGACGATCGCGCTGCGCTACCTGGAGGAGGCCCTTCCCCTCGACGCCGAGCGGCGGGCCGAGTTCGACGTCTGGCTGGCGTTCATGGCCCAGGCCCAGGCCGAGTCCGGGGCCGGCGCCTTGCACGGACACGTCGACGCGGTGCACGACGGCTTGCGCCGACTCTGCGAGTCGCTGCTCCGATCCCTGTCCGAGGCCGGCAGTCTCCGGGAGGGTCTGGATCTGCGCCGCGAGGCCGAGCTTCTGCACGCCCTGATCGACGGTCTGGCCCTGCACTCGGCCATCCAGCCCGGCCGGACCACACCGGCCCGGATCCGGCAGCTCCTCCGGCACCACCTCGAGACACTGCTTGCCTGAAACCCCTTGCACACGAAGCTTTTCTGTCCGAACACAGACAAGATTCGGCGAGACCGGACTAAAACCTTGCGCCGCGTGGCACGATCACCGCATGGAGTCCGAGGGGGTGATCGTCGTCAGTGGGATCATGGCGGCCGGGAAGTCGACGGTTTCCCAATTACTGGCCGAGAGATTCCAGTACGGCGTCCATCTCCGGGGTGACGTATTCCGCCGGATGATCGTCAGCGGGCAGGCCTCGATGGCCGACGACATGGCCGAGGCCCAGCGGCAACTCCAGCTCCGGTACCGGCTCGCCTGCCAGGCCGCCGACGGGTACGCGCAGGCCGGTTTCACCGTGGTCCTGCAGGACGTGGTGATCGGTGAACTGCTGCGCGAGTTCCTGGACGGGATCCAGACCCGGCCGCGCTATCTCGTCGTTCTCACGCCGCGACCCGAGGTGATCTCCAGCCGGCTCGGCGGGGCTTATCACCTGGTCGACGAGCTCGACTACGAGCTGCACGCGTTCAGTCCGCGGCGCGGGTTGTGGCTGGACAACTCCGATCTGTCCGCCGGCGAGACCGTCGACGCGATCCTCGGCCGCCTGGACGAGGCGCGCTTCGAGTGATGACCGGACAGGCTACCCAGGGGTAGTTTGGCTGGATGGCGACCACAGTACGGCGGACCTCCTGCAACCTGTGTGAAGCGATCTGCGGCGTGCTCGTGACGGTCGACGACGGCCGGGTCACCGACATCCGGGGCGACGAATCCGACCCGCTCTCCCGCGGTCACATCTGCCCGAAGGCCGTCGCGCTCCCCGATCTCCAGGAGGACCCGGATCGGCTGACCACGCCAGTACGACGTACTGCCGACGGCTGGCAGGAGATCGGCTGGGACGCGGCGTACGAGCTGGTCGTCGAGAAGCTGACCGAGATCCAGCGCGAGCACGGCCGGAACTCGGTCGGTGTCTACCTCGGCAACCCGAACGTGCACAGCCTGGGCGCGCTGACTCACCTGCCGACGATGATCCGGCAGCTCCGGACCCGGAACCGGTTCAGTGCCACATCGATCGATCAGCTTCCGCACATGCTCGCGTCGTACCTGCTGTACGGACACCAGCTGATGGTCGCGGTGCCGGACATCGACCGGACGTCGTACCTGCTGATGCTCGGCGCCAACCCGCTCGCGTCGAACGGCAGCATGATGACCGCGCCCGGCTTCGGCCGACGGCTCAAGGACCTGCGTCAGCGCGGCGGCAGGGTCGTGGTGATCGACCCGCGCCGGACCGAGACAGCCGCGGTTGCCGACGAGCACCACTTCGTCCGGCCAGGCACCGACGCGGCGTTCCTGCTCGCGCTCATTCACCAGGTCATCGCCGACGGTCACGCGCGGCCGGCGTCATACGTCGACGGGTTCGCGGCGGTCAAGGCAGCGGTCGTGCCGTGGACCCCGGAGCGGGCAGCCGCCATCACCGGGATCGACGCGGACGTGATCCGGCGGATCGCGACCGAGTTCGCGACCGCGGACCGGGCCGCCTGCTACGGGCGGGTCGGGGTGTCGACGCAACAGTTCGGCGCGATCTGCCAGTGGGCGATCCAGGTGCTCAACATCATCACCGGCAACCTCGACCGGCCGGGCGGGACGATGTTCCCGCGGCCTGCGGTGAACGCGCTGCTCGGCCTGGGCCGCGGTCACGTGGGGCTGTGGAAGAGCCGGGTCCGCGGGCTGCCCGAGTTCGGCGGCGAGCTGCCGGTGTCGACGATGGCCGAGGAGATGCTGACGCCGGGCGACGGCAGGATCCGGGCGATGGTGACGGTCGCCGGCAATCCGGTGCTGTCCACCCCGAGCGGCCGGCGCCTGGACGAGGCCCTGGACACGCTCGACTTCATGGTCGCGGTCGACCCCTACATCAACGAGACCACCCGGCACGCGGACGTGATCCTGCCGCCCGCGCCGCCGCTGGAGCGCGACCACTACGACGTGATCTTCCACCAGCTCGCGGTCCGCAACACGGCTCGCTGGAACGACGCCGTACTGCCCAAGCCGCCCGAGGCCCGGCACGACTGGGAGATCTTCCGCGACCTCGGCCTGGCCTTGGTACGCCGTACGCCGTGGAGCCGGCGGAAGGTGGAGGTGATGGCGCGACTGCGGATGTCGCCGCGACGGATCGTCGACCTCGGACTGCGGATCGGGCCGTACCGGTTGTCGCTGCGGAAGCTGCGGAAGTCGCCGGGTGGAGTCGACCTCGGCCCGCTCCAGCCGGCGCTGCCCGGAGCACTCCGGGGCAAGAGCAAGCGGATCGACCTGGCCCAGTCGATGATCCTGGACGACCTGCCGCGGCTCGAGTCGCTGGTCGCTCTCGACGACGGCGGGCTGTTGCTGATCGGACGGCGGCATCTGCGCAACAACAACTCGTGGATGCACAACTCGGCCCGGTTGGTGAAGGGGCGGCCGCGGCACCAGTTGCTGATGAACCCGGCGGATCTGGCCGAGCGCGATCTGAAGGACGGCCAGCTGGTCACGGTGGCGTCGGCGGCCGGGTCGGTCTCCGTGGAGGTTGCTGCGAGCAACGACATCATGCCGGGTGTGGTCAGCTTGCCGCACGGCTTCGGGCACGGCCGGCCGGGTGTCCGGCTCACGGTTGCGAGTCAGGTCGCGGGAGCGAGCGCGAACGACGTCACGGACGCCGGGCTCACCGACACCGTGGCCGGCACCGCCGCGGTCAACGGCGTACCGGTGACGGTGACGGCCGGCTAGACCGGCGGTGGGCCGGAGCTGTCGCGGACGATCAGCAAGGGTGTGGAGTAGAGGTGCGCCTGTGGGCGGGCCCCGTTGAGCAGGTCGAGCAGCCGGTTGGTCACCTCGGCGCCATATCCGATGATGTTGTGGCTCATCGCCGTCAACGTCGGGTGCGTGATCCGGCACAGGGTCGAGTCGTCCCAGGCGACCAGGGTGACGTCGTCGGGTGAGCGCGACCCCAGACCGTGCACGACGGCCAGACCGGCCACCGCCATCAGGTCGTTGTCGTAGATGATCGCGGTCGGCCGGTTCGCGGCGGCCAGCAGGTCGCGCGTCGCCGCGGCACCCTCGTCGGCGGAGAAATCGGTGTGCACGACCCGGACGTCGAGGCCGAGCCGCCGGCCCGCCGTCGCGTACGCACGGTCGCGGATCCAGACATCGCCGTACTGCGGTGGTCCGGCGACGCGGGCGACCACGCGGTGACCGAGCGACGCGACATGGTCGAGCGCCGCGTTCATCGCCGCCGTACCGTCGGTCCAGACACACGGCATCCCGTCGGCCAGCTCCGGATCGGCGACCAGCACGGCCGGCAGCCCGAGCTTGCGGAGCAAGGGGATGCGCGGATCGGCGACCCGCAGGTCGACCACGATCACGCCGTCGACCCGGCGTTCCGCGGCCCACTTCCGGTACGTCGCCAGCTCTTCGTCCAGGTCCGCCACCACCTGCAGGGCGAGCGCGTACGACTTCTGTGCGAGCACGGACTCCACGCCACCCACGAAGCCCATGTAGAACGGTTCCTCGGTCAGGGTCTTCGCGGTCCTCGCGAGGACGAGCCCGAAGGTCTCGCTCCGCGCCGCGGACAGCTGGCGCGCGGCCCGGTTGGGCACCCACTCCAGCTCTTCCGCGACCTTCAGGACCCGCGCCCGGGTGGCCTCGGAGACGCCCGGCTGATTGTTCAGCGCATACGACACCGCGCCTTGGGAGACGCCCGCGCGGCGGGCGATCTCTTTGATCGTGACTCGGGGCACAACGGCCTCCTCGAAGGGCGGCCGGACCGCTGACGGTCGGTCCGGAATCCTTCAGTGTGCGCCGCTTTCCACACCGTGTCACCACTCAGGCGCGGAGGGTGACTGTTTGATCAAATCCTTGTCCATTCAAAGGAACCGCGGACCGGTGGGGCGTGGGGATAGTGACCGCCCAGTGGTTGGGCGGAGGGTGGTGTGGGCAGGCCCGGGTGGGATACCGTTGCCGTCGTTACTTAACCGGTTCGGCAATCAAGTCGGCGACGACCCCAGGGCAGCGGGTGAGCCGCCGGCGACGAGGAGAAACCATGGTCGCAGTGGACAACCTGTCCCTCCAGTTGTACACGGTCCGGGGCAAGCTCGAGGAGGACTTCGACGCCACCCTGGCCCACATCGCGCAGATCGGCTACACCAAGGTCGAGCCCTTCGGTGTAACGAACTTCGCGGACCGCCTGGCCGAGGCGCTGCCCAAGTACGGACTGTCGGCACCCACCACGCACGCCGGCCTGCTCCGCGACGAGAGCGGCCCGATCTACGCCGCGGCGAAGCGGCTCGGCATCACCACCGTGATCGACCCGCACACCGACCCGGCCCGCTGGCAGGCGGCCGACGACATCAAGGCCATCGCCGAGGGTCTGAACAAGGCTGCGGTCGAGGCCGCCGACCACGGCATCACGGTCGGCTACCACAACCACCAGTTCGAGCTCGAGTCGAAGATCGACGGCGTGCACGGGCTGGAGATCCTCGCGGACAACCTGTCCGACGAGGTGATCCTCGAGGTGGACACCTATTGGGCCGCCGTCGGTGGCGCCGATGTCACCGCACTGCTGGCCAGGCTCGGCGACCGGGTGAAGGCGATTCACGTCAAGGACGGCGACGGCACCCTGAACAACAAGGCCCAGGTGGCGGTCGGCGACGGCAGCATCGCGGTCCGGGAGATCCTGGCCGCCGCACCGAACGCGCTGCGGGTGGTAGAGCTCGACGACTTCACCGGCGAGATCTTCGACGCGGTGGAAGGCAGCTACAAGTTCCTCACGGGAGAGGGCGCGCCTGCATGAAGGAGCGAAGCGAGTTCATCATCAAACACAGTGTGCCTCGTGCCTCATCGGCGCCCGGAGCGAAGCGAGGACGACGATGAGTGCCGTTGGTGTAGGTGTGATCGGCGCCGGGGTGATCTCCGACGCCTATATCAAGAGCATGCAGAGCTTCCCCGACCTGAAGGTGCACGCCATCGGCGACCTTCGGCCGGAGGCGGCGAAGGAGAAGGCCGAGCAGTACGGCATCGAGACCCACGGCGGTCCCGAGGCGGTCCTGAACCACCCGGACGTCGAGATCGTGGTCAACCTGACCATCCCGATCGCGCACGTCGAGGTGGCGCTGGCAGCGGTTGCCGCGGGCAAGCACGTGTGGAGCGAGAAGCCGTTCTCGCTGGACCAGGACAGCGGCCTGAAGCTGCTGGCGACGGCGCAGGACGCGGGTGTGCGGCTGGGCTGTGCACCCGACACCATCCTGGGTCCTGGCCTGCAGGAGTCTCGCCGCATCATCGAGCGCGGTGACATCGGGCAGCCGATGACCGCGCTGACCCTGATGCAGTCGCCCGGCCCGGAGTCCTGGCACCCGAACCCGGCGTTCCTGTTCCAGGAGGGCGCAGGCCCGCTGTGGGACATCGGCCCGTACTACCTGACCACGCTGGTGCAGCTGTTCGGTCCGGTCGCGGCCGTCGCCGGGATCGGCTCGAAGTCGCGGGAGAAGCGCACGATCGGCTCCGGTCCGCTGGCCGGCACCGACTTCGACGTGACCGTGCCGACGCACGTCAGCACGATCGCGCGGTTCGAGTCGGGGCAGTCGTCGCAGAGCATCTTCAGCTTCGACTCGCCGCTGTCGCGGGGCGGGTTCGTCGAGATCACCGGCGCTGACGCGACTCTCGCCGTACCGGACCCGAACGGGTTCGACGGTGCGATCAAGATCCGCCGTCGGGGCAGTGACGACTGGGAGACCATCGCCGAGACGAAGGCGGTGGCGCAGCGCGGCACCGGCGTACTCGAGATGGCGCGGGCGATCCGGGCCGACCGGCCGCATCGCGCGACCGGGGCGCTGGCGTTCCACATCGTCGACGTGATGGCCTCCATCACCGAGTCGATCGACTCCGGTGCGTTCGTCGACGTGAAGAGCACGGTCGAGGTCGCGGCGATCCTGCCGGACGACTGGGACGTCACCGCGGCGACCCTGTGAGTCCGGCACTGTGACCACGATCCTTCTCGATCCCCGGCGGACCGTCGTGTTCGCCGGGGACTCGGTCACTGACTGCGGCCGCCGTACCGACCCGGACGGGCTCGGCGGCGGCTACGTGCGCAACCTGTACGACGACCTCGGCCCACGCCGGCCGCGGATCGTCAACGCCGGCATCAGCGGCAACCGGGCCGCCGACCTGGTCGGCCGCTGGTCCGCCGATGTGCTGGCCCACGACCCCTCGCTGGTGTCGATCATGATCGGCATCAATGACACCTGGCGGCGGTACGACAAGTTCGACCCGACGACGGCCGAGTCGTTCGAGACGTCGTACCGGGCGTTGCTGGATCCGCTCACCTGCCCGGTCGTGCTGGTCGAGCCGTTCCTGATGCCGGTGAAGGACGGGCAGGAGGGCTGGCGGGAGGACCTCGACCCCAAGCTCGACGTCGTCCGCAAGCTCGCCGTCGAGTACGGCGCCATCCTCGTGCCGGCCGACGTGGAGCTGAACCGCCAGGCCAGGACCGTCGGCGCGGCCACCCTGGCGCACGACGGCGTGCACCCGTCCACCGCCGGGCATCGCGCCATCGCCGACCTGTGGCGCAAGACCGTCCTCGAAGACTGAGACCACCGCTCCCCATTCCCTGGGGAGCGGTTTTTCAACGGAACTAAACCGGTTCACTTTGGAGAGCTGCTGTGACATCGCTCAAGACAGTCCCGCTGACCACTGAAGGCGGCGCCGCCTGGACCGTGCGCGCGGCCGCCGGGCCGGTGCCCGAGGGGATCCGCACACCGGTCGCCGCCACAGTCCCGGGCGAGGTGCACACCGACCTCCTCGCCGCCGGACTCATCCCGGATCCGTTCGACGGTGACAACGAGGGCGAACTGGCCTGGATCGGCCGGGCCGACTGGAGCTACCGGACCACCTTCGACTGGGCGGCCGACGACCACGCGGTCCAGGAATTGGTGGCCGACGGGCTGGACACCGCGGCGACCGTGACACTGAACGGGACGGAGCTGGGCAGGACCTGCAACCAGCACCGGGGCTACCGGTTCGACGTCACCGGACTGCTGGTGGCCGAGGGCAACGAGCTGGTCATCGACTTCGCCGGGCCGGTGCGGACGGCCGAGGAGCTGGCCGAATCGCTCGGACTGTGGCCGCACACGAACCACCATCCGTACAACGCGATCCGCAAGATGGCCAGCAACTTCGGCTGGGACTGGGGACCGGATGTCGCGACGGCCGGCATCTGGCGGCCGATCCGGCTCGAGTCGTGGTCGGACGTTCGGATCGACTCGGTCCGCCCGTTGGCCGGGCTCGACGGCGACCGCGGCGTACTGACCACGCACGTCGCGCTGGCCTGGGCGGACGGCGCGACCGAAGGCGCTACCGTCACCGTCGAGGTCGGCGGGACGACCGTCTCGGAGAAGGTTGCCGCTGGCACCGGAACCGTGGAGCTCACCTCGACGGTCGAGTCGGTCGACGCGTGGTGGCCGCGAGGCTACGGCAAGCAGCCGCTGTACGACGTGGCGGTGGCGCTGGACGACCAGGACAGCTGGCGGGGTCGGGTCGGCTTCCGGACGATCACGTTGAACGTTGCCCCGGACAAGGATGGTGGGCCGTTCGTGCTGTCCGTGAACGACAAGCCGATCTTCGTGCGTGGCGCCAACTGGATCCCCGACGACGCCTTCGTCACCCGGCTGAACAGGGCGACGTACGAGACCAGCCTGCAGGACGCGCTGGACGCGGGCATGAACCTGCTGCGGGTCTGGGGTGGCGGGATCTACGAGAGCGAAGACTTCTACGACATCTGTGACGAGCAGGGCCTGCTGGTCTGGCAGGACTTCCTGTTCGCGTGCGCGGCGTACTCCGAAGACGAGCCGATGCGCAGCGAGGTGGAGGCCGAGGCGCGGCAGGCGGTGACCCGGCTCAGCCGGCACGCCAGCCTCGCGGTGTGGAACGGCAACAACGAGAACATCTGGGGGTACGTCGAGTGGGGCTGGCGGGCGCCGCTCGCCGGGCGCGCGTGGGGTGAGGGGTACTACTTCGACCTGCTGCCCGGGATCGTCGCCGAGCTCGACCCGCGAACGCCGTACTCGCAAGGCAGCCCGTACTCGTACGACCACTTCATCCACCCGAACGACGAGCGCAACGGGACCATGCACATCTGGGATGTGTGGAACCAGGTGGACTACACGACGTACCGCAAGTACAAGCCGCGGTTCGTGTCGGAGTTCGGCTTCCAGGGGCCGCCGGCCTGGTCGACGCTGGTCTCGGTGGTGCACGACGAGCCGATGGATCCGTACGGCCGGCAGATGCTCGTGCACCAGAAGGCGTTCGAGGGCAACCTCAAGCTGGAGCGCGGACTCGGCGACCATCTGCCGAAGTGGAAGAACATCGACGACTGGCACTGGACGACCCAGCTCAACCAGGCGCGCGCGATCATCTACGGCATCGAGCACTTCCGCAGCCTGTTCCCGCTGAACACCGGCGCGATCGTGTGGCAGCTGAACGACAACTGGCCGGTCGTCTCGTGGGCAGCGGTCGACGGCCACGGCATCCGCAAGCCGCTGTGGTTCGCCTTGAAGCGCGTGTACTCCGAACGCCTGCTGACCGTCCAGCCGCGGGACAACGAACTGGTCGTTGCCGCGCACAACGACTCTGACGTCGCGTGGAGCACCGAGGTCACGGTCACCCGCAGGTCGACCGCCGTCGGCAGCGAGGTGCTGGCACGGGAGACGTTCGTGCTCGAGGTCCAGCCGCGGTCGGCGACACTCAGCTCGCTGCCCGCATCGGTCGCCGTACCGGGTGATGCTGCCGGTGAGTACCTCGAGGTGCGCGGCGGCGACGGGTCGACGGCGTACTGGTACTTCGTCGAGGACACCGCGCTGCGGCTGTCCGGAGACGCGTACGCGGCCTCGGTCACCCCGACCGAGGACGGGTACGACGTGACCGTCACGGCTGCCGCACTGGCGAAGGACCTGGCCTTGTTCCCGGACCGGCTGGACCCGGCCGCGCGGGTGGACTCGTGCCTGGTCACGCTGTCCGCGGGCGAGAGCCACACCTTCCACGTGACGGGTGCGGCAGCGCCGGCGCAGGTCGGCGTACCGGTGCTGCGGTCCGCGAACGACCTGGTGAGCTGACTTACTTGACCATGGAATGACCGGCCTGCGTGGCGTGAGCTTGTGGGCGTGCGACAGTTGATGTCGCCATGACCATCACAGACTCGCGATCACGCGGCCGGAGCCTGCGCAAGGATGCCCTGGGCCTCGGCTCGTCCACCGCGATCGGCATCGCTTCGACCGCTCCGGCGTACTCGCTGGCGGTGTCGGTCGGCCTGCTGGCCGGGTACGTCGGGGCCGCGGCACCCGTGGTCCTCGCGGTGAGCGCGATCCCGGTGTTCCTGGTCGTGCTGTGCTTCCGCGAGCTCAACCGGGCCGAGCCGGACTGCGGTACGACGTTCCCCTGGACGGAGAAGGCGTTCGGCATCGGCGTCGGGCGAATGGTCGGCTGGACCACCGTGATGGCGTGCCTGCTGGTGATGAGCAACCTCGCGCAGGTCGCTGCCATCTACACCTACCTGCTACTCGGTCTGGACGGCGCCGCCGACTCCCGCCTCGCCAAGGCCGGGCTGGGCGTCGTGTTCATCCTGCTGATGGCGGGGCTCGCCTACCGCGGTATCCGGATCGCCGCGACCACACAGTTCATCTTGCTGACGATCGAAGTACTCGCGCTGCTCTGGTTCGCCGTCAACGCCTTCCTCGAGGCCGGCACGGTCAGCATCCCGGCGTTCGCGGAGACCGGCGATGGCTCCTGGGTCGCCGCGGTCCTGGTCGCGATCTTCGTCTACTGGGGCTGGGACTCCTCCTTCAGCACCAACGAGGAGACCCGCGATCCGCGCCGCACCCCGGCGATCGCCGCCCTCATCGCGAATGGATTCCTGGTCGTCCTGTACGTCGTGGTCGCGTGGGCCGCGGTCGCGTACGCCGGGTCCGCTGCGCTCGGGGACATCGCGGACGACGACTTCTTCGCCGTGCTGTCGAACGAGCTGCTCGGGACCGCCGGCGGGAAACTCTTGGTCGCCGCGGTCCTGGTGTCGGCGCTGGCGTCGACGCAGACGACGATCCTGCCGACCGCGCGGACGATGCTGTCGATGGCCCGGCGGGACGCGTTCCCGGGCCAGTTCGCCCGGATCTCCTCCCGCTACCAGACGCCGACCGTGTCGACCTGGGTGTTCGCGGGAACCAGCGTGGTCGTGTATGCGTCCCTCGTCTTGACGTCGGACGACGTACTGGCCGATTCCGTCGCTGCCGTGTCCCTGCTGGTGTCGCTGTACTACCTGGCGACAGCGGCCGCCGTACCGGTGTACTTCGCCGGGCAGTGGAGCGGGCGCATACTGCAACGGGTGGTCGTGCCGGTAGTGGCGGCCGCGTCGTTCGTGGGAGTACTGGTGCTGTCGGTGATCGACGTGGGCGCCGGTCCTCTGATCGTTGTCGCCGTGGTGCTGGTGATCGGGGCGGCGATCATGTTCTCGATGAAGCCACCGGCCGAGGGGGAAGGCAGGCAGTGACACAACGCCAGACCAGGAGGCGGATGCGCAGCGCGGGCGTCACGCTCGGGCTCACCGCGCTGGTGGCCGCGTCGCTGACCGGATGCTCCAACAACAGCCAGCCCGACTACGCCGCGATCTGCGTCGATCCGCAGACCCAGACCCGGTCCGACGACGAGAACTGCAAGGACGACCGCGAGTACCACGGCTCCGGCGCCGGATTCTTCTGGTTCTACATGGCCACCCGCGGCGGCGGCCTGGTGCCGCCGATCGGCGGCCGCTACAACGCTGCCCAGGGCACTTACACGATCCCGCGGACGGGATCGCCGACGATCAAGCGGGGCGGCGTCGACAAGAAGGGCGGCGACATCGGCACCATCACCCGCGGCGGGTTCGGCAAGTCCGGCAAGGGGAGCTCTGGCGGCTGATGTGGCGGCACCTGATCAAGCCCCGGCCCGACTGGCAGGACACGGTGATCGAGCAGGGGCTGGTCTTCCCGATGACCGATCTGCCCGACGGCAGCCAGCGCCCGTACTGGAACGAGAGCGCCTGGTACGAGGTGACGATGGACGAGGTGCTGCACCTCGAGCGCGTCACCGAGGAGCTGTACGAGATGTGCAAGCACGCGGCATCGGTGATGGCGTCGGGTGACCGGTTCTCGGATGCCCAGCTCGGTCTTGCCTCGGGCACGCTCCCGCTGGTGCAGGAGTCGCTGAAGCGAGACGACCTGTCGGCGTACGCACGGTTCGATCTGGCCTGGAGCGGGGTCGAGCCGAAGATGCTGGAGATCAACGGGGACACCCCGACCGGACTGCTGGAGTCGGCGGTGATCCAGTGGAACTGGTTGGAGGACGTCTTCCCGGACGCGGACCAGTGGAACTCGGTGCACGACCGGCTGGTGAAGTGGTGGGGCGAGCAGCTGGCGGCCGGGCGATTCCCCGGCCGGGAGGCGCACTTCTTCAACTCCGGCGCGGAGACCACTGGCGAGGAGGCGATGACGGTCGCGTATCTTCGCGACACCGCCGCGATGGCGGGACTGGCGACGTACGGGCATGAGATCGAGGACGTCGGCTGGGACGAGGCACGGCGTGCGTTCGTCGACTGGGGCGGCCGGCCGATCCGGACCGCGTTCAAGCTGTACCCGTGGGAGGACATGCTCGACGACCAGTTCGGCCGGTACATCCTGGCCGGGCTGGAAGCCGAGCCGGTGCGCTGGATCGAGCCGATCTGGAAGACGATGCTGTCCACCAAGGCGATCCTGCCGGTGCTGTGGGAGCTGTACCCGGACCACCCGAACCTGCTCCCGGCGTACTTCGGAGATCCCGGCGATCTACTCGAGTGGGTGGCGAAACCGCTGCACGGCCGCGAGGGCAGCAACATCGTCATCCACACCATCGCCGACACCGAGGACCACGTCCACGACGGGCCCTACGACACCTCGACGATGGTCTACCAGGAGTGGCACCCGCTCCCGTCGTACGAGGGCAACCGGGCGGTGATCGGGAGCTGGATCGTCGACGGGGTCGCGGCCGGGATGATGGTGCGCGAGTCGGACGGGCCGATCACGGACTACTTCGCCCGGTTCGTCCCGCACGCGATCGGCACCAGTCCGCGACCGGACGACGAGACCGTCCAGCGCTGGCTGGCCGAATAGTCAGTCCAGGTTCACCGCGACGTACTTGATCTCCAGGTACTCGTCGATGCCGACACTGCCGCCCTCGCGGCCGAGGCCGGACTGCTTCACGCCGCCGAACGGTGCCGCGGGGTTGGAGACGATGCCCTGGTTGAGGCCGATCATGCCGGTCTCGAGCTTCTCGGAGACGCGGAGCGCACGGCTGAGGTCGTTGGTGAACAGGTAGGAGACCAGGCCGTACTCCGTGTCGTTCGCCATCCGGACCGCCTCGTCCTCGGTCTCGAACGGGGTCAGTGGGGCGACCGGGCCGAAGATCTCCTCCTTCTGCAGCCGGGCGCTGTACGGTACGTCGGCCAGCACTGTCGGCTGGTAGAAGTACCCGTTGCCTTCAGCAACCGAACCGCCGGTGAGCGTCCGGGCGCCCTGGGCGATAGCGTCGTCGACCAGATCCTTTACCTTGTCCCGCTGTGTCGCATCGATCAGCGGGCCGACGTCGACGCCATCCTCCGTGCCGCGGCCGACCTTCAGCGCGTCCATCCGTTGGGTCAGCCGAGTGGCGAACTCGTCCATCACCGGCGCCTGCACGTAGATCCGGTTGGCCGCCGTACAGGCCTCGCCGCCGTTGCGCATCTTGGCCAGCATCGCGCCGTCGACCGCCTTGTCCAGGTCGGCGTCGGCGAACACCAGCAGCGGCGCGTTGCCGCCGAGCTCCATGCTGGTCCGCAGTACCTGGCCGGCCGCCTGCTCGATCAGCTTCCGGCCGACCTGGGTGGAGCCGGTGAAGGACAACTTGCGGGCGCGGCCGTCGCGGATCAGCGGCTCCATCACGCCACCGGCGTCGTGGGTGGTGATCAAGTTGAGTACGCCGGCCGGCAGCCCGGCCTCGGTCATCAATTCGGCCAGCTTCAGCATCGACAGGGGTGTCTGGCTGGCGGGCTTGATCACCATCGTGCAGCCGGCCGCAACGGCCGGGCCGATCTTGCGTGCGCCCATCGCGGCCGGGAAGTTCCACGGCGTGATCAGCAGGCACGGCCCGACCGGTTGCCGCATCACCAGGAACCGGCCCTTGCCGTTCGGCGCGATCTGGTAGCCGCCCTCGATCCGGACCGCTTCCTCGGCGAACCAGCGGAAGAACTCGGCCGCGTACGCGATCTCGCCCTTCGACTCGGCGACCGGCTTGCCCATCTCGAGCGTCATCAGCAGCGCCAGCTCGTCGGCCCGCTCGGTCATCAGCTCATACGTACGCCGCAGGATCTCGCCTCGGTCGCGAGGCGGGGTGGCGGCCCACTCGGCTTGCGCGGCCACCGCGGCGTCCAGGGCGGCCAGTCCGTCCGCCGGACTCGCGTCGGCGACGTCACAGATCGTCGTACCGGTGGCTGGGTCCTCGACCGCGAGGGTCTTGCCACCCTCCGCAGCCTGCCACTTCCCTCCGATGAACAACTCGGTCGGACACGCCTCGACGACTTCCCGCTCCCGTGACATGAGGCCCCGCCTTTCACTAGTCGGCAGGATCCAGACTAGGCGGTGGCTATGAGGGGTGGGGCGTGTCTGGGGATGGTCCGGATGGACTTGGTCAGGCCGGCGGCGATGGTCCGGAGGATGGCCGACCGGACCAGGCCGTCGAAGGCCAGTGGGACCAGCATGATCTCGTCGGCGCCGGTCTCGGCCGCGAGCGTCCCGAGCGCGGACACCACGGTCGCTCGCGAGCCGACGATGTGACCGGGGTCGTCCAGCAGCCGCTCGGCGCGGCCGCGTTCCCGTCCGGTCAGCGGTGGATCCAGCAGAGCCATCAGTTCGGCCGGAGTCGCCCGTGGCGATGCCGTCGCCAGCCGGGTCTTGACCCGGACGTAGTCGGCGAACCGGATGATGGCCGACTCCTCCGAGTCGGCAGCTACGACACCGACGGTCACAGCCATGTACGGCTTCACTGTGGGCCCACTCGACTCGAAGTGATCCCGGTACGCCGCCACCGCCGCAGGAGTCGGCGCCGCAGCGGAATGATGCGCCAGGAACACCGGCAGCCCACGTACCGCGGCCGTCGCGGCAGCGCCCGGGTGGTCGGCCAGCACGAACACAGGAGGCGGCAGACCGGCGAGCGACAGCCGTACGTCGCCTACAGGTGCGCGGCCGGGCAGTCCGTCGCGCAGGAACCCGCAGAGCTCGTCCAGCCGCTGCGGGAAGGCATCACGGGCACTGCCACCGAGTGCGGCCGCCGTACTGGGCACAATGCCGAACTGCTGGCCGACGCCGAGATCGATGCGACTCGGGTACGCCGCTGCCAGTGCGGCGAACTGTTCGGCCACGACCAGCGGCTGATGGTTGGTGAGCAGGACCCCACCGGCGCCGAGCCGGATCCGGTCCGTCCGTGCGGCGAGGACTGCCGCGAGTACCGCCGGTGCCGCGCTGCCGACGCCTCGGACGCCGTGCTGCTCCCCCACCCAGAACCGGCGATACCCGAGGTCATCGGCAGCCTGTGCCACCTCCGCGGTCTCCCGGAGTGCGGCCGCAGCCGACTGACCGGGCAGCTGCGGTACGACGTCCAGCACCGAATGGGCTGAGACGGGCAGTCCGGGAGTGACGGGGGCAAGCACCTGTTCACCGTGGCAGGGCCGGCCCGATCGCACATGGGTGCGCGACCCCCATGTTCGGACCGCGCGGCACCCATCTGTCCGTGCCTGCCGGCGATCCCGAAATTGGGTAGGCGGAGGTCTTGCCGGACCCCAGGATGTGGGGGCATCGTTCCGGGCGTTCCTTCCAGATTTCGCGGACAGAGGAGGCCGAAGACGAGTGCAGACACCTAGCTGGGAGCCGTAGCGCTCCCTACCTGAGCCGGCCGTCCTTCCACCAGAGGCCGACCGGCCGGGCGCTGCTGCCGCGGGGTGGTCAACCCCCAGTCGTCACCCCGCGGCAGGTGCTGCCCCACGCGTGGACCGCCAGCTCCCAGGAAATATGGGGGCCGGATACCCATGCCCTGAGCGGGTGGGCAATGACAGCCTGTCCGCGTGCTCAACTCAGCGACCGCCGGGCCGACCCGGACCGACCAGCGCACAGCCTGGTGGTCCGCGGGGATGCGCCCGCACGAGCTGGCCCAGACCGCACCGGCCTGGGCCGAGTACGTGGAGCGTAGTACCTCCACCCAGACCGCGCCTGCCGCCGGTCGAGGCCCCGCAGGGACCGGCACCGCAGCCAGCCACACGTCAGGTGGGGCAGGCGGGGCGTCGGGTGGGCCTGACATGGACTGGCGGCAGGCGCTTATGCGCTGCTTGGAGCCACTGCTCTCGGCAGCTCGCCGCGATCTCGCGGCAGCCGGGCATACCGGCGTACTGACCGAGCAGTTCCTGCAGCGGCTCGGGCTGCGACTGGTCAAGCTGGCGTCGCGCACGCTGGTGCTGGAGCTCGCTCGGGCCCGGGACCGCGGTGAGCTGGCCGGTGACACTCCGGCCGAACGTTTTCTGGACTTCACCCACCGGCTCGTTGGAGGGAGCGAGCTGGCGGACTTCCTGGCCGCATACCCGGTGCTGGCCAGGGTCCTGGGCGAGTCGTGCCGGCAAGGCGTCGAGGGACACCTCGAACTGCTGGCACGGCTCGCCGAGGACCGTGAGTCGCTCGTCACCGGGCTGCTGGACGGCCGTGATCCCGGCGCGGTGACCGCCATCGACCCGGGGGGCGATCCCCACCGGGGCGGTCGGTCCACCGCAACCCTCACCTTCGCCGACGGACGGCGGGTGGTCTACAAGCCCCGGCCGCTCGACCTGCACCGGCATTTCAACGAGTTCGTCGCCTGGCTGAACGACAAGACCGGCCTGGGCATCCGCACGGTCGATCTGCTTCCCCGTCGCGGCTACGGCTGGCTGGAGTACGTCGTACCCGAGCCCTGTCACGACGTGGCCGAGGTACGCCGGTTCTACCAGCGGCAAGGCGCTCTGCTGGCACTGCTGTACGTGCTGGACGGCACCGACATGCACTACGAGAACCTGATCGCCGTCGGCGACCAACCGGTGCTCGTGGACGTCGAGACCCTGTTTCATCCGAGCCACCTACCAACCGGCACGCTCAGCCAGGACCCGGCGTACCGGACGCTGCTCAGCTCGGTCTACCGCACAGCGCTGCTACCGCTTCTGGTCGCCGGCGAGCACGGTGTCGCGGACATGTCCGGCCTCGGCGGGGACGCGGACGCGACCGCGCCTTCCAGCGTGGTCGACTGGGCGGACGCCGGACTGGACTCCATGCACCTCATCAGGCGTCCCGGCAAGACGCCCGGCGCTGCCAACCGGCCACACCTCGACGGCGCCGTGATGGAGCCACGGGACCACGAGATCGCCGTCCTGACCGGGTTCCGGGCCGCGTACGAGGCGATCGCCTGGCATCGCGACGAGCTGATCGGTCCGGACGGTCTGGTACGCCGTTGCGCGCAGGACCGGATCCGGTTCGTGCCACGGAACACCAGTCTCTACACGGGTTTGCTGGACGAGGCAACGCATCCCGACGCGTTGCGGAACGCGGCAGGTCGCAGTCAGTTGCTGGATCTGCTGTGGGACGCCGACGAGTCACTGGGCGACGTGGTGCCGTACGAACTGGCCGACATGTGGGCGGGCGACGTGCCGCTCTTCACGGCACGGCCGGACAGCCGCGACCTGTGGGCATCCGACGGCACGCGTATCCCCAACATCCTTGCCACCGAAGGGCTTGCCGCGGTCGAGGCGAAGATCGCCGGGCTCAACGACATCGACGAGCACCGGCAGAAGTGGCTGATCTCCGCGTCTCTCGCCACTCGGCCGGAGCCGATCGTGCACGCCAGTACCGCCGGCCGGCACGGCGTCGGCGCCACCGAGGCGGATCCCGGCTGCCTGCTGGCGGCTGCCACCGACATCGCCGACGAGATCGTGGCGCAGGTGATCAGCGAACGCGGCGGTGCCGCCAACTGGCTCGGCCTCGAACTGCTCGACGACCACCACTGGGCCATCCGCCCAATGGGCGCAGGGCTTTCCAACGGCTACACCGGTACGGCGCTGTTCCTCGCACAGGTCGGTGTGCTCACCGGAGCCAACAAGTACTGCGAGCTGGCGCGTGACGCGATCCGCCCGATCCCCTTGGTGCTGGAGAGTCTCTCCGCAGACTTGGAGACGGCTCAGCTGGTCGGACCGGGTCTGCACGGCCTCGGCGGGATCAGCTACGGCCTCCACCGGCTCAGCACGTTGCTCGACGACTCTGAGCTCACCAGTTGGTTGCACGCAGCCCTGGAACTGACCGATCGGCTCAAGCCCGAGCCCACCGAGTTCCCGACGTACGCCGAGGGTGCGGCGGGCGGACTCGCTGCCATGCAAGCGATTGAAGGCATCCCCGCCGCAGCCGACCTGGCCAAGCGGTACGCCGACGAACTGGTCGCCGCTGTGGACCAAGGGCTGCGCGGCGGCCTGGCCGCACCCGACCACGGGTTCACCCGCGGCTACCAGGGCATCGCCTGGACTCTCGGGCAGTACGGCGTACCTGGCGACAGGTACACGGATGCCGCGCGTACGGCGGCCGACCTGGACCGGCGGACCCGGTCCGGCGGCCATGGATGGTGCTCCGGTGACGCCGGGACCGCGTTGGCCCGGCTGGCGGCCGGAGTACCCGCGGACCTCGACGCCTACCTGAGGACCGCAACAGAACGTCCGGTGCTCGCAGACCTCAGTCTGTGTCATGGCGAGCTCGGCGCGGTGGAGCCACTGGTGTGGCTCGCCGAACGCGAACACCCAGCCGTTGAGGCGGTCCGGCGACGCCGGGCCGGGCTGGTGCTCGCAGCAGTACAGCAGTACGGCCCACAATGCGGGACACCCCGTGCCGTTCCGTCACCAGGCTTGCTGACCGGCCTGGCGGGCATCGGCTACGGCTTGCTCCGGCTGGCGTTCTCCGAACGCGTCCCGTCCGTCCTGCTGCTCGAACCATCCACCGGGTCGGCGCGCCCATCACAGCGCGGACGCCCCACAGCGACAGGGGAAACAGCATGACCGCCCAGCACCACGAAGACGACATCCGCGACGCCCAGCTCGAGCGCCCGGACTCCACCGACCCACTCGGCCCGATCACTCTGCCGAAGCGCACCCACGTCGGTGCCCGCGCGATGGCACTCGTAGGCACCGTAGGGATGAGTGCGTTCGCCCTCGCGGCGGTCGCCAACGCCGGCGGGTTCAGCACCTGGCCCACGATCGAAGCCTGACCCTGCCAGCAAGCGCTTGATCGGCGGAGTCGCCCGGTCACCCGAGGGTGCCCGGCCGGCCCCGCCGATCCGCTGCGGTGGCAGCGATACGTCGTTAGAGTTGGCAAGCATGCAGACCCGTGCGCCCGGAGTGGTCGGCAGAGACAGGGAGATCGATCAGCTCCACCGCCTGCTGACTGCAGCCCGTGGCGGTCACGGAGGTGCGGTCTTCCTCGTCGGTGAGCCCGGCATCGGCAAGAGCCGGCTGGCCGGAGTCGCCACCACGCGGGCGGTGGACGATGCGATGGCAACCTTGCGCGGACGCGTCGGAGCGATCGGCACGATGGTTGCGTTCCGCCCGTTCACGGAGGCGTTGCTGTCGTTGATCCGTCGCGGCGAGATGCCTGCGGCGGATGGACTCGGGCCGTACCGCCAGGTGCTCGGCCGCCTGGTGCCGGACTGGGACGACGGGACGGCGCACAACACTGCGACCTCCACTGTCGTTCTCGGCGAGGCTGTCCTGCGGTTGCTGGCCTTGGTCGGCAAGGACCGCGGCTGCCTGCTGGTGCTGGAGGATCTGCACGGTTCCGATCCGGAGACTCTCGCTGTGATCGAGTATCTGCTCGACAACTTGGAGGACCAGCCGATCGCTCTGGTCGCCACACTTCGTTCGGAGACCTGCGCGGCCTTCGAGCTCGCCCAACTGTCCGCACAGCGTGGAGCGGCCGGCCTGGTCGAACTGCAGCCCTTGGACCGCGCAGAGGTGGGTGAGCTCACGGCCGGGTGCCTCGAGGTCCCAGTGGACGGCGTGCCCGATGCGCTGGTCGACAGCCTGTGGCGGGACAGTGCCGGAGTCCCTTTTATCGTTGAGGAATTGCTGCAGGAGGCGAGTCGGACCGGACAGCTGCTGTCTAAGGAGGACGGCAGTGTCCAGGTGGTCGATGGCCTGCAGACCACCGTGCCGGCGGCCGTTGTGCGCAGCATCAGTAGCCGGACGGACCAGCTCGGACCGCAGTCGCGTGACCTGCTGGTGCTTGCCGCGGTCATCGGCCATCGCTTCCCGCTGAGCGTCGTACGCAAGGCCACCGGGACCGATGAGCGGTTGCTGCTGGCCACACTGCGCGCCGGTCTCGCGGCGCAACTGGTCGGGCCGGACGAGCCCGTTCCGGACTGGTACGCATTCCGGCATCCATTGACCGCGGATGCACTGCTGGCCGGGCTGACACCGACAGAGCGCTCCACCCTCGCACGCCGGTGTGCCGATGCGATCGAGGAACTGCATCCCGGTCTGCCGGGTGAGTGGTGTCCGATGGTCGCGGAACTGGCTGAGACCGGTGGTGACAACGGGCGAGCCGGGCGGCTGTTCGCGATGGCCGGGCGACGATCGTTCGACGATGGGTCGATGGCGTCGGCCGTCAACCTGCTGGAACGCGCGAACGCCTTACTGGCCGGCGATCCCGACACCATCTACCGCGCCGAGGTACTGGGGTCGTTGCTGATCGCACTCAGTGAGACCGGCCAGTTCGAGAGCAGCGCCGAGCACGCGGCGACGATCGAGGAGATGGCCGACCGCAACCTCGACAGCAGCAGGGTCGCCGCCCTGCATGTCCAGCTGGCCAATCTCGAACACATGGCGGGCCGCTGGTCTGCCGCACTGACCCAGGTCGCGACCGCCCGATCGTTGCTCGGTATCGACGCGGGCGACGCCGACCTCGCACCGGTCGATGCGATCGCCGCACACCTCGAGCTCGCCCGGCCCAGTCCCGGCCGGCTGAAGGCCGCCACCGAGCTCGCCACTCGCGCCGCGGAAGCGGCGGAACGCGCCAAGCTGCCCGCGGTGGCGTGCGACGCGCTGCAACTGCTCGGCATCCTGTCCCGTGAGCACGACCTGGACCGGTCGATCGACTTCTTCCACCGGGCCCGGCTGGTGGCCGAAGAGCACAACATGACCTTCCAGCGGGTGTGCTCGCACATCTTCCAGGCCGGCACGATCTGCCTGGCCAACGGCAGCATCGCCGAGCTCGAACGGGCCCGGCAGCAGGCGCTGCGGATCGGCGCGATCCCGCTCGCCTACGAGGTGGACGGCATCCTCGGCCAGCAGGCGATCCTGCGGTCGGAGTACGCCAAGGCCGCGGTCATCATCGACGAATGCCTGGAGGTGACCCGGCGCCTGCGGCTCGGCCGCTCGGCGACGTACTTCCTGTCCACCAAGGCGATCCTCGAGGCGCATCAGGGCCGTCGTACGGCGATGGAGGCGACGCTGGCCGAGGTCGCGAACTGGGGTGGCGAACGGGCGTCGTACGAGCTGCCGTACTCCTACGGGCTGGCGCGGACGTTCTGCGCGCTGCTGGAGGAGAACCGCGAGCTGGCCGACTCCGAGATGGCGCAGGCCCTCGCGTACGACGCGCAGAACCCGACCACCCTGCACACCTCGGGGAAGTACGGTCTGGGCCTGCTGCTCGGCGTACTGTCAGGCCGCAACGGCTGGGCGCACTTCGAGGCGATCACCGCCGCGGCTGCCAGTGGAATGCGGTGGAACAAGCAGTTCGTCCGACTGGCGCACGCCGTACTGCTCGGCCGGGACGGTCGGGTGGACGCGGCCAACGCCAAGGTGGTGGAGGCGCTGGAGACCGCGTCGCTCTACCCGATGGCGCGCTATCTGGGTCTTCGCCTGGTGGCCGAGCCGGCCAATGCAGACGGCTGGGGCGAGCCGGTCGCGTGGCTGCGGCAGGCCGAGGACTACTTCCACAACGCGGAGGTGCCGGCGGTGGCCAGTGTCTGTCGTAGTCTGCTGCGTCAGCTCGGGGCAACCGTCTCGCAGCGGCGGAGCGGGACCGAGCAGGTGCCCGCGCACCTGCGTCAGCTCGGGGTCACCACCCGCGAGTACGAGGTGTGCCGGTTGCTGGTCGACCGGATCGGGAACAAGTCGATCGCCTCCCGGCTGCACATCTCGCCACGGACGGTGGAGAAACACGTGGCGAGCCTGATGACCAAGACCCAGCAACCGGATCGGGAGGCACTGAGCAGTTTCGCCCGGACCGTTGTGCAGGACTGAACAGCGGACCGGGACACTCCGCGAGTCGCGGGTCCGATTCCGGCACTGATGCGTGTTCTGGAGGATCGGACCCCCAGTGGGTGATAGTTGTCGACTCACGCAGTCGGGACCGCCAGCCGCTTGCGGACACGGGAATCACGGTAATTTATGAACGCTCGCTTTCTATATAGGATGGGCGAGTGGCAGGCAAGGGGTCGGACATGGGCAAGGGAACGGTCGGCGGCGGCGGTACGACGATGCTGCGGCGGATCAACGTCGCGGCAGTCCTGGACGCGGTACGGCGCTCCGCACCGGCACCACTGCGTGTCGCGGAGCTGGTCGAACGGACGGGCCTGGCCAGACCGACCGTCGCACAGGCGGTCGACGAACTCCTGGACGCCGGCTGGCTGCAGCAGCACGGCCCCGACTCGGCGGACCGCTCGCTCGGCCGTCCGGCGATCCGCGTGTCGCTGCGCGGCCGCGCAGCGCCGGTGCTCGGCCTCGACGTCGGCCCGCACCGGGTGACCGTCGGTGTTTCCGACCTGGCCGGCCGCAAGCTCTCCCTGGTACGGCGCTCGGGACCCGGATGGACCGCCCAGGAGCTGCTCGGAGTCATCAGCGAGGTGATCACCGAGGCTCTCGCAGAGGCCGAGGTACCGGCCGAGGACGTGGCTGCAGCCGTCGCCGCCAGCCCCGGCATCGTGGACGAGCACACCGGTCGGGTCCAGCTGGTCCCGAGTGTGCCGGGCTGGTCTGCGATCGACCTGATCAAGCACGTCCGCGGTCTGCTCGACTGCCCGGTGATGCTCGACAACGACGCCAACCTGGCCGCCCTCGCCATCGCCGCCGCACGGGGCGGCACCGGCACGCTGCTGGCAGTGCAGTGGGGCGAGCGGCTCGGCGCCGGCATCGTCATCGACGGACGGCTGCACCGCGGCACCGGAGCGGCGGGCGAGATCGGCTTCATCGCCACCGCGCCGGACGACGTGATCAACCCTGAGGACAGCCGGGGCCCGTTGGAGCGTGCGGTCGGCTCGGAGGCGATCGCAGCTCTCGGCCGGCAGGCCGCACTGGACAACCCGAAGTCCCGGCTCGCCGAGCTGGGTGGAGAGCAGCTCGACACGGCCGACGTGTTCGCGGCCGCGGCGGAGCGCGACCCGGTGGCTCAAGCCGTCGTGCAGCAGGTCGCCCGCGACTTCGCCCGCGCGCTGGCGCCGTCCATCCTCGTGCTCGACCCGACTGCTGTCGTCATCGGCGGCGGCGTCGCCCGGGCCGGCGCCGTACTGCTCGACGCCATCTCCGACCAGTTGCGCCTACTCACCCTGAACCACCCAAAGCTGGAGCTGTCCGCCCTGGCCGAGGACGCAGTCGTCACCGGCGCCATGCGCATGGCCCTCGACGAGGTCTGGCAGCGCAAGCTCCCCACCCCGACCCTCACCACAACCGCCTAGGTCGCCCGCCCGTCGACGGCCGCGGCGATTGCGTCTGGGCGGTCCAGGTGGACGAGGTGGGCGGAATCCGGTAGCACCTCGACCGAGCCGCCCAGCGCGTCCGCCAGCCGTTGCTGACCCGCCACCCACCGGTTGGCGGTGAAGCGCGAGCTACCACCGGTGGCGACCAGCAGCACGGTCGGCGCGATCGCATCAACCGGCCGGGCGACCAGGCGTCCGACCTCGGTCGCCAGCTCCCAGCTCCCGGCCAGTTCGTCCCAGAACAGCAGCCACGACGACGCAGCGCCGTACCGGGACCTTTCAGTTGCCTTGGACAACAGATCCCGCTTCGTCGCGCTGCCGATCCGCACGATCAGCCGCCGCAGCCCAGGTCCCAGCAGTTGCGGTACGCCGATCCGCCCGAGCAACCGCAGGAACGTACGCACCGCCCGATCACCCCGCGACCCCGGATACAACCACCGCACCCCGGTCTCCGAGGTGAGACTCGTGTCGACGAGCACGAGACTGACCACCTCCACCGGCCGGGTCAGCGCCCACCGCAAGGCAGCCAGTCCGCCGATCGAGTGACCGACCAATCCGATCTCCGCATCCGCCGGTACGCCGGCCGCCGTACGCAAGTCGTCGACAGCGGAGGTGACCGGCGTACGCCAAGGATCGATCACGCGTAGCTCGGTGCCCGGCAACAACTCGACGACCCGCGCGAACTCCTCCGGAGTCTCGGCCAGGCCGGGCAGCACGATCCAGGTGACGCTCATCGAGAGCAAGCGTGCCTCACGCCGGCCAGTACTGTCCCCAGGAATATGCACATGCCCGACAGCGTCGCACCCGAACCGAGGGATTGACTGTCGTCTCAGCTATACCCTTGGGGTAGACCTGGCACGACCGAAGTCGCAGCGAGGTAATGGCATGATCGCTGCGTGCGGTCGGAACAAGCCGAGGTGATTCCCGCGTGGCAGCATCGTGCTGCCGTGTGGGTCGGACGTGTTGTGGTGGCCGCCGCGGTCTGGTCGTTCATCGCGATCCCGTTGCACTTGTTCGCCCCGGCGTACGTGAAGCGGGTCGACCAGGCGTTCGACTTCTTCGGCATCCCGGCCGGACACACCTTCTTCCCGGCGGTCTACCTGGCCGTCGTCGGCAGCGCGCTGCTGCGCGGCAAGCGCGCCGCGTTGCTCTGGGTGCTGTGGGTCTTCGAGGCCCTCTGGTTACTGGCACAGACCGCGGCCGTCGCGTTCACCAGCGTCCGGCTGGCCAATCCGAACGACGCCGAGCTGCTCTCCGACTTCGGCCCGGCCACGGTCAAGGATCTCGAGCTCGGCATCGTCCAGGTGGTCGTGGTGATCGCGATCATCGTGCTGCTGTGGACGATCCGGGGCGCGTTCCCGGCCCGGCTGGCGCCCGGCACCCGGCGGCTCGCGATCGGCGCGCTGGTCACCGGCATGCTGATCTCGATCGCGGTCAGCATCACGCTGACGCAGATCTTCCCCAAGACCCTGACCGGTCAGCGGGAGAAGATCGGCTGGGCGATCGTCGCGGCCTTCGGTCAGTCCCGCAACCGGATGGGTGGGCACGAGGGCCACGGCTGGATCGGCCTGACGGTCGGCGCGATCTCGGCCGCGACGCTGGTGATCGCGTTCGCCATCTTCCTGCGCTCGGTGCGCCGGGTGCGCTACCTCACGCAGCCCGAGGAGCTCGATGTACGCCGCCTGCTGCTGGAGCACGGTGAACGCGACTCGCTCGGGTACTTCGCCACCCGGCGCGACAAGGCGGTCGTCTTCTCCCCCGACAAGCAGGCGGCGATCGCGTACCGCGTGGTCAACGGGGTCAGCCTGGCCAGCGGCGACCCACTCGGCGATCCGCTCGCCTGGCCGGGCGCGATCCAGCGCTGGCTCGCGGAAGCCCGCACGTATGGCTGGTCGCCCGCGGTCCTCTCGGTGAGCGAGGAGGGCGCGCACGCGTACGTCGACGCCGGCCTGCGCGCGCTGTCGATGGGCGACGAGGCCATCATCGACGTCGCGGACTTCACGCTGGAAGGCCGGACCATGCGGCCGGTCCGGCAGGCGGTGACGCGGGTCCAGCGGGCGGGCTATCACGCGGAAGTCGTCCGGCACGGGGACCTGTCGCCCGAGGCCCTGGCGCAGTACGTCGGCCTCGCCGAGAGGTGGCGCGGCGCGCAGACCGAGCGTGGGTTCTCGATGGCGCTCGGGCGGCTGGGTGACCCGTCCGACGCGCGCTGCGTGATGGTCATCGCGCGAGACTCCGACGGCGAGGTCCGCGGGCTGCTGTCGTTCGTGCCGTGGGGTGTGCGAGGCGTTTCGCTGGACCTGATGCGGCGCGACCCGGAGTCCGTGAACGGGTTGATGGAGTTCATGGTGACGTCGCTGGTGGACGCGTGCGGCGACCTCGGACTGCACCGGATCTCGCTGAACTTCGCGATGTTCCGGGAGATCTTCAGCGATGCCGAGCGAGTCGGGGCCGGGCCGGTACTGCGGCTGACCAGCGCGCTGCTCACCGCCGCCTCACGCTTCTGGCAACTGGAGAGTCTCTACCAGTCGAACGAGAAGTACCTGCCGCGCTGGTCCCCACGGCTGATCTGCTACTCCCGTGGGGCGTCGCTCGCGCAGGTCCTGCTGGCGGCGGGGACCGCGGAGGGCTTCCTGCCCGCGCCGAGGCCGTGGACCCGGGTCGACACCGTGGCGACCGCCGAGCGGCACACGATCATGGCTGCGGACGGCGGCGCGTTCGCTACCGCCGTCCGTGAGCAGGAGGAGAAGCTGCTGCGACCGGCGCCGCCTGATCGCAAGCTCACCGAGCAGGAGCTGATCCGCCGGACCAAGCTCGTCGAGCTGATTGCTGCGGGCATCGATCCCTACCCGGTCAGCGTGCCGCGGACGGAGACACTGGAGCGGGTGCGCGCACTGCACCCGAACCTGCCGGCCGATCATCGCACCGGCCATACGGTGTCGATCACCGGGCGGATCATGCGGATGCGGGACCACGGTGGTCTGTCGTTCGCCCAGCTGCAAGACGGCCTGGCGCAGCTTCAGGTGATGCTGACGACCGAGGACTGCGGCGAGACGGCGCGCGAGCAGTGGCGGCGATTTGTCGACATCGGCGATCACGTCAGCGTCACCGGCGAGGTGGTCACCAGTCGTCGCGGCGAGCTGTCGATCGCGGTGACCAGCTGGCTGATGGCGGCGAAGTGCCTGCACCCGCTGCCCGACAAGCGGAAGGGTTTCACCGATCCGGAGGCACGCGTCCGGCAGCGGCATCTCGACCTGATCATGAACCCGGACTCGCTCCGGATGATGCAGCAGCGCAGCGCGGCGGTCCGGGCCCTGCGCAACGGCTTCGAGGCGCGCGGGTTCATCGAGGTGGAGACGCCGATGCTGCAGGCGGTCCACGGCGGGGCGAACGCGCGGCCGTTCGCGACCCACATCAACGCCTACGACACCGAACTGTTTCTCCGGATCGCGCCGGAGCTGTTCCTGAAGCGGCTGAGTGTCGGCGGGATGGGCAAGGTCTTCGAACTGAACCGGAACTTCCGCAACGAGGGCGCCGACGCGACCCACAACCCGGAGTTCACCTCGGTCGAGGCGTACCAGCCGTACGCCGACTACCAGGTGATGCGGGAGCTGACCCGCGAGCTGCTGATCGAGGCGGCGACCGCGGTGTTCGGCAAGCCGGTGGTGCAGCGGCCGGACGGCGAGATCGACATCTCCGGTGAGTGGCCCGTCATCACCGTGCACGACGCCGTCGGCCGGGCCGTGGGCGCGACGATCGACACGGACACAACGGTCGAGCGGCTCCGCGAGCTGTGCGCGGAGCACGGCGTACACACGACCTTCGAACTGACCGCGGGCGAGCTCGTCCTCGAGCTGTACGACGCGTTGGTCGAGCCGGCCACGACCGTGCCGACGTTCTACACCGACTTCCCGTTGGAGACGTCACCGCTGACCCGGAGCCACCGGTCCGAACCGCGGCTGGCCGAACGCTGGGACCTGGTTGCCTTCGGCGCGGAGATCGGTACGGCGTACTCCGAACTCGTCGACCCGGTCGAGCAGCGCCGCCGGCTGACCGAGCAGTCCCTCAAGGCGGCGGCCGGCGACCCCGAGGCGATGTCCCTGGACGAGGACTTCCTCAGCACCCTCGAGTACGCGATGCCCCCGACCGGCGGCCTCGGTATCGGTGTGGATCGAGTCATGATGATGCTCACCGGCCAGAACATCCGCGCCACCCTCGCCTTCCCGTTCGTTAGATCCGCTCCCAGAAGCTAGAGCTCGACTCGCACGGACCTGGCCGGTGCGCATACCCTGTGCGGCACAAGGGTTGTGGGGCGACCTGGGGGGACGTGCATGAAGCGGTTCTGCGTGCTCTGGGCCGGTGTTGCGGTGCTGGGGCTGGTGGCTGGTTGTGGTGGTCCGGCCGAGGACGATGCCTCGGCCGCGCCGTCGACGCCGGCGGGTGCGTCGTCCTCGGCTCCGGCTTCGTCGACCCCGACCGGGCCGCTCGGGACGGCGGCGTACCAGGCGGAGCTGACGAAGCTCGAACAGGGCCTGGCGAAGGACCTGCGGAGCCTCACCCGAGTGCGCACCGCCGAGGCGCTGGCTCAGACCATGACAAGCCTGGCGGAGTCGCTGAACACCGCCGCCTCACGACTTGCCGACTCCACGGTGACGAGCCGCCTGACCGCCGTACACGAACTGCTGCAGGACAGCCTCGGCACCGCCGCGGTCTCACTGGCCGACTCGGACCAGGCCGAGCTGAACGCGCGGTGCGGCGGAGTCGCGTACACCTCAGAGAAGGTCCAGCGGACGCTGCGCGCCGATCTGAAGACCGCGATCGCGGCCCTGACGAAGCTCAAGCTGAAGTTCGGCGCCACGCTGCCCGATCCCGGCCCGGCACCGGACAACGAACGACCGGACAACGGCGAGATCCTGGTCCGCGAGGGGGACTCCGGCACCGGCCGGATGAAGGTCACCAACGGAACGGCGAACGACGTCGCGATCTCGGTCGTCAACGACGGCGACCCACCCAGCGAGCCGCACGTGATGATGTTCGTCCAGGCGAACAAGGCCGCCACGATCACCCGGATCGGCGGCACGTACCGGATCTACTACAAGAGCGGTACGGACTGGAACTCCGAACGTCGTCAGTTCAGCGCCGGCTGCTCGTTCCAGAAGTTCGACCGCTCCTTCGGCCGGAACGAGTCCTGGCAGGTGAACCTCGAACCGACCGTCGACGGCAACGCGTCGACGACCGAGGTCGAAGCCTACTGAGGTCTGTCGAGGTTATGTGACATCGGCCATGTCACGATGACAGGACCTCGTCCCAGGGTCACGATGAAGTGATGAGCGCCATCGCAACCGTGACCGTGGCCGGCGTCCCGGGAGTGGAGATCGCCTACCACCGCAAGGGAGCCGGCGAGCCGCTGCTGCTCCTGCACGGCATCGGCCACCACCGGCAGGCCTTCGACCCCGTCCTCGACCGGCTGGCCGAACACCGCGACGTGATCGCCCTCGACCTCCCCGGCTTCGGCGAGTCACCCGACGTACCGGCCGGCATCCCGAACGAGCTCGACACCTTCGCCTACGCGATCGAGGCTTTCTGTACGGCGCTCGACGTCGACCGGCCGCAGGTCGCAGGGAACTCGATGGGCGGCCTGGTCGCGCTCCGCATGGGCCAACTCGGTCTCGCTCGGTCCGTCACCGCGCTCTCCCCGGCCGGCTTCTGGACGCCCCGTGAGCGCACCTGGGCGATCGGCCTGCTGACCAACCTCCGCCGCGTCGCCCGGCGTACCCCTGAAGCGACCGTACGGCGGCTGTCGCACACCGCAGCCGGCCGACGGGTGATGACCGGCGCGATCTACCACCGCCCGGCCCTGCGCGATCCGGACGCGGTCGTCGCCGAGACCCGCGCCCTCCGCGACGCACCCGCCTTCGATCGCGTCGCCGCGCATGCGCGCGCCGGCATCACGTTCGACGGCGACGTACCGGACATCCCGGTCACCATCGCATGGGGCACGCACGACCGCGTCCTCATCCCGACCCAGGCGGCGCGAGCTCACCTTCAACTCCCGCGCGCCCGCATGATCCCGCTACTCGACTGCGGTCACGTCCCCATGAACGACGCACCCGCCCTGGTAGCAGACACCATCCTCCAAACCCCGGAAGGCTGACGATCAGAGATCGTCAGGCAGTAGCCGGAAAGCAGCATGTGGCGTGAGCGGACGGACAGCCCTGAAGTCCCTCCGGTCCAGGGTCAGCACAGCATCCGTCCGGTAGTCCGCGGCGAGCGCGATGCTGACAGCATCAGCCAGATCGAGATCCAGGTCCGCGTATCGGCTCATGATCGCCAAGGCAGTCGCGAAGGTTTCGGGGCGAATGTCAGGTACCTGAAAACGCATCCGCCGGACCTGGGTCAGCAGTAACTCGAGGATCGATGCCCTGGCCGCGCCACCCAACCGGGCTCGGGCCAGGTGATCAACCTCTGCAAGCACCAGCGGCGAAAGAACAACTGTCCCGGCGTCCTGGAGAAGCTTCCTGCACAATGGCCCCTCGGGTGCGTTGCGATCGAAGGCCGCGATGATGCCCGAGGTGTCGGCGACGAGGATCACCGGTCGGTACGACGCACGACCTCGGCCCGAACCTCGTCCTTGGTCAGCGGCTCGCCGCTGCCGTCGAAGGTCGGCCAGTCGAGCTGCTCGTCCCAGACTCTGTTCGCCATCGCCGCGAGGTGAATGCCCTCCCGGATGATCTCCGCCTCCGGGATCCCACGTCGACGTGCCGCATCCTTGATCAGCGCCAGATCCTCAGGATCGGCGTAGACGTTGGTGCGCTTCATCGACATGTACCGACCCTAACACACGTACCTACAGGCCGAGGGTGTGTAGGAGGCCGCCGAGTAGGCCGCCGAGGGTGAGCGGCGGCGGGTTCGGGTCCGGGTCCTGGGTTCCTGGGTCGTCAGGAGTGGTCGGCGGGTCGTCCGGGGTGGTGGGCGGCGGACTGGTCGGCTTGTCCGGAGGATCGGTCGTCGGGTCAGGCGGCGGCGCAGTGGTGTGCGTCGGCGGCCGCTTGGTACCGACCGGGGTGGTCGGATCGTACTGATCGACGACCTGCTGCGGCGGCTTGACCATTTGCGTCGGGGAGGGCGTCTTCACTCCGCTGTCGACGACGGAGTTGCCCGTGCCGGTCGTCTCCTCCGGGGTGATTGCCGGCGGCAACGGCGTACTCGCGAGCGTGGCACCGGGGGTCGGCGAACTGCCGCCCGGGATCGTCGGGACGTTCTTGGTCGGCTGACTGGGCTGGAGCCCGGCGACCGGGTTGGCCGGGTCCGGTCCGCCGCCGGGCAGCGGCAGGAACGACGCGCCCAGCCGCGGGCCCCCGAGGAGAGCGATCAGGACCAGCACAAGGTAGAGCAGCAGCAGTGCGCCGGCGACGCCGGCGACCTGTCGCAGCCGCTGCGGGTTCTGCCAGGGCGGGCGGCGGGCGGCCACGGCAGCGATCGGTCTCACAAGTCCCGGAGGGTATCTGGTGCACCAGCGCTTCAAACAGCCCTTGGAAGAAATTCCACGCTAGATCGCAACTTTTCGGCAGCCGAGTTACCCCTACGCGCGCGTAGGATTCCGCTCCGTCATGGGACCGGTGAGTTCAGTTATCACCCGAGCGTCTGCAGGCCGACGACCGACAGCAGTCGCAGCTTCTCGGCGGCCTCGCTGTTCGGCGCGGCGGTGTAGACCACGATGCGCAGATCATTGCCCGGCACTGTGAGTACGTCGCAGTCGATGACGATGGCACCGAGATCGGGGTGGTTGATGGTCTTCTGTTCGCTCTGATGGAACCCGACGACCGGTTGATCCCAGAGCTGGGCGAACGCGTCGTAGCCGGCCCGCAGTTCGTGGATCAGCCCCTTGAGCTCCGGGTCGTGCGGATAGCGAGCGATCGAGGCACGCAGGTCCGTCACCATCGCGGCCCGGAACGTCCGCTGCTGCTCGGGTGTCTGTACGACGCGTTCCCCCGGAGCCGCGTACTGGCGCCAGATGATGTTCCGCCACCGGCCACGCCACTCGGATGGATCACCGATCAGGGCCGCGAAGAGCGGATTCCAGGTGATCACCGTCCAGGCGGCGTCGCACACGCACAGCGGCGCACCGTCGAGCTGGTCCACGATCCGCTGTACGCCGGGCGGGATGTACGCCGAAATCCTCCCCGGAGACGGTTCCACCTGGCCGGCGAGTACGAAGAGATGGTTGCGCTCGGCATCGGACAGGCGAAGTGCCCGGGACAACGCGGTCAGCACCTGGACCGACGGCGAATCCGATCGACCCTGCTCGAGGCGGACGACATAGTCCACCGACATTCCGGCCAGGTGCGCCAACTCTTCCCGGCGCAGTCCCGGCGCTCGCCGCTTGCCGCCCGCCGGAAGGCCGACCGCGTCCGGCGTCACCCGATCCCGCCACGCGTGCAGTGTCCGGCCCAGCTCGCTCATGCACCCAGTATTCCGCGCACCGCACCGGCCAGCCTGGTACTGCCGTTCCCTAGGACATCGCGGGTACTACCTGGCCGACACCCCTGGCGCGAGGCTGAGTGCATGACCACGACACTCATCACCGGGGCCAACAAGAGCCTTGGATTCGAAACCGCCCGCCGGCTGATCGCCGCCGGGCACACCGTCTACATCGGCGCCCGCGATCCCCAGCGAGGCAAGGAGGCCGCGGCCACTCTCGATGCGCGATACGTGCCGCTCGACGTCACCAGCGACGAGTCCGTCGACAATGCGGCCACTCAGATCGAGGCCGAGGCCGGCGGACTCGACGTACTGATCAACAATGCAGGCGTTTTTGGCCCGATCCGCACCGCCTGGGACCTGACGGCTGATGACCTGCGACAGACGTACGACGTCAACGTGTTCGGACCGGTCCGAATGCTGCACCGTTTCCTGCCGCTGCTCAAGCGCAGCGCCAACCCGGTCGTCGTGAATGTGTCCAGCGGGCTCGGCTCGATCGCCACGGCCGTAGATCCAGAGGGACAGTCCGCTGGGGTCCCGGTCTGGGTTCCCGCACCGGGCTACGGCTCCTCGAAGGCCGCGCTCAACATGCTCACCGTCCAGTACGCGCGGCAACTGCCGGAACTGCGGATCAACACGGTCGACCCCGGCTACACCGCGACCGACTTCAACGGGCACCGCGGCGACCAGACGGTCGAGCAGGGAGCGGAGATCATCGTCCGGCTGGCCCAGATCGGCCCGGACGGACCGACCGGTGAGTATCTGAGCCTGACCGGAACCGTGCCTTGGTGATCAGCATTCGATGACGTTGACGGCCAGGCCGCCGCGGGACGTCTCCTTGTACTTGATCTTCATGTCGGCGCCGGTCTCGCGCATCGTCTTGATCACCTTGTCGAGGGTGACCACGTGCACCCCGTCGCCGTGCATCGCCATCCGGGCCGCGTTGACCGCCTTCACCGACGCCATCGCGTTCCGCTCGATGCACGGGATCTGCACCAGCCCGCCGACCGGGTCGCAGGTCAGGCCGAGGTTGTGCTCCATCGCGATCTCGGCCGCGTTCTCGACCTGCTGCGGCGTACCGCCGAGGACCTCGCACAGCCCGGCCGCCGCCATCGAGCAGGCCGAGCCGACCTCGCCCTGGCAGCCGACCTCGGCGCCGGAGATCGACGCGTTCTCCTTGTAGAGCACGCCGATCGCGCCGGCGGTAAGCAGGAACCGGACCGCGCCGTCGTCGGTTGCCCCCGGCACGAACCGCCGGTAGTAGTGCAGTACGGCGGGGATGATGCCCGCGGCGCCGTTCGTCGGCGCGGTGACGATCCGCCCGCCGGACGCGTTCTGCTCGTTCACCGCGAGGGCGAACAGGTTGACCCAGTCCATCACCTTGAGCGGATCCACCGACCACGGGTCGCGGCTCAGCTTCTGGTGCAGCGCGTGCGCCCGCCGCGGCACCTTCAGGCCGCCGGGCAGGATGCCCTCGGTCTCACAGCCCTCGCGGACGCAGTCCTGCATCACCTGCCAGATGTGCAGCAGGCCGTCGTGGATCTCGGTCTCGGTCCGCCAGGCCAGCTCGTTGGCGAGCATCACCTCGCTGATCGGCAACTGCGACTCGCGGCACCGCTCGAGCAGCTCGGCGCCAGTCGTGAACGGGTACTTCAGTGGGGTCGTGTCCGGCACGATCCGGTCCCCGGCCGCCGCGTTCTCGTCGACCACGAACCCGCCGCCGACCGAGTAGTACGTCCGCTCCCGCAGTACGCCGCCGTCCGCGGACCGGGCCACGAACGTCATCCCGTTCGGGTGGTACGGCAGGACCTTGCGCCGGTGCATCACCAGGTGTGCGTTCTCGTCGAACGTGATCTCGTGCGTGCCGGCCAGCAGCAACCGGCCGCGCTCGCGGATCGTCTCGACACGTGCGTCGACCGAATGAGTGACGACGGTCTCGGGATCCTCGGCCTCGAGACCGAGCAGGACCGCCTTGTCGCTGCCGTGGCCGTGGCCGGTCACTCCCAGCGAACCGAACAGCTGTGCCTCGACGGTCGCGGTAGTAGCCAGCAGGCCGGCATCGGCCAGGCCGAGTGCGAAGGTGCGGGCGGCGCGCATCGGTCCCACTGTGTGGGAGCTCGACGGGCCGATCCCGATACTGAACAGGTCGAAGACGCTGATCGCCATCGTGTGGAGGTTTCCTTCCGGTCGCCGTTGACCGTTTGGTGTCCTCCCCGCTCTGTCAGACGTCCGGGGACGTCTTCCAGAGGTGCCTCGCCCGTGCGGTGAAGGTGCCTGAGAGATTCTTGGGGAGAGTTGCTCCTACGGCGCCCGGGTCGTACCCGGGACTCTCCCGCACGGGTTCATGCGGCTGTTGAATTAGCTGACGTCCTGGACGGTACGGCGGTGTCCCGGCCGTCGTCAATCCGGCCCGTGCGCACCGCCCAGATCTCGAAGAACCAGGTGAACAGGGGCGGAACACTGGCCGCCAGCGCAAGCAGCGTGACCGGCCAGGACCAGCGCAGCGGGCCACGCACCAGCAGCACGGTGAGCACGTAGACGATGAAGATGCCGCCGTGGATCGGGCCGAAGATCTTCACCCCGAGCTCGTTGTCGGACAGCACGTACTTGAACAGCATTCCGATCAGCAGACCGGTCCAGGAGATCGCCTCGGCGATCGCCACCGTGCGGAACCAGGTCGCGTGTCTCTTCGTGCCGGCCGGGGCGGCAACAGTCGTCTCGGTCATCGACCCGACCCTAACAAGTCCCCCAAGCCGTGCCCGGGGTGTGTCGAGGGCTGCTCCCCGATGTGCGCGGGCAAACGGTTGCTGAGGATCGAGGGAGGTTCCCCAGACAGGAGATTTCCCTGATGACATCCAGACAAGTACTCAGGACCACCGCGTGGGGTGTGGTCCTGGGATTCGCCGCGGCGGGTCTCACCGCGGTGCCCGCGCCGGCCGACGTACCCAAGCCGGTGACAGTGCAGTGGTCCGACTGCAAGCCCGAAGGCAAGGACGATCCCGCGGAAGTGAAGGGATCGCAGTGCGCGACCCTGCAGGTGCCGGTGGACTGGCACCATCCGGACGGACCGACGTTCGGTCTCGCGATCGCCCGGCGTACGGCGAAGTCCCCGAGCGACCGGGTCGGCGTACTGATGTGGGGCCCGGGTGGTCCCGGTGACTCGGGCGTCGACCGGATCAAGACCGGCATGTTCCGGTTCAGCGAGGACCTGCAGGACCGGTTCGACATCGTGAGCTTCGATCCGCGCGGGGTGGCTCGCAGCAACCCGGTGAAGTGCACGGCCGCACTGCTGGCCCAGCAGCCGTCGCCGATCATCAAGAGCGCCACGGCCTTCCGCGACGCCATCCGCTACAACAAGCAACTCGCGACCGACTGCCGCGAGCACACCGGGCCGGTGTACGACCACATCGACACCTGGCAGACGGTGCGCGACGTCGACGCGATCCGCAAGGCGCTCGCCGAGTCCACGATCTCGTTCCACGGCAGCTCGTACGGCACAGTGCTCGGCGGGCAGTACGCCGAGACGTACCCGGGCCGGGTGCGCGCGATGGTGCTGGAGAGCGTGGCCGACCACAGCGCGGCGTCGGCGAAGGAGTTCGTCGACGACCAGGCCGAGGCAGCCCAGGACTCGTTCTCGGAGTTCGTGAAATGGTGCGACTCGGCAACGACCTGTGCCCTGCACGGGCGCGACATCCACGCCCTGTGGGCGGACCTCCTGGCCCGTGCCGACCGTGGCGAGATGCCGGACCCACAGCACCCGAACGTCGCGACCACACCGTTCAACCTGAGCTTCTACGTGTTCCGACAGCTGTACGACCCGGAGTGGCGGGCGCTCGCGGACACCTTGAAGCAGCTCGACGCCAGTGCGCCGCCGACCGCGCAGCCGCCGGTCCCGCCCGGACTGGCATCGAACCCGCTGGCCGTGTTCTGCCAGGACTGGAACCTGCAGGTCAGCGACTACAAGGAGTACGCCGGTCTTCTCACCCGGCTGGCACGGAACAACCCGGACATGCGCTATCCCGGTCAGCTGATGGCTGTGTCGATGTGCCTCGGGCAGCCGCCGGCCACCAACCCGCAGCATCGGCTGAAGGTGCACGGTCTGGACACTCCGGTGCTGCTCGCGAACGCGATCCACGATCCGGCCACCGGCTACAACTGGGCCAAGAGCGTGGCACACCAACTGGGTAAGGACGGTCGGCTGTTGACCTACGAGGGCTGGGGGCACGGCAGCTACACGACCAGTCCGTGCGTGCAGTCGACGATCGACGACTATCTGATCAAGGTGCAGGTCCCGAAGCGCGGCACCAGCTGTCCCGCCGTACCACCGGTGGGCTGACACGAGTCCGGGCCGGCGCTCCCAACTAGCGCCGGCCCGGGGTTTCGCGTGAACTCAGACCGGTACGCCGGTCACATCGAGCACACGGATGATCTCGTCGCCGCGGACCATCCGGCCCGCCAGCAGGCGAAGTTCGGCGCAGGCGGATTCCAGGGCCTGCGTCTGGGATCGGCAGTTGTCGACGTACCAGAACGGATCGTCGGGCTGCGGATCATCGGCGTCGTCGATGTCGGCGTACCAGCGGCGATCGCCACAGTGAACTACGCGCACTCGCAGATTCATGAGGTGCTCCCCCGTGCCCCAGGATTCTGGGTCCCCCATGGCCCCAGTCGGGGCCGACTCGGCCGGGCGCGTGGTACGCGGCCCCCCACTACCACGCGCCGGGCCGAGTTCGACCCTCCCCCGCTCCCTACATCGTTGCCGAGGGCGTCAGTGTTACTGCTTGTGACCGATAATTTTCCGGAGTCGGCCGGTCACCGCGCGTCGAGGTGGGACCGCGTCCAGTTCTCGAGGCCGTCGGTGGTGATCGGAAGGTCCTTGGTGAGGATCTCGAGCCGGTCGGAGTGGACCACGACGTTGTCCTCGATCCGGATTCCGATCCCGCGCAGTTCCGGCGGCACCGTCTCGTCGTTCGGGTGGAAATAGAGCCCGGGCTCGACCGCGAGTGCCATCCCGGCCTCGATGTCGCCGGCGAAGTACGCCTCCGGACGCGAAGCGTCACAGTCGTGGACGTCGAGGCCGATGTAGTGGCCCGTCCCGCACACGATGAAACGACGGTGCTGCTGCCCGTCCGGGCCGAGCAGTTCGTCGATCGAGACGTCGAGCAGCCCCCAGTCGCGCAGCCCTTCGGCCAGCACCTTCATCGCCTCGTACTGGAAGGCGCGGTACGGCGCTCCGACCTTGACGGCGTCGAGTGAGGCCAACTGGGCCTTGTGCACCAGGTCGTGCACCTGCCGCTGGGCCGCGGTGTACTCCCCGGTGGCCGGGAACGTCCGGGTCACGTCGGCCGTGTACAGCGTCCGGGTCTCGACGCCGGCGTCCAGCAGGATCACGTCGCCCTCGTTCACCGGGCCGTCGTTGCGGACCCAGTGCAGCACCGGCGCATGATTGCCAGCAGCAACGATCGAGGCGTACCCGACGCCGTTGCCGGCGGTCCGCGCGCGCCGGTCGAAGGTGCCCTGCAGCCACCGCTCGCCGCCGCCCCGGATCGCCTCCGGCAGCTCACTCGCCACGTCACCGAACGCGAGCACGCTGGCCGCGACGGCCTCCCGCAGCTGGTCCAGCTCCCAGTCGTCCTTGATCCGGCGCAGCTCCGCCAGCGTCTGGCGCAGCGAGTTCCCGTCGGTCGGGGAGGTCCGGACCAGAGCGTCCAGCATCGGCTCGACGCCGGGCACCGACAGCATGAACGGCACCGCGCCGCGCACGCCCTGGGGCAACTCCTCGATCGGGCGGCAGGGGATCTGCAGCGCGTCCGACCAGTCCTTCAGCCCGGGCACCGGCCCGATCCACAGCTCACCGTCGCGCGCGTTGGCGAAGAAGTCGGCCTCGTCCGGCCCGGCGGTCTCCCGCAGGTACAGCGTCGCATCGCCGTCGGCCGACAGCACCAGTACGGCGCCTTCGGCCTGGCAACCGGTGAGCCAGACGAAGTCGCTGTCGGCGCGGAACAAGTAGTCGGTGTCGTTCGAACGAACCGGTGCGCGGCCGGCCGCGATCGCGATCCGCCGGCCCGGCAGCGACGCCGACAGCTTGCGCCGGTGTTCGGCCGCAGCCTCGGCCAGTCCCTCCGGCACGGTCACGGATCGGTCGACGGGCCCCCAGCCGCGCGAGATGGACTCCCGGAACCCCTTCGCGTCGATCGGGCGGTAGGACTTGGGTGTCTGCTCGGTACGGTCGTCGTCGGTCATGCGCTGTGCTCCCCTTTGCAGCTGACGGTTACAGGTATCAACTCAGGTCGTGGCGGGGCGCGCAAGCCCTTATCGCGTCTGGTGGATCAGCGGGCCCGGAATGCTTCGAGAATCCCCTGCTCGCTGTCGAGCAGGTACTGGTGCAGGTCGGCCGCGGCCTGCTCGTACTTGCGCGCTTCGAGCAGTTCGAACAGCCCGCGATTGCGTGCGATGTACGGCTCGTGCAGCTCGCGCGGGGTCGCGATCACGTGGAAGAGCAGCCGCAACTCGGCCAGCAGTCGCCCGGTCATCGCGTCCATCCGCGTGCTGTCGGCCAGACCGATCAGGTGCTCGTGGAACCGCATGTTCGCCGTACCGACGGCCGGCCAGCGGTCGACGAGCGCGGCCGCCTCGGCAGCTTCGACGTCGGCCTGCAACGGCTCGAGCCGGCCGGCCGGCAGCTCCGGATCTCTCTCGGCCAGGCCGCGGACGACGTCGACCTCGAGCACGCGGCGGAGGCGGTACAGGTCGATCACGTCCCGCTCGTCCAGCTCCGGGACGAACACCCCGCGGTGCAGCTTGTAGACCAGCAGTCCCTCGTGGGTGAGCAGCCGGAACGCTTCCCGCAGCGTGTTCCGGCTGACCTCCAGGACCTCCGTCAGCTCGATCTCGGAGAGCTGGGCGCCGGGCGGCAACGCGCCCTCGGTGATGCTGCGGCGCAGGATGTCGGCGGCCCGCTCGGCCGAACTACTGCGGTCCAGCCGCGCGACATCGTCGGCCACTGTCCGCAACCATGCCTGCCGGCCCTCGTCGGCCCCACCCGTGCTCATCTCCGCATCATCGCCCACCCGAGGCGGTGAGGGGAAGTTTAGTGGAACAAGACTCTTGCAGGATTGTTGAACAATCTCTACGCTCAAGTCATCCCTCGTTACTCACAGCCATGGAGCCCATCCCGACAGCAGCCCGCTAGACCCTGGAGACACGCCCATGTCGACGCCCACCTCGAAACGTCCGCACCGCCCACCGCGACGGCCCACCACGAAGCCGGTCACCCGCCGGACCAACCCCTATGCCCGCCGGCTCGCCCCGGCGGCCGGACGCAAGACGCCGGACAACGCCATGAAGACCGGCAGCCGGTCGACGCTGATCGGCGCCATGTTCCTGATGGCCACCTCCGCGATCGGGCCGGGGTTCATCACCCAGACCACGCTGTTCACGGTGTCGCTCGGCGCGGCGTTCGCGTTCGCGATCGTCGTCTCGGTGCTGGTCGACATCGCGGTGCAGTTGAACGTCTGGCGGGTGATCGGCGTCTCCGGGCGCCGGGCCCAGGAGCTCGGCAACCTGGTCGCCCCCAGACTCGGTACGGCGATGTCCGCGCTGCTGTTCGCCGGTGGACTCGTCTTCACGATCGGCAACGTCTCCGGCACCGGGCTCGGCACCGACGCCATGATCGGGCTGGATCCGCGGCTCGGCGGCGCACTCTCCGCAGTCGTTGCCATCGGCATCTTCTTGTCCCGGCGGGCCGGGGTCGCAATGGATCGGGTCGTGATCATTCTCGGTAGCGTGATCATCCTGCTCACCGGGTACGTCGCGATCACCTCGGACCCACCGGTCGGCCAGGCGCTGCGGAACGTCGTACTGCCGTCCCACGCGGACTTCCTCGTCATCACCACGCTGATCGGCGGAACGATCGGCGGCTACATCATGTACTCCGGCGCTCACCGGCTGCTCGACTCCGGGGTGTCCGGGCCGCCGTACGTCCGGGACATCAGTCGCGCGGCGGTCGGCGGGATCCTGCTCACCGGCCTGATGCGGGTCGCCATCTTCCTCGCCGTACTCGGTGTCATCGCCGGTGGAGCGACCCTCGATCCGGCGAATCCGACCGCCTCGGCCTTCCAGCACGCGGCCGGCGCGTTCGGCCTGCGCGCCTTCGGGGTGGTGTTGTGGGCGGCCTCGATTGCCTGCGTGATCGGAGCGGCGTACACGACTGTCACCTTCGTCACGTCGCGGACGAGGACCTCGGAAGGGACCAGGACGGTCCTCGTCGTGCTGTTCATCGCGGTCAGCACAGTGATCTACCTGGCCGTCGGTACGGCGCCCGCCCAGTTGCTCGTGTTCGCGGGCGCGTTCAACGGATTGCTGTTGCCGCTGGGGATCGGCGTGCTTCTCTGGGTGGCATGGCAGCGACCCGACCTGCTCCGCGGCCATCGCTATCCGCGCCGGCTGCTCTGTCTTGGTGGGGCGGCCTGGCTGCTCACCGTGTATCTGGCCGTTCGTTCGATCGTTTCCCTGTTCTAACTTGGAGGAGTGTTCATGGACCTCAACGCCGATCTCGGTGAGGGATTCGGATCGTGGCCGATGGGTGACGACAACGCCCTGCTGGACGTCGTCACCAGCGCCAACGTGGCCTGCGGTTTCCACGCCGGCGACCCGTCGATCATGCGCCGAGTCACTGCGCGGGCTGTCTCGCGTGGCGTGGCGATCGGGGCCCACGTCGGGTACGCCGACAAGGCGGGATTCGGCCGGCGCTTCGTTGACATCGAGCCGTCGGCACTGCGCGACGAGGTCGTGTACCAGATCGCCGCGCTGGACGGCTTCGCGCGGATCGCGGGCGACCGGGTCCGGTACGTGAAGCCACACGGCGCGCTGTACAACACGATCGGCCACCATCTCGAGCAGGCCGCTGCCGTGGTGGGCGCGGTCGCCGACTACGACCGTTCGCTGCCGGTGCTCGGCCTGCCCGGGTCGGCCTGGTTGCGCCTCGCGGCCGACGCCGGACTGCCCGTCGTACATGAGGCTTTCGCGGACCGTGCGTACACCCCATCCGGGACCTTGGTGTCGCGGCGCGAGGCCGGCTCAGTGCTGCACGACGCGGACGAGATCGCTGCCCGCTGTACGGCGATGGCCACCGGGCAGCCGATCCACGACATCGAGGGCGGGACGCTGAAGGTCGAACCCGCCTCGATCTGCGTACACGGCGACACGCCGGGCGCGGTCGACATCGCGCGCCGGGTCCGATCCGCGATGGAGGGGGCGGGCGTGACGTTGAGCCCGTTCACCCAGTGATGCGGATCCTGCCCTCCGGCGACCACGCGCTCCTGGTCGAACTCGACACCCTCGACCAGGTCCTCGGCTACTACACCGCCCTCACCGCCACACCACCCGCCGACGTCATCGACATCGTCCCGGCCGCCCGCACCGTCATGGTCACGACCTCCGGTGGCCTGGACGCACTGTCTCGCGCCCTGCGCGCTGTCACACCTGCTGACGGAGCCCACGCGGTCGGGGATCTGATCGAGCTTCCGGTCGTCTACGACGGTGAAGATGTTGCCGACGTCGCCGAGGTGCTGGGCTGCAGCGTCGCCGAGGTGGTCGAACGCCACACGGCAACTGAGTGGACCGTCGCGTTCTGCGGCTTCTCCCCGGGCTTCGGCTACCTCACGTCCACCGCGACCTGGGACATCCCACGACGTGAGTCCCCCAGGACGAAGGTGCCGACGGGAGCCGTGGCTCTGGCTGGGGAGTTCAGTGGGGTCTACCCGCGAGAGTCGCCGGGCGGTTGGCAACTGATCGGACGAACCGACGTGAAGATCTTCGACCAGGAGCGCGATCCCGCCGCTCTGTTCCATCCGGGCCGCCGGGTCCGGTTCGTCGACGCGGGCCGTGGATGACCAGCCTCACCATCCTCGAAACGGGGCCTCTAGCAACAATTCAGGACGCCGGCAGGACCGGTCAGGCGTCCCTCGGCATCCCCACGTCCGGCGCCTGCGACCGCGCGTCGTACGCCCTCGCCAACCGCCTGGTCGGAAACCGTGACGGGGCCGCCGCGATCGAGGTCACCTTCGGCGGCCTCGTACTGCACGCCGACAACGACCTGACCATCGCCATCACCGGCGCACCCTGCCCCGGCGTCCCGTTCAACGCACCGGCCGTGATCAAGTCCGGCCAGGTACTCCGACTCGGCCCGCCGCGGACCGGTCTCCGCACGTACGTCGCCGTCCGCGGCGGAATCGACGTACCGCCGGTCCTGGGCTCCCGCTCGACCGATCTCCTCTCCGGCCTCGGCCCGGCACCACTCACCGCCGGCCTGACCCTGCCGGCCGGCTGCACCTACAACCCGATGCCCGGCGTGGACCTCGCCCCCGTCGCCGACCCGCCCGCCGGCGAAGTCGTCGTACGCGTAACTCCCGGCCCCCGACGCGACTGGTTCACCGACGCCGCCTGGGCCACCTTCACCACCCAGTCGTATTCCGTCAGCAGCAACAGCAACCGCGTCGGCGTCCGCTTGGACGGAGAACCCCTCGAACGCGCCCGCACCGGCGAGCTGGCCAGCGAAGGCATGACCCTGGGCGCCATCCAGATCCCACCCTCCGGCCTCCCCGTCATCTTCCTCGCCGACCACCCCGTCACCGGCGGCTACCCCGTCATCGCCTACGTCACCGACCCGGACCTCAACCCCTGCGCCCAACTCCGCCCCGGTCAACCCCTCCGCTTCATCTAGGTGAGGGGTGGGAACCTCCGCCGGCCGTCGACGCCCACTCGCATCCGGTCCGACGGGTGGCGGTAGCAGCCTCGGTCCCGCGATGGCCGGAACCAGAACCCACCTGCCTCGATGTCCATCTCCTGCAACTCGTCGGGCAGCGGCACGGCGCTGTCGCGAGCGGTACTCTCCGACTTCAGTCGCAGGTCGTCGCCTTGTTGTGGCGAACCGGGGGTGTCGAGCGACTTGAACGCGGGGTCGTTCGACTGGCCGTTCTCTTCCTGCGGCGATTCGGCTTGCACGTAATCAGCAAGGTCCGGGTACTGGTCGAAGTGGTCCGTATTGCCTGCGATCGTCACGAAGAACTTCTCCTCCGGGCCGGTGCCGAAGCGGTGGTAGGTGTTCCCATCCGTCGGTCCGGCGAACTCGCTCGGTGGCAGGAAGGCGATCGTCCTGGCCTCGCCCGGTTTCGAGTACACCGCAACGAAGATGTTGTTGTACGCCCTCCGTCGACCAGCAGGGCCCAGCGGTTTGTAGTGGCCGAAGCCGGTGAGCGCGATCTCCTCGCGCGCCGCGCCGACCGCCCCGGGGTCGAGGACGATGCAGGTGTTGTGGAACAGGTCGAACGGTCCTTCGTCCTTGCCGTCCTTGTAGAACTGGCCATAACGCAACGATCGCTGCTCTGTCTGCTTGCGCGGCCGGTTTCCCAAGGTCGGACGCCGAATGTCGAACAGGTTCCGGAAGATGTAGATCTGTCCGACACCGCCACCGGCGAAGCTCAACGCCGTCAGGCATTGCGTGATCACATTCTGGTAGATCCTTGCATCCTTGGTCCCTGGTACGCCGGCCACGATCATGCTGTCGTCGTTGATGTTGTGCACCCAGTTGTGGTGGAAGCGCATCTGATCGCCGAAAGCGACCGAGACGTCATGCCCGTTGACAATCTCGCAATGGTGCACCGCAACGCGCAGGGCGCCTTCGTCCGAGGACAGCAGAACCCCACCGGTGGAGGCGCCAAGCCGGTTCCGGACCACGGCAGCATCCGGAGCCGGGCGGAACCTGTACTCGTCCTTGCGGTCGCTCCGGAAGAACCACGTCGGAAGGCCGCCGTCGATCAGACAGTGCTTGACCTCGATGTCCGTGTTGGCCTCGTCGAGGTTGTCGGACTCGGTCTGGAGCCGGATCCCGCGACTGGCTGCCCAGACCCGAACGTGGTCGAAGGTGACGTCGGTGCAGTTCCGGAGCCGGACCGTGTCTTCGTCACCGAACCGCAGGGTGAGGTTCTGGAACACCATGTGTTCGCAGGTCACCAGCCGCAGGACGTGGCTCTCGGCGGTGGACAGGGCCAGGCGCAGCTGCCGGGGGTCCCTCTTCCCGGTGTAGTCCGGCCATCCGTCGATCCCGTTGGACGTGTGCGACAGACGGATATGGACTCTGCGTCCCTCGGCGCTCTCGTCGAACCAGATGCCGGGACCCATGTACACGAACGGCCGGTACCGAGGAGGCTTGAACGGCTTGTCCTTGTCGGTGAGCTGCTGGTGGGACACGTCCGGCCCGAGTTGGTCCGGATTCTTCGCCAGTTCCTCGGCGTCCGGCCACAGTTGGTTCGGGGACCGCAGGTCCTCCACACGGTCGTAGGTGATCAGCCGCGTGTACCGCCCCGCGTTCAGAAACGCGCCCTTGCGGACCACCATCGAACCGGCCTCGGGCGACGGTTCGAACTGAGCCGTCGATTCATACTCGTCGAGCTGCCCTGCCACGGGTTGCCAGTCGGTTGCGAACGATGCCCCACGGAACTCGGCGACCGTCGAGTCGATGGTCACCCGCTCGAGCTTGTACGGCTTGACCACGATCTTGACCGAGTCGGTCCCCTTCACCCCGGTGAGATCGATCGACTCCACATAGGTCCCGCCCCGCAGGTACACGAAACCGCCACCGGCCGCCGCCGTGATGCCCTGCGCGATCAGGTGGTACGGGTCCTCCAGCGTGCCCGACCCCTCCGGCACGGGATCGACTCCCGGCGGCGGTGGGCTCACGTAGAACTCAGGAACGACCATGACCTTTCCCGATCCGATCTGCATCGCGGCGACTGCCGTACATGGCGGACGCATTCATCGCAGTAGCTCGGCGGCTTTGAGGTCCTTGCCTACGGCCCAGCAGGCGCCTTCGGTGCAGCTGACACCGCGCAAGTCGTTCTGGTCGAACCTGCGCCAGGTGCGCCCGCCGTTGGTGGTGATGTCACTGCCCGTGAGGCCAACGGCCACGGCGGTGTCGCGCCGGTTCGACGGAACCACGGCCATGTTGAGACGGAATCCGGCCAGCGATCGCACCCTCCTCCAGGTCCTGCCACCATTGGTGGTCCTCGCAACCACGCTCGGCTTGTTGGAGGAAGGGTCGCCACCCCCGAGCGCCAAGCCGTGCCTGGTGTCCCAGAAGGCCAATGAGGCGATGCCGAACTCTGGGTCACCGGGTATCGGGGTGTCTGCCACCGACCAGGTGCGACCACGATCGTCGGTATGGAACACGCGAGCGTTGGCGTCCGACGGCTGGGTGCCGAACCAGGCGTCGTGAGGACCCTTGGTGACCAGACAGGTCCCAGTCGCGCGCCCGAACTCGTCGGGCAGAGCGTCAGGCATTCCCTTGGTGGGTGCGACTTTCCAGGTCCATCCACCGTCGTCCGTAGTCAGGATACGGAATGTGCCGAGGACCGGGTCGCTCATCGCAAGACCGTGAATCGCATCAAAGAACGCGATGCCGTTGTAGAACGCCTCCTTCTCCCAATTCTCGAACACCAACCGCCAGGTCGCTCCGCCGTTGACGGTCCGATAAATCCTCGAACCTTGGGACTCACCAGACGCCAGCGCCAGGACGTGATCGCGGCCGAAAGCGCGGACATCACGAAAAGTCAGACCACCGGCGTCGGGAGGAGTGACGTTCTCCCAGGACTGTCCTCCGTCCAACGTCCGGACAACCAGTCCCGGACTGCCGGATTCGTCAGGGCCGTCAAAACCGCCGGAGGCCCACACAACATCGCGGTTGACGACGTCGATGCCGATGAGACTTGAAGGAATTGTTTGCATGAAACGCCAGGACGACATGGCCCCTCCGATGACAGTTGTCCGTCAGTACTGAGGGCCGGTCTACCTGGCACGCCACATGCTCGGCCGGCTTGCCTCAGCAACTGGGCCGCCAAGAGGGCTGAAGAACTATCAATCTGCTGAGGTAGAGAGATACCTGTCAATTTCGACATTTGCGCCCCCCGGTCAGTTTCCTGATTCCTCGGCCGTGCCGCACCAGAAAACCGCCGCTTTGCGATCACATTACAGCGGCGGATACGCGCAGTCGATAGTCGCCGTCAGGTCGGACCTTTGCGGCCGACGAGGTGGAAGATTCGGCTGAGTTGGCGGTAGGGGTCTCGGCGGCCGGCTTCGAGTTCTACTGCGGCCGTTGCTTCCAGTTGCTTCGTGTCATTGGGGTCGAGCTCGGCTCCGGCGAAATCGAGCCAGTCGACGAACAGCCATACGCCGTACCAGTGCAGTGTCTCCACGTCCCGGCTTCGCAGGAGGTCGGTGAGCTCCTCCACCGTGTGGGCTCGAGTCAGGAGTCCCAGTACTCCGATCTCTTCCGTGGCGTCGAATGCTGCCAGGGCGTCGCCCCACCGCCGTTCCATGGCCGGCCGCACCGCAGACGTGTTGGCGTTGCCCGCCATGATCGAGACGATGCCACCGGGAGCAGCGCATTGGCACAGCTGGTCGAGTAGAGGCTCTTGTTGCTCGAGGTATCCGAGCACGCCATGGCACAGGACGGCATCGAAGCGCCGACCATCGACCGCTTCGTCAGCATGCGCACCGTCGGCCTCCACGAACGTCACCCGTCGCTGGGCCTCAATGGGCAATCCCTCGAGCCGCTGTCGCGCCTTGTCCAGCATCGCGGGTGATGGATCGAGCAGCGTCACGTCGTACCCGGCTCGCGCCAACGGGAACGACTGATGGCCCGCGCCGCCGCCGACGTCGAGCACAGACGCCGGAGGTGGTGGCAGATGCTCCAGCAACTGCTGGTGCATCACGTACGTGCGCACCCGCCCCTTCACCGTGGCGTAGGCCCCATCGGCGAATTGGTCAACCAAACCAGCCCAGGTGTCAGCGTCCACCCGACCACAGTATGGGTTCGCCGTACTACGAACTGCTCGCGGACCGCCCACCCTTCTTGCATGCGTCGCTTTCCCCGAGTGCTCTTAGTCGGCGCCTAGTGGTTGGTGGATCTTGTGCGCATTTCTGTGGCGAAGGAAGCCTGGGCTGACGTACGGCGTGATCGTCGACTTGCCACCGGGGAGCTGCTGCGTTGGCTGCGTCATGCCGTCGAGTCTGGCGCAGGAAGCGGCCCGCTTTTGTCCTCTTCTCGGAACACTGATCAGCCGGCTGCGCGGAAGCGGCGGAGGTATTCGGTGGGCGTCGTACCGAGGTGTCTGGCGAAGGCTCGGCGGAGGGTTTCGTCGCTGCCGAGGCCGCTGAGCCGGGCGGCCGAGGTGATGCTGTGGCCGTCGAGGAGGAGTTGCTGGGCTCGGTCAAGGCGTACACGTTCGACCCACCGGGCCGGCGTGGTGTGGAACTCGGAGTGGAACAGGCGAGTGAGGTGCCGCGGGCTGAGGGCAGCCGACGCGGCCAGGGCGGGCAGGCTGTGGTCAGCGGCGGGGTCGGCGACCACAGATTCGGTAACTGCCCGGAGTGGATCGCTGCGAGGTGGTGGGGTCGCGATCGCTGTGGAGAACTGGGACTGACCGCCGGGTCGTTGCATGAAGACGACCAGCTCTCGGGCAATCTCGCGAGCGACCCCTGCGCCATGATCCGCCTCGACGAGGGCGAGGGTCAGGTCGATGCCGGCGCTGATGCCGGCCGAGGTCACGTACCGGTCGTCGTGGATGTGTAGCGCGTCCGGTTCGACACGCACTGACGGATAGCGGCGGGCGAGGGTCTGGGCATGACGCCAGTGGGTCGTGGCGCTCCGGCCGTCCAGGAGCCCGAGCGCTGCGAGTACGAAGGCACCCGTGCAGACGGACGCCACCCGGCCGGCCTGAGCCGCGAGGGCGCGGACCGCGGCGAGGAGGTCGTCGGGCACTCGATCGACCAGGTGGTCGGCTCCCGCGACCATCACCGTTTCGAAGGGCCCTGCCCCGGCTGCTGCCGTGGTGGCGGCGAGGGTCGGACCGGAGGATGTCGCGATGTCACCGCCTCTTGGGGAGACGAGGGTCGACTCATACCGGGCGCCGTTGCGGTTGGCCTGGTGAAGGACCTCGAGAGGGCCGCTGACGTCGAGGAGGGTCACGCCGTCGAACACCACCAAGGCGATCCGATGTGTCCGAATCTGTGGTTCATGTGGCGTTCTGGACATGGCACCAGCGTAGCCACTCCGGCGAGTCTGGACGCACAGACGAGGCCACACCAGGAAGGCAGAACGACGATGAGTGAAGAGATCGCCGGAGTACGGATCCCGGACAGCGCCCTGGCCCGCAAGGCGACCGAACTGGTTCGTGAGGTGGCCTCACCGCTGCTGTTCGATCATTCGCGACGGGTCTTCCTGTTCGGTGCGTTGCGCGGCCAGGAGCAGGGCCTCGAGTTCGATCCGGAGTTGCTGTACGTCGGCGCAATGTTCCACGACCTCGGTCTGACCGGCCGGTTCCGTCGTACCGACCAGCGGTTCGAGATCGACGGCGCCGATGAAGCGCGCCGCTTCCTGCGGGCGCACGGCGTCACCGGGGAGCCGGCCGATCGGGTCTGGACCGGCATCGCTCTGCACACGACCCCGGAGATCCCGTTGCACATGGCGGCCGAGATCGCGCTCGTCACTCGCGGTGTGGAACTGGATGTCCTCGGCATCGGTTATCTGGCGATCACTGACGAGCAGCGGGCGGCCGTGGTCGCGGCGCATCCGCGGCCGGACTTCAAGAACCGGATCCTGGCCGCGTTCACGGATGGCATCAAGGACCGGCCGGAGACGACCTTCGGGAACGTCAAGGCCGACGTCCTGGAGCATTTCGTCCCCGGTTTCCACCGCGGCGACTTCGTCGACGTGATCAAGAACTCCGACTGGCCCGAGTAGATCCGAGCCACAATCGGCGGACGGTCGGGCGTGCCTGGGGCTGCTTGTTTGGGGGCGGTGGGCAGGCGAGGATGTGGGGTATGACGGAGAGTTCTGGGACACCGGGAATCGACAGCACGGTTCCTCCGAGCGGGACCGGGTGCGCGGAGTGTCTGGAGGTTGGCGGCTGGTGGTTTCACCTGCGTCGGTGTGCGCAGTGCGGACATATCGGGTGCTGTGACTCCTCCCCTGCGCAGCATGCCTCGGCTCACGCGTCCACGACCGGGCACCAGATCGTGCGCAGCTTCGAGCCGGGCGAGGACTGGTTCTGGCACTACGGCGAGTCCCAGTACTACGAGGGCCCCACGCTCGCACCGCCGGAGTCCCACCCGGTCGACCAGCCGACGCCGGGCGGCAACGTCCCGCCCGACTGGCAGAACCACCTCAACTAGCGTCTGGCTAGAGCACGAAGCCGGAGGGGAACGGGTCGTCGGGGTCCAGTAGGTAATTGGCTGTTCCGGTGATCCAGGCTCGGCCGGTGACGGTTGGTACGACGGCCGCCCGCGCGCCGACCGTGGTTTCCTCGATCAGGCGTCCGGTGAAGCGGGTGCCGATGAACGACTCGTTCACGAAGTCGGTGTTGAGCGCGAGCTCACCGCGGGCATGCAGTTGCGCCATCCGGGCCGACGTACCCGTCCCGCACGGCGACCGGTCGAACCACCCCGGGTGGATCGCCATCGCGTTGCGCGAGTCCGCACCGTCGAGACCGGGCGCGGTGAACTGCACATGCTTGCACCCGTTGATCCCGGGATCGAGCGGATGCACGGGCCGGTCGGTCGCGTTGATCGCGTCCATGATGTCCAGCCCGCCCTGCAGGATCCGGTCCTTCTCGGCCCGGTCGAACGGGAGGCCGAGCTGCTCCAGCGGCAGGATCGCGTAGAAGTTGCCGCCGTACGCGAGGTCGTAGGTCACCTTCCCGAGCCCCGGAACCTCCACCGTCGCGTCCAGTGCATGGCTGTACGACGGAACGTTGCGCAACGTCACGTGCTCGGCCCGTCCGTTGCTGACGGCAACGTCGACGACGACCAGGCCGGCCGGGGTGTCGAGGCGGACCTTGGTGACCGGCTCGGTCACCTCGACCATGCCGGACTCCACCAGCACGGTGGCAACACCGATGGTGCCGTGGCCACACATCGGCAGCAGGCCGGACACCTCGATGTACAGCACGCCCCAGTCCGCGTCGGACCGGGTCGGCGGCTGCAGGATCGCGCCGCTCATCGCCGAGTGTCCGCGCGGCTCGTTCATCAGGAACAACCGCAGGTCGTCCAGGTGCTTGATGAAGTACTCGCGCCGCTCGGCCATCGTCGCGCCGGGGACGACGCCGACCCCGCCGGTGACGACGCGGGTCGGCATTCCCTCGGTGTGCGAGTCGATCGCGCTGATGGTCCGGACGGACCTCATCGCAGCGACTCCACGGCCTTCTTCATGTCCTGCTCCAGTTGGGCGAGGTGCTCGGGCACCAGGGGTCCACGCGGCGGGCGGCACGGACCGCCGTACCGGCCGACGTAGTCCATGCCGTACTTGATCGCCTGGACGAACTCGGTCCGCGAGTCCCACCGGAACGCGGCGACCAGCGGTTCGTACAGCGCCCGCGCCTCTTCCAGCTTGCCTTGTACGGCGAGGTCGAACAAGCGGACCGATTCCTTCGGGAACACGTTCGGGAATCCGGCGAACCAGCCGGTCGCACCCATCAGCAAGGCCTCGAGAGTCAGGTCGTCGGCGCCCGCAATGACGGCCAGGTCCGGCGCCAGTTCGCGGATCTCGAGGATCCGGCGGACGTCACCGGAGAACTCCTTCACCGCGACGATGTTCTCGATCTGCGCGATCTCGCCCAGCAGGTCCGGGGTCAGGTCGACCTTGGTGTCGTGGGGGTTGTTGTAGACCATCACCGGCAGGCCGGCCTTCGCGACCTCGGTGAAGTGGTGGATCACCTCGCCGCGGTTCGCGCGGTACATGGTCGGCGGCAGGCACAGTACGCCGGTTGCACCGTCCTCGGCCGCCTTCTCCGCCCACGCGCGCGCCTGGTGTGCACCGACGCCATGTACGCCGACCACCACGATGCCATCGTTGCCGACGGCCTCGATCGCGGTTCGGGCGACGGCTCGGCGCTCGTCATCGGCGAGTGACGAGTACTCGCCGAGGGAGCCGTTCGGGCCCACTCCGCGGCAACCGTTGTCGACCAGCCACCGGCAGTGCTCGGCGTACTTGTCCAGGTCCGGACGCAAACCTGCCGGCGCCGATGCGTCCTCGGCGTACGGCAACGCGGTGGCGACGATCACGCCTTCCAACTTCTCCGTCACAGATCCTCCTGAGCTTCTGCCAGATCCCGCAGCCTTACCGGCACGGCGATCGGTCGTTTCATCGATGATTCCGGTGCACCAACCAGCGCACCGACGGTCCGCGAACAGACCCGTCCCTGACACATCCCCAGTCCGGCCCGGCTGCTGAGCTTGAGCGCCCGGCCGTCCTGCACACCACGTCCTGCCACAGCAGCTTCGATCTCTCCGCGCGTGACTTCCTCACACCGGCACACCACGGTCTCGGCGGTGCTCCACGCTCGCCACCCGTCCCGCACCGGATAGGCCCGCGCCAACACTTCCGCAAACTGTCGCCCGCGTACGACGGCTTCCCGTGCCTCCACCGCGCCAGCCAAGTCCGCGCGCTCTCCGCCTGCCCGGGCACCGGGCGGTCCTGGCGCATCAGTTCCCGCGTGATGCGCGGCGGCCACACCGGCCACTCGACCTTCGGCAGCCGCTAGGTCCGCGCCGCCGATTCCTGTGAGCTCACCAGCGGCAAACACCCCCGGAGTGGTGGTTTCTTGGTGGGCGTCGACGACAACTGCTGAGCCTCCGTCCGGACCCGTCGTGAGGTTGCAGCGGGCCGAGACTGCGAGCTCGAGTTGAGCGGTGAAGCCGAAGCCGAGACAGACCGCGTCGACCTCGATCCGTCGCTCGGAGCCCGTGATCGGCTGCCACGAGTCGTCCAGCCGTACGACGGTGACGGCTTCGACGTGGTCGGTGCCGTGTGCGGCGACGACGGTCCAGCCGTGCCGGAGCGGAATGCGATGCTTCGCCAGCAGCGCGCCGTACCCGAGGACCTCGCGGAACTTGCCGGAGGCAACTAGGAGGTTGGTGAGCCAGCCGCGACGGACTGTTCGCAGGGTGTTGGCCTCGAGTAGCTCGACGACCTCGGCGCCGACGCCGATCAGCGATTCCGCTACCGGTAGGAGGAACGGGCCGGTGCCGGCGACGAGTACGCGTTGACCGACGGAGATGCGTTGTCCTTTGGCCAGCGATTGTGCGGCACCGGCGCTGTAGACCCCTGGCAGATCCCAACCAGGGAAGGGAAGTACGCGATCGTAGGCACCGGTGGCCAGGACGATCGCCTTCGCGTCAACTGCGAAGACCTGCCGCCCGACGCCGTCCGCTGGTCCTTGTTGCACCCACAGTCGGAGCCCTTCCATCGCCCACACGGACGTCTCCGTGAGATGCGTGATCCGCTCATGCCCGGCAAGCCGATCCCGCTGCGCGACGAATCCTTTCCACCCGTGCTGCAACCGGCCGGCCCGCCGAGCCCCGAATTCCACGGGCAGTTGCCGGTTGAACTGCCCGCCCACACTCCGGCCGGTGTCAATCAAGGTCACCGACGCACCACCATCCGCAGCCGCCAGAGCTGCAGCGATCCCAGCCGGCCCAGCCCCCACCACAACCACGTCAGCCAACCGCGGGACATTCGAGGAGGAAGCAGGGCGGGAGGACGCCGGGGAAAGATCCGCCCGAGCCTGCGCGTCGGAGGTGGCTGACGTCCCGCGTGCCCACTCCCGAGGCTTCGCGTGGGACGTGGCTGACGTCCCGCGTGCCCACTCCCGAGGCTTCGCGTGGGACGTGGCTGACGTCCCGCGAGGCTGCGCGTCGGAGGTAGCTGGCGTTCCGCCTGTCTGCTGACCACCTGCAGGTTGGGGTAGGGCCGCGCCCGTTTGGGTTGTGATTGTGTCTGCTGGCTGGATGGTGCGTTGGCAGGCTCGGATGTCGGGGGTGCCGTTGACTACGACGAGGCAGTCGTGGCAGGCGCCGATGCCGCAGAAGACGCCGCGGGGGCGTGCGGCGACGCGGGTGGTCCGCCAGGAGTCCCGGCCGGCGGAGAGCAACGCGGCGGCGACTGTTTGGCCGGCCAGGGCGGTCACCGGTTCGCCGTCCACGGTGATCTCGACGGGCGTCGGCGTACCGACTCGGGCGGGGTCGCCGTCGCGGGGGCGGAGGTAGGCGGTCATGAGGCCAGCACCGCCGGACGGTCGACGCGGAACGGATCGGGGTCTAGATGTGGAGCCAGCCCCAGGAACAGTTCGGTGATCAACCGACCGGTCGACGGCGCGAGCCCGATGCCCGCACCTTCGTGACCAGTCGCATGCCACAGACCCGGCGTGCGAGGGTCCGGCCCGATGACCGGCAGATGATCCGGCGCATAAGGACGGAAGCCTCCGTACGCCCGCATCACCGGCACGTCCCCCAGGAAGGGAAACAGCCCAACCGCCTTCGCAGCAAGCTCACGCAGCACCTTCACCCGGACTGAGTCGTCGAACCCGATCCGCTCCCGACTCGAACCGATCAGGATGGTCCCGGACCGCGTCGACTCCACCACCGTCGACGTCTGCAGCTCGGCGTCACCGCTCCCGACCGCACCGACGTAGTCCGCGTCGTACACCTTGTGCCGTACGCATTCCGGCAGCGGCGCCGTCACCAGAATCATCCCGCGCCGAGGCAGCACCTGAATCGGCGCACCCGCATCGGCACTGAACGACCCGGCCCACGGCCCGCAAGCGTTGAGTACGGCGCCACACGCGATCACACCGTCATCGGTCTCGACCCCGACAACCCGTCCCTGAGCCGAACGTCGTATCGCCCGCGCCGTCACCCCCGAGCGCACCTCACCACCGCGGTCCCGGACGGCCGCGAGCAAAGCCGTTGCTGCGAGCACCGGTTGCACCTGCGCATCGTCTGAGTAGTGCACTCCGACCGTCACCCGAGGAGTCAGCAAAGGCTCCAGCTCGAAGGCCTCCGCCGGCGTGATCACGCGAGCATCGACCCCCGCCGCCCGCTGCTTGGCCGCGAACGCCTTCAGCGGCTCGGGGTCAGTCGTCGCAACCACGACCCCGCCCTTGGTCTCCCACTCGACGTCGGCGACCCGTTCAGGCAGCCGCGACAGTACGACGTCCCACTCGGCCCGCGACGCGATCGCCAACTCGAGCTCGGGCCCTGGCTCCTTGTCCGAGACCAGCACGTTGCCCTCACCGGAGGCCGTCGTACCGGCGGCCGGGCCGTCGCGATCGATCACCAGCACCCGGACGCCCGCGGCGGAGAGCGCCTCGGCGCAGGCCGCGCCGATCATGCCCGCGCCGACGACCACCACGTCGGGTGTCGCGGAACCAGGCATCAGACTCTCCGTTCAGTAAAATGAACGAAACCGAGCCTACGCGTCCACCCTCGGCACGGTCAATGCACCCATCCGGCACTCACCATGCACTCACCGGGCACTCAGTCGGCACTAAACATGCGCTACCCCGGCAGATGCGGGCTACCCGGCGTGATCGGGTACGCGTCCGGCGGGTACTCCAGCAGCAGCACGGACCGCACCAGACCGTCCACCGCCTCGTACCCGTGCGGCCCACCGGCCCGGAAAGCCAGGTAGTCCCCCGGCCCCAACTCCTCAGTCCTGCCACGCGCCGTGATCCGCAGCCGCCCGGTCAGGACGATGTGATGCTCGGTCCCAGGATGCCCGTCCGACTGCTGTACGGCGTCCGGCCGGACCTCCTGGTTGTAGACCTCGAACAACCCACCGGGGTTCTCCAGCCGCCGCAGCATCCGCAGATCGATCGCTTCACCGGACAGTACGTCGATGTCCGCCGACCGTACGAGGACCAGCTCCGCACTCGGCGACTCGCTCAGCAGCGCCGACACCGGGACACCCAGAGCGTTCGACAGACTGAACACTGTCTCGATCGTCGGGTTGCCCGCCCCGGACTCCAGTTGCGAGAGCGTCCCCTTCGCGATCCCCGACCGCCGGGCCAGCTCGGACAGCGAGATGCCCTGCTCGTCCCGCCGCATCCGCAGATTCGTCCCGAGCAACCGTCCCGCACCCATCGCCGCCACAGCCCGGAGCATGCCACATGCCACGAAACACGGGCTCGGTTTGACCCATCCACCCCGCGGGCACGCGAGGTGGATGGCAGAGGAATCCGTCGGGACCGTACTGCTGGCCGGAGCGGCGAATCTGGCGATCGCGATCGCCAAGGTCGTCGCCGGTCTGCTCTCCGGCTCGACCGCCCTGCTCGCCGAGGCGGCACACTCCGTCGCGGACACCATGAACCAGGCGTTCCTGCTCACCGCGCTCCACCGCAGCCGGAAGCCTGCCGACGCACGCCACCCGTTCGGCTACGGAATGGAGCGGTACTTCTGGTCCCTGCTGGCCGCGGTCGGCATCCTCGTGCTCGGCGCGGGCTTCTCGATCGCCGAGGGCCTGCGCGCACTCATCGACCCCGAGCCGATCGCCTCAGTCGGGTTGATCTACACGGTCCTGGCAGTCTCGGCGATCTTCGAAGGTACGTCGTGGTTGCGTGCAGTCAGGCAGGTACGACGGGAGGCCCGCCAGGAAGGCGTGCCGGCGCTCACGCACCTGAGAAACGCCGAACCAGCAGTCAAGACCGTCGCGTTCGAGGACAGCGCCGCCCTGATCGGACTGCTGATCGCGGCCGTTGGCGTGACGCTCGCGGTCGTCACGGGACAGCACCTGTGGGACGGTGCCGCGTCGATCAGCATCGGCGTACTGCTGATCGTCGTCGCCTTCACACTCGGTCGCGACAACAAGGCGATGCTGATCGGCCGGGCACTGCCGGACGACGTACAGCAGCGGATCCGCGCGATCATCAACGACACACCAGGCGTCGACAGCGTCCTCGAACTGCTCAGTCTCCGGCTCGCTCCGGACCAGGTCCTGGTGGTGGCGACCGTCGATCTGGCCGACATGCAGACCACCGGCGCAGCGATCGAACAGCTTGCCGAGCGGGTCGACGTCGAGGTACGCCGGCACTACCCGATGGTCCGGCACCTCTACCTCGACCCCACCCCTGGGATCAGTCCTGACCCCAGTTCGCGACGATGACTGCGATCGGCGGCAGCACGGCGGCGACCGCGCTCATCCCGATCGCGACCGGAATCGAGAACAGCCGCACGATGAACCACGCCAGGCCGATCAGCACCAGACAGCTGCCCATCAGCCAGTAGTAGAGCTTGCGGTTGTCGTACTTGCGGGCCATGTCAGACCTTCATCGCCAACCTGTCCAGAGCACCGACCAGCGGAGCCAGCTCGGGCAGTCCAGCAGCCTTCTCCAGAGCAGCAGTCAGTACGGCGTCGTGCGTCGGCTGGGCCTGGTCGCGCAGGTCACGGCCGGCCTCGGTGACCTCGGTGTAGATGCCACGGCGGTCGGTCGGGCACAGGTACCGCTGCAGGAGCTTGCGGTCCTCCAGACGATTCACCAGCCGGGTTGTGGCCGACTGACTCAGCACGACCGCGGTGGATAGCTGGTTCATCCGCAGGTGGTAGTCGTCCTGCCGCGCCAGCACGTCGAGCACGCTGTACTCACTGACGGACAGGCCGTGCTGCTTCTGCAGCGCGCGCTCCAGCTCGTCCTCGATCCGGGCGTGCAGAGCGGCCAGCGTTCGCCAGCCCGCTGCCCGCGCCTCCGCGGCATCATCCGGCAGTCCCATGACGCCTCCACGTGAACGATGGCGAATAGCCCGCTTCTGCAACTATCGCGCACGCCGGTAACAGCCACAAGACCACGGTCCGATCGTGCCTGCCGGCCAGGCTTTTCGATGCAGAGCAGTAAGCCTTGACAGTCGGCATCCTCGCTCCTACGGTGAGCAACCAGGTGGATTATGGCCATGACCGTAATCCGACCGACCTACCGTGAGGCTACCTGAGAGGGGCCGGTCGTGAGGAAGTTCGGGTTGTTGCTGACGGCAACCGTATTGGTCGCCGGAAGTCTGGTCCAGGCCGGAACGGCGCGGGCCGCCGTACCAGCCGGGGTGTTCCAGGATTTCGAGACCGATGCCGATCTGACGGGTGCGACCGTCACCCTGCCGCAGGCCGACAAGATCGAGCGGACCGCCGATCCCACGCACGGCGCCTCCGGGGTGAAGTTCAGCATCGCGCCCGCCGGTACGCCGGGAGCGACGGCCTCGTCGGGGCTCACGCTCAACGCCGGTACGCCGAGCCTGCCGGTCAGCGACTGGTCCGGTCACACCCTGCTCGGGTTCGACTTCTTCACCGAGCAGGACTACACCGTCGTCGGCCGGATCACCGTCCGGGACCAGGCCAACAAGGCGTACGGCGTCGACTACAAGATCAACGCCCGCAGCTGGACGCCGGTCGACCTGCGGCTGAGCGCGATCACCGCCGCCGGCGTCGACATCAGCCGGATCGCCTACATCGGCATCTCGATGCCCCGCGCAGGCACGACGGTCATCGGTCACTACGACGCTTTCCGGCTCGTCGACACCGACCCGTACGACAAGACGGCGTACGGCGACCAGGCTGCGGCGCAGCTGCTCCGGCTGTCGGACTTCGACGGCGTACTGACCAAGCTGGCGGATCAGATCGCCACCATGGACCGTCAACTCGGCCACACGCCTGCGGATGAGCGGCTGCGGGCGCAGGTCGACTCCGCGGCAGCACAGTGCGCCGAGTTGCGCCAAGCGCTGGCCGCGGGGCCAATGACGTATGCGCAGTACGCGCCGTTCAACGCGGGCGTCACCGCGTTGCAGCGATCGGTACCAAGACTGGCGAACACCATCCAGGCGCGGTCGCACGACAAGCATGCGGACTTCGGGCTGGAGTCGGCCGACTCGATGGCGCTGGTCTATCCGAAGGACCTGCCGTTCAGCTCGACAGGACCGTCGCCGTCGGTCTCGCTGACCCGCGGTGAGTACGAGAACGTGCAGGCCGTCGTACTGCCGTTCGCCGAGCAGCTCAACGGCGTACAGGCCCGGGTGACCTCGATCTCCGACCCGCAAGGTGCACTCACCGCCTCGGTGGCGCCGGTCGGATCGCTGAACGTGACGCCGACGAACCAGTACCACCGTCCGACGTACGCAGGCTGGACGCCGGACCCGATCCGCGACGACCTGTCCTCGGTGGATGTCCCGGCCGACTCGATCCAGCCGTACTGGATCCGGCTGAAGGCCTCGCCGGACGCGCGGCCCGGCATCTACAAGGTGAAGGTCGCGTTCTCCGTGGACGGCAAGCACACCAGGACGATGACTGTGTCGGCGACGGTGTGGCCGGTGACCGTTCCGGATCGGCCGAAGCTCAACACCACCTTCCAGTTCACGCCGGCGATCGTGAACGACATCTACGGGATCACCGATCCCGCCGCGCAGGAAGCGACCAAGCACACGTACTGGTCGTTCCTGAACGACTACAAGATCGAGCCGGACCAGCTCTACACCTGCCCATGCATTCCCTCGAGCCCCGGGCCGGTGATCGTGCCGACCCCGGTCGAGGACGTGCTCTACATCCGCGACCACTACGGGCTGCGTGACTTCAACGCCTTCTACCTGTGGGCCGGAATGCTGAACCCCGCGAAGCCGGAGACCTGGCAGGCGCAGATCGACACCTGGATCTCACAGCTGCGGACCGCGATGGACAGCTACCGCGCCGCCGGTGTTGACAAGTACGCCTACGTCTACGGATTCGACGAAGCCAACGGGCCACTGCTGCAGGCCGCCAAGCAGACCTTTGCTGCGGTCAAGGCTGCCTTCCCGGATGTGCCGATCATGACCACACTGCGGGACAACTCGATGGGGGTCGACACTGGACTGGCCGGGCTGGTCGACATCTGGGCGCCACAGCAGGACCTGTACAACCAGACGGTGGCCGAGCGGACCAGGGCTCGCGGCGACCAGGCCTGGTGGTACCCGGACATCGCCACCGGTTCACCGTTGCCGAACTGGTTCAACGGCTACCCGCCGATCGACTCGCGCACGCTGATGGGCCCGATGTCGTACAAGGCCGGGGTCGAGGGCGTCCTGTACTACGCGACGAACCGGTGGCTCCGTTCGGACCACGCCAACCAGTTGCTGGTGAACGACGGCATCCTGTCGGCATGGAAGGCGGCGACGTTCAACGGCACCGCCGGCGACGGGTCGATGTTCTACCCAGGTCCGACCGGGCCGATGGCCTCGATCCGGCTCGAGAACTTCCGTGACGGCATGGAGGACTACAACCTGCTCTGGCTGCTGTCGCACGACGTGGCGGCGAAGCCCCAGCTGCCACCCGCGCTGAAGGCGCACGCCGCCAAGCTGCTGGCGGCCGACGACGTGGTCACCGACCAGCGGAACTTCACCGAGGACCCGGTCCGCTACCGGCACTGGCGCACCGACGTCATCGCGACCGTCACCGCGGTCGGGCTAGTGCACTAGGTAGAGCGGGAGACCGCCCGGAAGGACTCCTTCGGCTGCCAGTGGTACGGCGATGCCGGGCCGTCGGAGTCCTTCCGGATCACCTCGCAGAGCCTGAAAGCAGCGATGTCCTCGTCGTGGGGACGGTCGTGCGGGCGGTGCGGCGCGTCGGGTGAGACGAAGGTGTACGGCACCGCACCGAGGTCCCGGCCGGAACGACTTTGGTCGCGTGACGTCGCGTGACACAGCGATGACCGGTCAAACGTCGCTCTGACAGCTCAGATCAACAGCTGATCGCAGGACGAGTGGCCGGCCCACGGGGGCCGTTCACTCATTTCTTCGGATGCGCAATCACCACGGCATTGCTGAGGAACGCCGTACCGTCCCAGTCCTCGCAGGTGACCAGAACCAGCCGGCCCGGAACACTCTGGTCGAAAACCTGCGCGGCCTGGGTGGCGAGTGCCTTCTTCCGGTACGTGGTCACGGACGCGACCACGTAGTTGAGGGTCCCTTTGCCTGTGGTGACCTTGACCGCGTCTCCGGCCTTCAATTGGCCGAGGTCGTCGAACACGCCACCGCCGTCGTGCACGGTGTGGCCGGTGATGATCGCCGACCCCTTGGCCGCGCCGGGCTGAGCACCGTCGGACCACCAGCCGACCAGCCGCGGATTGGACGGCGGGATGAGAGCACCACCGCGGGCGCGGATCCCCAGCACGCGAGCGGAGACCCCGAGACTCGGGACGGACACCCGCACCGGGTTGCCCGGCCGCGCCGGAGCGGTGCTCCGGACCTCGGGCGGAAACGTGGTCTTCGGTGCTGTGCCTTTCGGTGTGGTCGCCTTCGGTGTGGTGGGCTTCGACGTGGTGGGTTTCGGTGACGGTTTCGTCGGCACGGCGGACGTCGTACCGGTTTGGGCCGCGTCAGTGCTGTTGTCCGTCCTGAGCTGCAGGTAGCCGCCGGTCAGGAGTAGTACGGCGCCGACCGCCAGGGCCCCGATCGTCCACCACGACGAACGAGCGCGACCCGGGCGGCGACGCTGTGCGGACATGTCAGGCAGCGTGCTGACCGCGGTTCTGCCGCGACTTCAGGATGCCGGCGAACACGAGCACACCACCGAGCATGATGAGGGCGATACCCCACGCGCTCTGGTGACCGGTGATCGCCGAGGTGAGCTTGAGCCCACCGGACTGACCAGCGTCGACCTCCGTCGGAACCGCGACCGGCGAAGTCGACGTGCTGGTCGGGCTGTCCGTTGGCACGACCGACGGCGAGCCTGACGGCGTCGTACTGGGGCTGTCGCTCGGCGTACTCGGGGTGTCGCTCGGCGGCGCGGTCGGGGTGTCGCTCGGCGACGTGGTTGGAGTGGTGGACGGCGACTCGCTCGGCGACTCCGATGGGCTCTCGGACGGCGACTCGCTCGGCGACTCCGACGGGCTCTCGCTCGGCGACTCCGACGGCGACTCGCTCGGCGTTTCCGACGGAGTTTCGCTGGGGGTCTGCGACGGGGAATCGCTCGGCGTCACCGGCGGCGTCGGCGTGGTCGTCGCCTTCACGACACAGAAGCGCAGATGACCGATGGTGTAGTACTTCCCGGTGGACGACTGAACCGGCGCATGTACGCCAGTCCCGGAGGTGACTCCAGTCGGCCGGTAGTCGTGGAAGTTCGCCGCGTAGCCGAAGCTGCCCGGGTCGTCGCCGTCGGTCTTGACGTTGACCAGTACGCCGCGCACGGTGCCGCCCGTCGCGGTGAAGTCGACCACCGTGCCGCCGGTCTGGTCACCGTTGTGCTCCGGGTCGTCCTGCTGGAGCGTGCTCGCGGTCCAGGTCACCGTCACGCCGTCCACGGTCTTCTCACCGGGCGCCGGCGGGGTGTCGCCGTCCCCGTCGAACGCGATCTCGGTCGAGTCCGGGATCACGTCGATGCAGGCCGGGGTGCCGTCGATGATGTCGCCGTTGGCCGACGCGGACGGCGCCAGCGCCAAGGTCACCCCGCCAAGGACCAGCGCCACAGCGCCCGCCCCACCGAGCAGCGCAACCACTCGAGAGCTCTTCGATTTCATGCGCGCGTCCGTGGATGCGTCGTTCACAAGTCTTCCCCACCCAATGCTCTGAGACCGCGGCCGGATCGACCGGCGGCGTCGTCGTCGCTCCCCCCGGAGCCATCCCCGGCCTGCTCCGGAGACCTCGGCAGTCTCGTGGCGCGGAGTTCCCAGGCACAAGGAACCTCGCGAAGATCTAACACAAAAACATCGTGTCAGTTCGTGAGACACTGCTTTCGTGCGTGAAGCTGATCAGAAGACGGTGCTCGGATCGGTCTGGTTGCGGACCGAGCCGGAGGCGACCAGATCGCCGCTGAGCCGGGACGACATCGTCCGTACGTCGATCAAGGTGCTGGACCGCGACGGGCTGGACCTGTTCTCGATGCGGCGGGTGGCGGCGGAGGTCGGCACGGCCGCGACCTCGGCGCTGTACTGGCGGATCGCCAACAAGAACGATCTGCTCGAGCTCGCCGTCGACGAGGTCTTGGGTGACGCCTTGGTCCCACCCGGTGACGGCGATTGGCGCGACCAGGTGACCGTGGTGGTGCGAGCGGCGTACGAGGCGCTGTGGATTCATCCCTGGGCGCCGCAGTTGCTGGCATCGCATGCGGGGCTCGGGCCGAACTACCAGGCGCTGGCCGATCAGGTGCTCGCGATCCTGCGGGCGGCCGGGTTCAAGGGTGTGCATCTCGACTCGGCCGTGTCGGCGATCTTTCACTACCTGATCGGGTCCGCGGTCACCGACGCCGCATGGTCGGCCGTCGTACGGCGCAGCGGCCTGAGCGAACCCGACTGGGCATCCGAGGCGGGCGACCAACTGGGGGTGGGCGCGGCCAGCCTCGCGGCGTACCTGAACCGCGAGAATCTGGCCGGGCCGGAGGCACGTTTCACTTCGGGGCTGCGGGTCATCCTGGTCGGGCTGCGGCCGCGGCAGCTCTCCTGACGCTCAGCTCGCCGGCTTCTTCTTGCGGGTCGTGGGCTTCGGCTTGAGCGATCGCGCGTAGGCGACGCTCACTGCGAAGTGCTCGCGCAGTTCATCGGTAGCGGCCAGGAGCGCGTCGGGGACGACGACGTACTCCTTCTGCTGTACTCCATGCGCGACGTTGAGGGTGGTGTCGTACCTGGAGAGAAACGCCTCGCGCTCGGCTTCGGGAAGGCGCAGCGCGAGGGTGCCGTTCTCGTTCAGCATCGAGAACATGTTGCCGTTGACCGCGGTGTACGGGAAACCGGCGCCCTTGCGCTCGACGTCGGGGAACTGTTCGACGACTGCGTCGAACAGTGCGACCTTGTCGGCCGGAGCTTTCGCCATGCGGCCACGGTAAGAGCTCGGGTGGGCGACCGCTAGAGATCGGCGAACGCTGACGCCGGGTTCTCGAACGCGTCGGCGACGAACCGGAGGAACGCAGCCGCCGTCCCGCCGTCGCAGACCCGATGGTCGAACACGAGCGACAGTTGGGTGAGCTTCCGGATCACGATCTGGCCGTCGACGACCCATGGACGGTCGATGATCCGGCCCACGCCGAGGATCGCGACCTGCGGGTGGTTGATGATCGCCGCGCTGCCGTCCACGCCGAAGCTGCCGTAGTTGTTCAGCGTGACCGTCCCGCAGCCGAGCTCGTACGGCGTCAGCCGGCCGGTCCGCGCGGATTCGGTCAGTCGGCGGATCTCACCGTCGAGGGCGCGCGTGGTCATCGTATGCGCGTTCGCCACCGCCGGTACGACGAGACCACGATCGGTCTGGGCGGCCAGTCCGAGGTTGATGCCGTCGTACTGGACGAGTTCCTCTCGCTCGGTGTCGACGAAACCGTTCAGCTCCGGGTAGCGCTGCAGGCCCGCCACCGTGAACCGCGCCATCAACGCCAGCAGACCCGGACCGGAATCCTTTGCCGACCGCAACGATTCCCGCAACTCGACCAGGGCGGTCGCATCCACGTCCACCCAGGTCGTCGCCTCGGGGATCTCCGCCCGGCTCCGAGTCAGTGTCGCCGCCACAACCTTCCGGAATCCGCTCATGGGGATCCGGCGTAGCTCGGCCAGCCCGGTCCGCGAACTCACGTCCTCAACCGTCGGCGTCTGCTCGAACCGTTGAGCGATCGCCTGCTCAACATCCCGGCGGACAATCAGACCGTCCGGCCCGGAACCGGTCAACGTCCGCAGATCCACCTCAGCGTCCCGCGCGATCCGCCGTACCAGTGGCGAGATCACCAGCGGCACCCGCCGCGCACTGCCCGCGGCCGGCGCCGACACGTTCTCCGGTGTAGCGTCGCTGCGCGGCGGCTGGAGGTCGGGGCGCGTCGCCGGTGTAGCGGCGCTGCGCGCCGGCTGGAGGTGGGGCCGGGGCTTGCGGCGCCGACCTGAGCCGGTGCCGGCACCCGTGCCGTAGCCGACGAGTACGCTCCCGGACCCGGCCCGCTCCTCCTGCCGGTACGCCTCTCCGGCCACCTCGGACCCTGCACCCGACCCGGCCGGATCGTCCTGCCGGTTGTTCCCACCGGCCACCTCGGACCGTGCACCGTCCTGCCGGTTGTTCCCACCCTCGGCCGCAGGCCGTGCACCGGTGTCGACCTCGCCGATGGTGATGAGTGGTTTGCCCACCGGGATGGTTGTGCCGGGGTCGCCGTGGAGTTCTTCGACGACGCCGGCGTACGGGGACGGGAGTTCGACGATGGACTTGGCGGTCTCGACCTCCGCGACCGGGGCGTCGACGGTGACGACGTCGCCGACCTTCACCAGCCAGCGGACGATCTCGGCCTCGGTCAGGCCTTCGCCGAGATCGGGAAGCAGGAAGGTGTTCACGAGTCCTCCCACTGCAGGTCGTCCACCGCATCGAGGATCCGGTCCACACCGGGCAGCTGGTACTTCTCCAGCTTCGGCGGCGGGTACGGGATGTCGAACCCGGTCACGCGCCGGATCGGCGCGGCCAGCGAGTGGAAGCACCGTTCGGTGACGCGGGCAACGATCTCCGACGACACACTGGCGAATCCACTGGCCTCCGCGACCACGACCGCGCGCCCGGTACGCCGTACCGCCGCGCACACCGTCTCGTCGTCGAACGGCACGATCGACCGCAGATCCACCACGGACAGCTGCCGCCCTTCGGCGGCCGCGACCTCGGCCGCCTCCAGCGCGACCGGCACCGTCGGCCCGTAGGCGATCAAGGTCGCGTCCGCGCCCTCCCGCCGCACGACGGCCGTGCCGATCCCGGGCTGGTCCTCGGTGAGATCGACCTCTTCCTTGGCCCAGTAGAGCTTCTTCGGCTCCATGAACACGACCGGATCCGGCATCTCGATTGCCCTGCGCAACAACGTGTACGCGTCCGCGACCGTGGCCGGCGCCACGACGGTCAGTCCTGGCGTGTGCGCGTAGTAGCTCTCCGACGAGTCGCAGTGGTGCTCGACGCCGCCGATCCCACCGGCGTACGGCATCCGGATCACCATCGGCAGGGTGATCTTGCCGCGGGTCCGGTTCCGCATCTTGGCGACGTGGGAGACGATCTGCTCGAACGCCGGGTAGCCGAACGCGTCGAACTGCATCTCGACGACCGGGCGCATCCCGTTCATCGCGAGCCCGACGGCCATCCCGACGATGCCGGACTCGGCCAATGGGGTGTCGAAGCAACGATCCTCGCCGAACTCCTCGGTCAGTCCGTCGGTGATCCGGAAGACGCCGCCGAGCGCGCCGACGTCCTCACCGAACATCAGCACGGTGTCGTCGGCCTTCATCGCATCGCGGAGGGCCTGGTTGAGAGCCTGCGCCATGGAGATCTTCACATGCGTCATCAGCTCAGACCTCCTCTCGCGCCAGCTCGTCGCGCAGGAACGCCGCCTGCTCGCGCAGCTGCTGCGTCTGCTCGGTATAGAGGTGCGTGAACAGTTCCCGCGGATCCACTTCGGGCTCCGGCATCAGCCCGTCGCGCAACCGCGTCCCGACCTGGTCCGCCATCGCCTCCGCACGCTCGCGCACCGCGTCGTCGAGCCAGCCCTGCTCGTTGAGGTACGCCTCGAGCCGCTTGATCGGGTCGCGCTCCAGCCACGGCGTGACCTCGTCGTCCTCGCGGTACCGGGTCGCGTCGTCGGCGTTGGTGTGCGCCTGCACTCGGTACGTGTGCGCCTCGACGAGCTGCGGTCCCTCACCCGAGCGTGCCTTCTCCACGGCCTGTCCGAGGACGGCGAGCAGGCCGGCCAGGTCGTTGCCGTCGGCCCGTTCGCCGGGCACGCCGTACCCGATGCCCTTGTGGGCCAGCGACGGAGCGACGGTCTGCCGGGCGAGTGGCACCGAGATCGCGTACTCGTTGTTCTGGATGAAGAAGACGACCGGGGCGTGGAAAACGGCGGCGAAGTTCAGAGCCTCGTGGAAGTCGCCCTCGCTGGTGGCGCCGTCGCCGCAGAGCGCCATCACCACCGTGTCCTCGCCCTTCAGCCGGGCCGCGTGCGCGACACCGACCGCGTGGGTGAGCTGCGTCGCGAGCGGGGTGGACTGCGGCGCGACGTTGCGCGCGTACGGGTCGTACCCGGAGTGCCAGTCGCCGCGGAGCAGCGTCAGCGTCTCGATCGGGTCGACACCGCGGCTCACGATCGAGACCGTGTCGCGATACGTCGGGAACAGCCAGTCGCCCTCGCGGAGCACCATCGTGGCCGCGATCTGACAGGCCTCCTGGCCGTGCGACGACGGGTAGACGGCGAGCCGGCCCTGGCGGACCAGCGCGCTGGCCTGGTCGTTGATGCGACGGCCTTTGATCAACTGAACGTAACCGTCGACCAGGGCTTCCTTGGTGGGCAGCCGGTACGACGGGTGGTCGTGCGGTACGCCGTCCTGGTCGATCAACCGGACGGGTTCGGCGGAGGGGAGCAAACGCTCCTCGACGGTGGTCATGGACACTCCTGCGCAGGAGACGGACGGTGGCCTCATCGTCGTACTTCTGGCCAATCGGATCCAGACCTGTGACAATCACGAGACGATTGGTTCCGGCTGCCGCGATGCGAGGTGCACAGATGTCCGACGAGGTGACGGTCCACCGGGCCGGTCCTGGACAGATGGTCGTCGCCCCGGCGCTGGACGAGGTCGACCGGCAGATCGTCGAGGCGCTCGGGCAGGACGGACGGCTCTCGATCCGGGCCCTCGCGGACCAGGTCCATATCTCCCGCGCGAACGCCTACGCCCGGGTCGAGCGACTCACCGCGACCGGGGTCATCACCGGTTTCACCGTCACGGTCGACCCGTTGAAGCTGGGCCTCGCGACCTCGGCGTACGTCACTCTCAGTCTCCGCCAAAGCTCCTGGCGAACCCTGAGAGAACAACTCCAGGCGATCCCCGAAATCAAACACATGGCACTCGTCGGCGGCGACTTCGACGCCATCCTCCTGGTCCGAGCCGCCGACAACGAAGGCCTCCGCCGAGTAGTCCTCGAAAAACTCCAAGCCATCCCCGAAGTCCTAGCCACCCGAACCGCCCTGATCTTCGAAGACCTCGGCACGCTCTAACAGCCGCAGGATCTTCTGAGGATGAGGTCGGTTGGGTAGGTGAGGGACTGGATGGCGTCTTCGCCGTCTATGAGTCGGCTGACGGCCTCGTGGGCCATGCGGTCCAGGGGTTGGCGTACGACGGTCAGGGGTGGCCAGCTGTACTCCGTTTCGGCTGTGCCGTCGAAGGCCAGGACCGCGATGTCGTCGGGGACTCGGAGGCCGGCTTCGTGGATCGCGCGGAGTGTGCCGACTGCTTGCAGGTCCGAGCTGGCGAAGATCGCGGTCGGTCGTTTCGTTGCCGCGAGCAACTCTCTGCCGGCGTCGTACCCGCCCGGCCGGCTGAATCTCGCCCGCGCGATCGGACCGTCCTCGAGCCCTGCCTGGCGAAGTGCGTCCCGCCACCCAAGCTCACGCTCCGGCGCCCGACCGCCAGTGCCGCGACCACCGATCACCAGCCCGATCGTGCGATGGCCGTGCTCGATCAGGTGCTTGACGCCGGCGCGCGCACCCGCGCGGTACTGCGGCCGGACGGAGCTCACGGTCGGCAACACCCGGTTGATGGCGATCACCGGGATGCCGACCTCGGTCAGGTCTGGATCCTCGGTCGGAGCAACCAGGAGCAATCCGCTGACCTGGCGGATCAGCAGTTCCGCGATCTTGGCCTGCTCGGTGACCGGATCACCGTCGGCGCTGGTCTGCAGAACGACGTACCCGCGGGCCGACGCCTCCTTGTCGATCGCCTTGGCGAGTTCGGCGAACAGTGGGTTGCCGCCGTCCGGCGTGATGAGCCCGAATGTGCGAGTGGTGCCGAGGCGCAGAGCACGCGCCGTCGCGTTCGGCCGGTAGCCGAGTACGCGGATCGCCTCCAGGACCCGTTCCCGGGTCTGCGGCGCGACCCGGCGCGGGCCTTCGTTCACCACGTAGCTGACCACAGCGGTGCTGACCCCGGCGTACTGCGCCACGTCGTTCCGGGTGATCGGGGTGGCCTTCGGCATGTGCCGATAGTACGACGGTTGACCGGTTTGGAAAGCGGTTGCTAGCGTGCTGTTCTACACGAGTAGAAAGGGTCCGCCGTGCCCAGACGTTATGCAGTCGCCGGAACCGGGTCGCGAGCGCGGGCGTATGTCCGCGCGATCTTCCAGGAGCACCCCGAGGAGGCGCAGCTGGTCGCCCTGCTCGACCCGAACCAGGGCCGTCTCGCCTTCCACGAGCGGTACGTCAAGGAGCTCGGAGGTCCCGAGCTGCCGCAGTACGGCGCCGACGATCTCGAGCGGATGATCAAGGAGCAGTCGGTCGACCGGGTGGTCGTGACGAGCCCCGACTACACGCACGCAGCGGTCGTGTCCCGGATCCTGCGGGCCGGCGCCGACGTGATCGTCGAGAAGCCGCTGACCATCGACGCGGACGGCACCCGGCAGATCGTCGCCGCGATGAACGAGTCCGGCAAGTCCGTGGTCGTCACCTTCAACTACCGCTACTCGCCGCGGAACAGCGCACTGCGGCAGGTGATCGCGGACGGCGAGATCGGCACCGTCACCAGCGTCGAGTTCCAGTGGGTGCTCGACACCCGGCACGGCGCGGACTACTTCCGCCGCTGGCACCGGGAGAAGAAGAACTCCGGCGGCCTGATGGTGCACAAGGCCTCGCACCACTTCGACCTGGTGAACTGGTGGATCGCGTCGACGCCGACCAAGGTGTACGCGTCCGGCGGCCTGTTCTTCTACGGCTCGGACAACGCGGCCGCCCGTGGCCTTGGGCAACGACCTGCCCGGGGCACGATCGAGGGCTCGGCCAACGATCCGTGGTTGCTGGATCTGCGCACCGACGAGATCAACCGGCAGCTGTACCTGGAGAGCGAGCAGTACGACGGGTACCTGCGGGACCAGGACGTGTTCGGTCCGGGGATCACGATCGAGGACAACATGGCGGTGGTCGCGGAGTACGCGAGTGGCGCCCGGCTGAGCTACTCCCTGAACGCACACTCGCCGTGGGAGGGCTATCGGGTGTCGGTCAACGGCACCGAGGGCCGCGCCGAGCTCGAGGTGATCGAGCGGGCGGCTGTGATCGATGATCAGATCGACCCGAGCTACCCGTCGGACCGCGTGATCCCGGGCGACGTGCGCTCCAACGGCGAGCGGCTCGTCCTGCAGAAGCACTGGGCACCCGCGGTCGAGGTCGAGATCCCCCGAGGCGTCGGCGGCCACGGCGGTGGCGACCGCCTCCTCTACGACGACCTCTTCAAGGGCCCGGGCAACGACCCGCTCGGACGGGCCGCCGACGTCCACGACGGCGTCCGGGCCGTTGCCGTCGGCATCGCCGCCAACCAGTCCCTAGCCACCGGCCAGCCGGTCGTCATCACCGACCTGGAGCTGGGCGGCTGGGTCTAAACCGGTCTCGCGCAGGATCTGCTGGACAGTCGCGTCGAGCGAGCTGGTCTGATCGATCACCGTCTCTCGCGGCCAGTCCAGCAGATCCTGCGGCCGATACCACTCCGCCATGTCGTCGGCCGTGAAAGCCGTCGCCTTGTCTCGCAACGCGTGCCGCCGGACGGTCTCGTCGAAGGGGATGTCCAGGTAATAGAAGTACGCCGACCCCGCATAGTCACGGGCGAGCTCGGCGAACATCTCGGCGTACCCGAGCGTCGGCATGATGCCCTCGATGACAGCGTGAAAGCCCCGCTCGAGCGCATGCCGCGCGATCTGCCCGATCATCGGAATGCTCGCGTCATCCGGCCGACCGCGTTCCTGGAAGATCGTCCGCCGCACATAGTCCTGCTCGATCCAGGCAACCCCCGGCCCGTACGCCGCCCGAATACCTTCGACGACCGAACTCTTACCTGAGCCGGAGTTACCTCTGATCACGATCAGCCGGGGATCCACCCGTAGTTGTCTACCAGGTGGCGGGGAGGCCTGGGTGGTGGGTGCCGAAGGTCCATTCGTAGCCTTCGGGGTCGGCTACTCGGCAGCGGTAGTTGCCCCACTCGGTGGTGGCTGGGGTCCAGATGGACTCGGCGCCGGCGGCTACCGCGGTGGCGTGGACGGCGTTGACCTCCGCCTCGGTGTCGAAGGCGATGTAGATGCCGTGGCCGACGGTGTCGCCCTTGCGGGTGGGCCTGTCGTAGCCCTCCTCGTCGGTGAAGAGCGTGAAGGCCACACCGCCGTACCGCATCTCGGCGTGCATGATCCCGCCCTTGTCGTCCGGGACCTCCATCGTGGTCTCGAACCCGAAGGCCTTCTCCAGCCAGCGGAGTGCGCCGACCGCATCGCGGTAGCCGAAGTAGGCGTGGAATGTCGCTGAGGTAGTCATGTACCCAGCATCGATCGAGTAGCGGACAGCTTCCGTCCGCTACTCGATCGACCTCCGACTACTTCTGGAACTGACCCGGGCCGAGGACCTGCCAGCCCTTGGTGGCCGGCGTCTTGATCAGGTCGAGCGGCATGGCGAACGTGTGCACCACCTTGTTCGGCCGGCTGATCGCCCAGAAGGTCGGGTGCCGCGGATCCGAGCGGTCCCACGCGATGCCCTGCCCCTGGACGTCGGGCAGGTCGACCGTGGCGATCCAGCGCAGCTCGGCGCCCGCCGTCGGCAACTCCATCGCGTACGCCTCACCGAGGTCGTGACCGGTCAGCCAGAGCCGGCCGTCGGGACCCCACGAGCCACCGGAGTTCGACATCGGCTTGAACCGGTCCAGGATCGGCTTCGGGATCGTGTACGACGCGAGCGGCTCGAACTTGTCGTTCAGCTTCACGATCTGGGTGTTGTAGGTCTGGCCGTACGGCTCGTTCGTGTCGTCCGAGATCTCGTCGTAGTTGGCGAAACCGGCCCACCACGCGCCGTCGTGCCGGTCCAGCCAGGTGAGCGAACCGCGGTAGATGCCGAACGAGTACGAGTCGATGTGCTTCATCGTCTTGGTGTCGAACACCTCGATCGAGCTCTCCATCGGCCACTCGGGGTAGTTCGAGTGGACGGCGTACAGCTTCGACCCGACGACCACACCGCTGTCCATGTGCTTGAACGGACCGTCGGCGTCGCCGGCGAACTGCAGCAGCGGCTCGCCGGTCCGGCGGTCGTGCTTGGTGATCGTCCGATTGTCGACCGCGTAGAAGTACTTCGCGTCGACCGCGATCGCCTGGTTCGCGTCGAAGGCGGCGTACGACGTGAGCGGGGTCGCCGGGTACGACGGCGGCTCGGCCGTCGCACCGGTCTGCGCAGCGGGAGCCGGCGCCGCGGACAGGGCGGCCGACGCGGACGGGATCGCCACAGCGGCCAGGACGGCCGTCGCGGCGATGAGGGCGGGGAGCTTTCGCATCACAAACCTCCGAGGGGATGGATCCTGCTCCCCGACCCTCGGTGCCGCACGGGAACGACTGCGGACGGCCGCATGAACCTGCCGCGTCAGGTAGGTTGCCGGGCCGCTCGCTGCCGGCGGAACCAGACGTACAGGGCCAGGCAGGGAATCAGGAGGCCACCGACCCCGAGGACGAGGAAGTCCCACTCGGCGCCGATGTGGTCGACCAGCCAGCCGAAGTTCTGGCCGAAGAACCCGGTGACGAAGGTCAGCGGCAGGAACACCGTGGCCAGGATGGTGAGCTGCTCGATCGTCGCGTTCTGCCGGACGCTGACCTTGGTCTGCTCGACCGAGATCACCGCCATGTTCGCCTCCAGCACAGTCGCGAGGAGATCCCGCTGGGCGGCGACCTCCTCGTTCACCAGCACCAGGTGGTCGTGCACGTCGCGGAAGTACGGCAGCAGTTCGGTGTTGCGCGCGCCGCGCTCGATGGTCGCGAGTACGGCGAGCAGCGGGTGGACTGCACGGTAGAAGTCGGTGACCTCGCGACGGAGGAAGTAGATCCGCTCGGTCGGCGCGACCGAGCCCGCGAACACGGTCCGCTCGACCTGCTCGATGTCGCGTTCCAGCTCCGCCACGACCGGGCCGTAGCCGTCGACGACCTGGTCGAGGATGGCCCACAGGACGGAGTTCGTGCCGACCGCCAGCAACTCGGGCCGTTCCTCGAGGCGGATCCGGGCGCCGTGCAGGTCGCTGGCGACCCCCTGGCGGACCGTGATCACGAACGCCGGTCCGACGAACACACTCACCTCGCCGAAGTCCACCTCTTCGCGCTGGTCGTCGTACCGGGCGGTGCGCAGGATGACGAGGCGGATGTTGCCCTCGTACGGCTCGACCTTGGGCCGGAGGTGGAAGGTCTGCGCGTCCTCGACGGCCAGTTCGTGCAGGCCGAAGCTCTCCCGGACCTGGACGAGTTCCTCGGGGGTGGGCTCGAACATGCCCAGCCAGACGAATCCACCCTGCTTGCAGTGGGCGGCGGCATCCTCGACCGACATCGCGCCGACGTGCTGGCGGTGTCCGTCCCGGTAGTAAGCGCAGTCGATGATCATGGTGACCTCCTCCCCCGATCGTCGTCCGTTCCGGGGGCGGGAAATAGGGTTGGGCAGGAAAGCGGCGGTGAACATCGGTGCAGGACACGCGAGGAGGACTCTCATGGGACTACCAGTGGTGCTGATGCCGGGACCGATGCACCCGGCGGTCGCGGCCGGTCTGGACGGTCACTGTGAGCTGATCCGGCTCTGGGAGGAGAGCGACCCGGACGCGGTCCTCGCGGCCCGCCGCGACGAGATCGTTGCCGTCGCCACCGGTGGCGCACTGATCGACGGCGCGTTCCTGGACCGGCTGCCCGCCGTACGCATCGTGGCGAGCTTCGGCGTCGGGTACGACCGGATCGACGCGGCCGCCGCGGCCGAGCGCGGCGTGGTCGTGACGAACACGCCTGGCGTACTGGACGACGAGGTCGCCGACACGGCGCTGGGTCTGCTGCTGATGACGGTCCGCGAACTGCCCCAGGCCGAGCGCTACCTGCGCGCCGGCAAGTGGGAAACCGGCGGCGCTTACCCGTTGACCAAGGCAACGATGCACGGCCGCCGGATCGGCATCCTCGGTCTCGGCCGGATCGGGCAGGCGATCGCGGACCGGGTCGCACCGTTCGGCATCTCCGTTGCCTACCACAACCGCCGCCGCAAGGACGTCGGCTACCGCTACTACCCGTCGCTGCTGGACATGGCGCGCGACGTCGACACGCTGGTGATCGTCATCCCCGGCGGCGACTCGACTCGTCACCTGGTGAACGCCGAGGTCCTGGCGGCGTTGGGGCCGGAGGGCATCGTCATCAACGTGGCTCGCGGCTCAGTCGTCGACGAGCAGGCCCTGGTCGACGCGCTTCGGGACGGCACCATCCTCGCGGCCGGCCTCGACGTCTTCGAACACGAGCCGAAAGTCCACCCCGACCTGCTCACCCTGCCCAACGCGGTCCTCCTCCCCCACATCGGCTCGGCCACCCTGCCCACCCGCAAGGCCATGGCCGGCCTGGTCGTCGAGAACCTGACCAACTGGTTCGCCTACAACGCTCCGCTCACCCCGGTGCCGGAGTCCATCCCGCTCACGACGTAGGCAGGTCCCAGATTCGCTCGGTTTCCCAGGCGTACTCCCAGGCTTGGATGTCCGGGGGCTCGATGCCGAAGCCGGTGAGGATCGCGCAGACCTGCTCGCGGTGATGGTTGGCGTGGTTGATCGCCTGCGCGATGAAGATGCCGAGCCGGGTACCGCGGGTGTTGTTGTCGACGATGACGATGCGCTCGACGTCGATCGGCTTGGTGAGGACGTCCTCCCAGAGGGCGCCGGCCTCGTCGTTCCAGCGTTCGAGTACGTCGAAGTCCGGCGCCTCATCGCTGTCCACGAAATCGAGAGGGCTGTCTGCGACACGGCGTACGTAGCTGCCGTCGCAGCGGACGATGTGATCCAGCGTCGCCACGATGCCGCCGTACGTACCGACGCCGGTGACCTCGAGCTGCTCGGCGGTCAGGCCCTGCGCCCGGCAGAACTGGATCAGGCTCTTGGTCGCCCAGTTGTTGTGGCGGATCGGGTCGTACAGCACATCGTTGAGTCCCATACTCCAGGCTAGACCGCGGGCATCGCGTTCCCGTACTCAATTTCCTCTGATCAGAGTCGTGAGGACGTCGTCCCAGTGGTCTTGCAGTACGGCGAGGTGCGTGCTCTGCTCGCGGATGACCAGGGTCGCGTGCGGGAGGTGCGCGGCGAGCCAGTGGCCGTTGCGGACGGAGGCGTTCGCGTCGAGTTCGCCGTACCAGAGGAAGGTGGGGCACGTGATCGCCTCGGGGCGGAAATCCCAACGCCTGAAGGAGATCGCGGCATCGCGGAGGTAGCCGTCCGGGTTCGCGAGTGCTTCGCGGACCGCGGCCCCTGCAGCCGTCGTTCCTTGCCTGGTGGCGATCTCGGCGTCGTACGGCGGTAGTTGCGCGACGAAGCGGCGTACCAGGGCTTCATCGTCCGGATCGGTCGGGTCGAGCCGGTCGACGTACTGCATGAAGTCTGCGCGCATGTGCTCGGCCGCCTCGTCCGGGGTCATGCTCGCGAGCCGTGCGAAGAAGGCTTGCTCGTCCGGGCCGAGGTCGTCGCGGTGGTACGGCGGGTCCAGTTCGGGGACGTTGGCTGAGCTCGCGAGCACGCCGACTGCGGTCACGCGGTCCGGATGCCGCGCAGCGCAGGCCAGTGCGTACGGCCCGCCGATCGACATTCCGAGTACGGCGAATCGGTCGATCCCGAGCGCGTCCGCGACCGCCACGACATCGTCGGCCACCGACAGGTGTGTCGACGCGTGCGAATCCGACCGCCCGTAGCCCGGGCGGTTCACCGCCACCAGGCGAACGTCGGCACGCAGCGCGGCTTGCTCGCCCGGATACGCGGCATGCCGGGTATCCGGGCAGCCAGGCAGGAACAGCACCGGCGTGCCGCCGGGAGAGCCGCCGGCCCAGATCTGAACCCAGCGGCCGTCCCCCAGCCGCACTCCTGCGTCCGCCTGCGGATCAGCTGCCGGCGACGTTGACCATCCAGCTGACGCCGAACTTGTCGGTGACCATGCCGAACTCGTCGCCCCACATCTGCTTCTCCAGCGGGACCGTCACCTTGCCGCCGTCGGACAGCTTCGCGTAGTACCCCCGCAGCTCGTCGCCGTCGTCACCGCTCAGGCTGATCGCCATGTTCTCGCCCGGGTTGTACGGCATCCCCTGCGGGGTGTCGGCCGCCATCAGGGTGAACCCGCTCGGCGTCTCCAGCTGGCTGTGCATGAGTTTGTTGTCGTCGTCCGGCCCGTGGCTCGCGCCGAACTCGGCGAACGTGTTCGACTGCACCTCGCCCCCGAACACGCTCTGGTAGAACTCCATCGCCTCCCGTGCGCTGCTCTCGAACTGGATATACGGATTGAGTCGAGACGCCATCGGAAATCTCCCCTTCCCCCTGCGAATACCGCTCTTTGCCCGCACAGTAGACCCCGTCGCCGACAGTCCGCGAGGCCGGACGGCGGTTAGGGTCTGCCCATGATCCCCCGACACATCACGATCGATGCCGCGAACCCGTACGAGCTCGCGCAGTTCTGGTGCAGCGTCACCGGCTGGCCGCTGGGCGAAGGCGACAAGCCCGGCGACGACGAGGTGCTGGTCGACGCCCCGGCGCCGCTCCCCGACATGCTGTTCATCGCCGTTCCCGAGGCGAAGTCGGTGAAGAACCGCGTGCACATCGACTGGGTGCCGACCGAGCGGACCCGCGACGAGGAGGTCGAGCGCCTGCTCGGACTCGGCGCCAGCATTTACGAGGACCACCGCCTGCCCGACGGACGCGGCTGGGTCACCATGCTCGACCCCGAGCGCAACGAGTTCTGCATCGAGCGCAGCGACGCCGAACGAGCGTCCTGACCTCAGCCGGCGCAGAAGGTGGCGAGGTCGGTCGGCGTACGGCGGAACGCGCCGGCCGGGGTGTAGCGCGTCCTCAGGTGATCGCGGTGGCCTGCGACCAGCGGAGCTGCCAGCCGGCCGGCGTACGGCGATAGCAGTCGAGATGCCAGGCCTCGAGGTCGCCGGGTTCGCGGCCGCCGACGGAGATCTCGATCGCGGAGCGATACCGCAGTACGGCGACATCACCGTCGAGCATCACGTCGATCTCGGTGATCGGCTCGAAGCGGCGGTAGTCGATCTCGCCGGACTCGATCCCGCCCAGGTACTCCGCTTTGGTCCACGAGAGCCCGCTCGGCGTCACGATGACGAAGTCGTCGGCGTGAACGGCATCGGCCTCGGCGACCCTGCGGTCCACCAGCCACGTCAACCGGTCTCGCTCGATCCGTCGCAATCTGTCGGCTTCCACCCTCGAAAACCTACCGTTCGCCCGGATCGTCCGTCATGCTCGACCCATGAAGTGGTTCAGGCGAAAGAAGAAGGACCCGAAAGACCGCGACGCCTCGCCGCGCCAGCGTCCTCCCGCCGAGGTCAAGGACCTCCGCGCCCGCCTGACCAGCGACGGCTACACCCTCAAGCACTGAGGCACGCTCGACCCAGGCAGCCGCCGAGTCGTGGATCTTCGCAGCGAAACCCCACAACACCCGACCCGAATCCACGACTCAACACCCACCACAGACCACGTGGGCTTGGCAACTTTTTGCGCCGAGGGGACATCTCGTAGGTGTCAGGGGTGGTGCTTGTGCGGCTTGTCTAGTCTCTGTTCGGGCACGGCGTCCGGGGATCCTGCAACGTTTGTGCGGGTTCACGACATTGAAGGACGTAGAAGGGTCCGTGCGCGAGAGTTCTGTGGGGGAGTGAGGGCTGTTGAGCCAGCGACGCCGGCTGCGTGAGCATGTCATCGACCCGATCGTTGCCATGACGGCGACGCTTGCGGTCCTGACCCTTATCGGCGGCGTGCTGGTTCTGCTGGAGCCCCCGCGTCCGAGCACCGCGATCAGCAACCTCATCGCGGCCGATCCCTCCGCCGGTACTCCGTCCGAGCCGTCCATCGGGGGCGCGCCGGAGCCGGCCGATCCCGCGCCGGCCCAGGACGACTACGGGTCGGGGAGGCTGGGCTCGTGGCAGAACCTGGCCCGACGGATCGCCTCCGAGGACCAGATCCGGGACGCCCTGATGTTCAACGGGATCTTCATGTTCGGCGACAGCATCTCGGTCCAGGACGGTGCGGCCCTCGAGCGCATGGTGACGGCGAAGACCGGCGACCCGATCGCCAGCCACGACTGGTCGGGTGAGCCGGCCTCCGCCGCGGTCGACGCGCTGGCGGAGTGGTCACACCACTACGGCCTGCCCGGCCGGATCGTGATGGCGGTCGGCACCAACGACATTTTCGACCCGCCGGCCTTCGCGGCGCAGGTCGAGCGCACGATGGAGCTCGTCGGCCCGGTGCGGACCGTGTACTGGGTGAACGTGCACGCCGGCCGCTTCAAGAAGTCGGCCACCGTCCGGGCCGCCGACGAGCGGAACAGTGCTTGGATCAACCAGCAGCTGGACCAGGCTGCGGCGCGCCACCCGAATCTGAAGGTCGTGCGGTGGGCCGAGTACCTCGCCACCCAGCCGAGCGGGCCCGCGACGTACCTGCGCGACGGCGTTCATACCACCGAGCCGGTCGGCCAGGACGCCCGCAACTCGCTGATCCTGAGGGCGATCCAGAGCCACTGAATCCTGCCCTTCCGGGCACTCCCAGAACCGAAGCAGCGACCGGACCAAGACCACGCTCCTGCAGCGGGTCAAGTGAGCGTCAGGCAGGTTGCGAGGTCTTGGCGCCGACAGGGTGCCAGCCGTCGGGCGGGTCCTCGCCGACCCGTCCGTCGATGGATTCGCGGATGAGGTCGGCGTGGCCGGTATGACGCCCGTACTCCTCGACCAGGTCGCAGACCAGGCGGCGCAGACTGGCGTGCCGCCCGTCCGGCCAGGTGATGTGCGCCGGCTGGTCGAGCCCACCGTCGGCGATCGCTGCCTCCAGCGTCGCCCGGGACCGCTCGACCGCGCCGTCCCACCACGCGTACAGCTGCTCAGGCGTGTCGTCGACAGCGGAGTTGAGCTCCCAGTCGTTGTCGTCACTCCATCCGTTCACGGTCCACGGCTCCCCCATCGGCTCGCCCCGGAGCTTCACCTTGAACATGTAGTCCTCGTTCGCGGCCAGGTGCTTCAGCAAGCCGCCGATCGTCAGCGTCGACGCACCGATCCGCGCCTGCATCCCGGCCGCATCCAACTCGTCCGCCTTGAACCGGAACGTCGTACGCAACCGCTCGAGCGCCCCGACCAAGTGCTCAACCTCAGTGCCCGCCAACGGCGGTTCCCACGGAATCAAGGTCATGCCGTCACCGTAAGCCCGATTCCGGACACTCCCCTTCCGGAACTTTCCGGTCCTTCAGAAGACCGGGCAAGGTGGTCCGATGCGGAGATACTGCGGGGTCGTCGCGAGGTACGACGGGCAGGTGGCGTTGGTGCGGGAGCAGTACGACGCGTGGGACGCGGAGTACTGGAATCTCCCGAGTGGTGCCGTGGAGGACGGCGAGACGCCGGGGTCTGGTGCGGTGCGGGAGCTGCGGGAGGAGACGGGGCTCCGGGTGGATGAGGATGCGCTCGAGCTGGTGTGGCGGACGATCTCGACGATTGACGGCGAGGCGGCGACACAGTCGTGGAACTACGTGGTCTCGGTGGGCGATCCGTCGTTCTGCATCGACGATCCCGACGGGTACATCACCGACGTGCGGTGGTTCCCGGTCGAGGACGCCGTACGCCTGCTCCGGCAGGTCCCGTACCCGCCGCTCGCCGTACCATCCAGCCACTTCCTGCAGACCGCCGAACGGCTGGTCTGGAACTTCACCCCCGCCGACAACGGCCAATGGGGCTGGTCCCACTTCCCAATAGCTCAAGCCTGAGCAACCCGGCCCGGCATCCAGCCTGTGCGGTCGTAGATGTTGCGGTCGCCGAGCCAGGTGCGGTACTCGGCGAAGGTCCGTACTCCGGCGTCGAGGACCGCTTGGTAGAGCCAGTAGCCGTACGCCCGCTCACCGATCGCGACGGCTTCCTCCTTGATCGCGAGCACGCGGTCCCGCAGCTCCGGAGTCAGCGCATCCCGCAGAGCCGCGGTCAACGGAGCACCGCTCGAGGCGCCGCGCTTGAGCACCCACATGTCGATCGTCCACGTCTCGTCCGGTGTGAGCTCGTACTCGAGTTTCCAGTACTGACCCCGCTCATGCCGGTCCCGCGCGTCGAGGTACGTGATCCGCCGCGACTTCGGCAGCTCGGCCAGCGCACGCATCACCGTGAACCCATCCGCCACCTGCGGGTCGTCCGAGTGGATCTCCAGATCGATGTCGGGTGCCACCACGATCCCGATCCCGACCGAGCCGACGATCTCCACGTCGCCGTACCGGCTCCATCGCCCGAGCAGATCCAGCTCGTGCATGAGTTCGTACGCCGTGCGTAGCCGCGCGTCTGCCCTCGTCCTGAGATCAGTCATGCGGGCCATCCTCACACTCCGGGGAGTCGTCTCGTCGTAGTACTGACGACGAATCTGGACGAGAGGAATGCAGTAGTCATGAGTAACGCCGAGCATGAGGTTGGCGCTCTGCTGGAAAGCCGTGAGCAGGCTTGCCGGGACAAGGACATCGAGCGGCTGATGTCGCTCTACTCCCCCGACATCATCTACTTCGATGTCGTTCCGCCGCTGCACTACTCCGGATCTGACGCGGTACGGAAGAACTTCCTTCGCTGGTTCGACGAGTACGACGGACCGATCGGCCTGGAGACGCACCAACTCAAGATCGCGGCCAGCGAGACCGTGGCGATCGCCCACATGTTCCACCTGGACACCGGTGCGATGCAGGCCGACGGATCACCGAGCCGCAGCCTCTGGCTCCGCTCGACCGTCTGCCTCGAACGCACAGACACCCAGTGGCTGATCACCCACGAACACATCTCCCTCCCGGTAGCCCTCGACACCATGCAAGCCGTCCTGGACGCCACTCCCTGACAATCACAGGTATGACGAAGTGGACCGTGCGGGACTATGCGCCCGCCGATGAGACGCCGTGGCTGCGCTGCCGCGTTCTGGCTTTCCTCGACACGACGTACTACGACGACGTCGCGACAGCCAAGCCGCAGCGTGAGGCCGGCCTCCAACTGGTGGCGGTCGCCGGTGACGAGCTCATCGGGCTGGTGGACGCGAGCGTGACCGGTCAGGAGGCGACCATCGAGACGATCGCGGTGCACCCTGACCACCGTCGGATGGGCGTGGCGCAAGGACTTCTCGACGAGGTCTGCGGCCGGCTGCAAGCCCGTGGAGCAACCCAGGTCGACGCATGGACGCGCGACGACGAGGGCACCCTGGCCTGGTACCGGTCGCAGGGCTTCGAGCAACGGATGCGGTATCTCCACGTCTACGCGTCCGATCCGGACGAGGCCGGCCGAGCCTTCGGTCCGCGGCCGGACCTCACGCCGCGATTCGGCTTCTTCCATGCCTGGACCGACCACGAGGACGCACTGCGGAAGGAGTTCGGCCGCGTCTACTCCTGCCGGCAGTTCGTCAAACCCCTCGGGCTCACGCCTGGAGACCGTTGAGGATTCGCGTCAGGCCCCACAGAAACTGCTCGGTGGTGAAGTCTTTCGAGATGGTGCCGGCCGTTTCGGTGGTGCGTGGATAGGCCTCGGCGGGGAGGGTGTCGAGGACGGCGCGCCGGGTGGAGACGCGGTCGTGTTCGGTCGGAGGGATGCGGCGCTGGTCGAGCTCGGCGACCTCGAGAGCGATGGCGCCGAAGATGTAGACCAGCAGCACGTACGACGCACGGGCGGCGTCGTCCGGAGCCAAGCCACCGTCGGCGAGGGCCTCGCTGAGGGACTCGCGCAAGGTCAGAGCGTTCGGGCCGTCCATGGGTCCACCGAGGAGTAGCTGAACGGCGCCGCGGTGTGCGACGAGGTGCGCTCGGAGCTCGAGCGCGAGCGCCTCGAGGCGCTGCCGCCACGGCTGCTCCCGGTCGACGAACCGGTCGTGGTTGACGTCGCCCAGGAACCGCTCGACCAGAGCCCGCAGCACCGCGGCCTTGCTGGGGTAGTACGTATACACGGCGTTGGGCGCGATGCCGACCTGAGCGGCGATACCCCGGATCGAGACCGCGGCCGCGCCCCCCGCGTCCAACTGCCAGAGGGCGGCGTCGAGGATCGCCTGTTCCGTGACCGCCCGCGGCCGGCCGGTCCGCCGGCCCGTCGGTGTCGTCATCGACGAGGACCTCCGCTGTTGACATCTTTCTGTACGCCGTCCATATTATGGACAGAGTACAAAAAGACCCGGTCACCGGGTCTCACCTTTGGCAGTCGGGGACGGGGCGGACCACCGGAGGTCCATTCGTTCTGGGGACCTGGTGGGGGAAACGCCGGTCCCGCTCGCTGAGGGGGCAGTCCAGCATGACGAATCTGGACGCATCGCACACACCATCAAGCAGCACCGCATCCCGCGCACCACTCACCCGCCTGGCCGGGCCGTTCGCGTTGGCCGCCGGCGTGTTGATGGTCGTGGTCGAGGTGGTGATCTTCCCGATCGTCGATCGCGACGATCACGTCGGTACGTCGACCAACACGGTCTACCGGGTCAGCGGCGTCGTGTACTTCGTGGCCTTCTGTCTGCTGGTGCTCGCCGCGGTCGCGGCGTACAGCTGGCAGGCGCACAAGGCCGGCCGCTTCGGCGTCGTCGGGCTGATCGGCGCGGTGGTGGGGACGATGTTCCTCGGCGGCGACCTGTGGTTCGAGACGTTCTACGTCACCTACCTGGCCGACATCGCACCTGAGGTTCTCGACGCCGATCCGGCCGGCATGATCGTCCTCGGCGCCATATCGAGCTACCTGCTGTTCGCGATCGGCTGGGCGCTGTTCGGCCTCGCGAGTTTCCGGGCCGGCGTCTTCCCGCGCGCCATCTGCATCGCGATCGTGATCGGCGGACTGGTCGGCTTCCAGTCGTTGCTGCCGCCGTTCGGGATCGTGCTCGGGCTGGCGATGATCTGGCTCGGCATCTGGATGCTCAGAACGCCCGGCGCGAGCGAGGTCGTCTCATGACCACGGCCCCGGCCACGCCTGTCCCGAATCCTCCTGCACCGGCACGCCGTTCCTGGAGCGCCTGGCGCACGGTCCTGGTGATCCTCGGCAGCCTGCTCATCCTGCTCGGCGGCGGCCTGCTCGTCGGCGGCGGCATCGGACTGTGGGCACACAGTCAACGCGATGCGGACGGTTATCACACCGCAGGCCCCGAACGCATCACCACCGACACTTATGCGTTGACCGCGCCGTCACTGGATGTCAACATCGCCGGCCCCGACTCGCTCTACGCCAACGACCTGCTCGGCGACGTACGGATCAGGATCGAGTCGACGAACGCGGAGACACCGCTGTTCATCGGCATCGGCCCGTCCGGCGAGGTCGCCAAGTATCTCGACGGCGTCGGCCACTCGGAGGTCTCGGACATCGACGTCGACCCGTTCAAGGTCAGCTACGTTCCGCACCAGGGCGGCGCACCCGCGGCCGATCCCAGCGCGCAGACCTTCTGGGTCGCCTCGGACAGCGGGACCGGCCCGCGCACCCTCGACTGGGACGTTGCTGACGGCAACTGGTCAGTCGTCGTGATGAACGCCGACGGGTCACCGGGTGTCGACGCCGACGTCAGCGTCGGTGGCACCCTGCCGATCGTCCTGCCCATCGCCATCGCCACGCTCGTCGTGGGCGGCATCCTACTGATCCTTGGAATCGTGCTCGTCGCGGTGACCGTCGCAACCCGACGTACCGTCCGCACGCCGGTGCAGACCGCACCAGGCCAGGTCCCGGCGCCATAGCTGGGATCACCGCCATCTGGCGGCTGTACCGCCAACTGTCCCTCGACCGTGCCCTGGCGCGGATCGGGGGGCACGCGGACATCCAACGTAAGGAGTCCTTTCATGTCGTTCTCAGCGGACAAGTCTGTCCGGTCGCGCCGTGGCCGGTGGGTAGCGGTCATCGCACTCGCCACCGCCGCGAGCCTGGCCACAGCACCGGTCGTCTCGGCGTCGCCCTCAGCACCGGCACGGTCCTCGACCAGCCAGCCCCGCGGAGTTCAAGCCGCGCTCGATCAGGTCGTCACGGCCGGCGCGCCGGGCGCGGTCGCGTACGTGCGAGTGGGTGATCGCACGTATCGCTACTCCAGCGGGTACGGCAACCTCGCGCCGCAGACGCCGATCCGGGTCGCGGACCTGTCGCGGATCGGTGGCGTGACGAAAACCTTCACCGCCACTGTGGTCCTCCAGTTGGTCGGCGATCGGGTGCTCAAACTCAACGACTCCGTCGAGAAGTGGCTCCCGGGCGTCTTCCCCAACGGCGCCGGGATCACCATCCGCCAATTGCTCAACCACACCAGCGGAATCTACGACTACGCAGGCGACGATCGGGTCTTCGCGCCGTACTTCGAAAGTGGCGACCTGACCCTGATCTTCGATCCCCGCGAGGGCGTCCGGATCGCGGCCGAACACGGTCCGCTCTACGCACCGGGAACCGGCTGGAACTACTCGAACACCAACACTCTCCTGCTGGCGATGATCGTCGAGGCGGCCACCGGCAACTCGTTCGGCACCGAACTGCGCCGTCGCATCTTCAAACCACTCGGACTCGACCACACCAGCTACCCGACCACGTCGGCGATCCCCGGCTCCTACGTCCACGGCTACTGGATCATCGGCGGCCCGGATCCGGTCGACTTCACGGCGCTCAGCCCCACGTTGCTCGGCGCTGCCGGAGCAATCCTGTCCAACCCTGAGGACGTCACCCGCTTCTATCGCGCCCTGCTGCGCGGCCACGTGCTCAAACCCGCCCAGCTGCGGGCCATGCAAACCATCGACGCTGTTGCCACCGACCCGCCAGGGTCCATCGACTCGGGCATCCCCGGTGGCGGCTGGGGCCTGGGCTTGCTCCGAGAGACGTTCCCCTGCGGCGACGCCTGGGGCCACGACTCGGAGATCCCCGGCTACATGACCGCGGCCTGGAACAGCGAAGACGGCCGCCGCCAGGTCGTCGTAGTCGTCAATATCGACGGCCTCGCCCACGACCACCCCATCACCCAAGCCATGCGCACCGTCCTCCTCAAGGCGTACTGCGGCTGACCCATCCGAACCATTCGTACTCAGGGGGAGATATGGCCATCACGACCAGTACTACCGTTCGGGCGACGGCCGCCCGGGCCGAAGGCATCAGCAAGTTCTACGGCACCGGCGACGCAGCCGTCGCCGCGCTCAAGGACGTCACCGTCGATCTCGAAGCCGGCAGATTCACCGCGATCATGGGGCCGTCGGGGTCCGGCAAGTCGACCCTGCTGCACATGCTCGCCGGGCTCGACCGGCCGTCGTCGGGCGAGGTGTACGTCGGCGACACACTGATCACCGCCCTCAACGACAAGGCGCTCACGCTGTTGCGGCGGGACCAGATCGGCTTCGTCTTCCAGTCGTTCAACCTGCTGCCGACGATGACCGCGGCCGAGAACATCGTGCTCCCGATCCGGATCGCCGGCCGCAAGCCCGACACGGCCTGGGTGCAGTCGATTGTCGACAAGCTCGGGCTGGCCGATCGGCTCGACCACCGTCCCACCGAGCTGTCCGGGGGCCAGCAGCAACGAGTGGCCGCTGCGCGCGCCCTCGCGTCCAGGCCGCAGATCATCTTCGCCGACGAACCGACCGGCGCCCTCGACTCCACCTCGGGCACCGAATTGCTCAGCTTCCTGCGGACGGCGGTCAAGGAACTCGGCCAGACCGTCGTGATGGTGACCCATGACCCGACCGCCGCGAGCTATGCCGATCGGGTGCTCTTCCTTGCCGACGGCCACGTTGTCGACGAGATGGAGGAGCCGACCGCGGACGCCGTACTCGATTTCATGAAGCATCTGGGCGGTTGACGCCATGTTCACCGCAACCCTGCGCGGCATGCTCGCGCACAAACTGCGCCTGGTGCTGACTGTGGCATCGATCGCGCTCGGTGTCTCGTTCCTGGCCGGCACGCTGGTCCTGACCGACACCATGCGCCTGGCGTTCGACCAGTTGTTCGGCAAGGTCTCCGCCGGCACCGATGCGGTCGTCCGCGCCGAGGCGGCGTACACCCAGTCCGAAGGCACCGGGACCAGCCGCGGACCCATCCCGGCTTCGGTTCTTCAGCAGGTCCGCGGCGTCGACGGCGTACGGGCAGCGGAGGGTTCCGTCAGCGGATACGCGCTGCTCACCGACAACGCGGGCCGTGCCGTCCTGACCAGCGGCGGGGCCCCGACCATGGGCTACAGCATGCCGGCCGACACCACCTTGCGCGGCGACGTCAAGATCCTTACCGGCACCGCACCGTCGGCGCCACACCAGGTCGCGATCGACGCGACGAGCGCCGAGGAGCACCACATCGCGCTCGGCTCCACGATCAAGGTGCTGTTCCAGGGGCCGACGCAGGAGTTCAACGTGGTCGGCACCGTCGGCTTCGGCGGTGAGAAGAACCTCGGCGGTACGACGTCGGCGTACTTCGACCCGACGACAGCCCAGCAGGTCCTCGGTTCTCCCGCCGTCTTCGACACGATCAACGTCAGCGCGGCCGACGGCGTGAGCCAGGCCGAGCTCGTACAGCGGATCGATGCGACCCTGCCGAAGGGCACGGAGGCAGTCACCGGAACGACCGTGGTGAAGGAATCCGCGGACGCGATCGACGAGGACCTCCGGTTCGTCCGGATCATCTTCATGGTGTTCGCCGGCATCGCGTTGTTCGTCGGCTCGTTCATCATCTGGAACACCTTCACGATGACCGTGACGCAGCGGTCTCGCGAGATCGCGCTGCTGCGTGCGATCGGCGCGACCCGGCGCCAGGTGGCCCGCAGCCTGATCATCGAGGCGCTGCTCCTCGGCGTACTCGCCTCGGCCCTCGGCGTCGGCCTCGGGCTCGTGGTCGCCAAGGGGCTCAACCTGCTGATGGACCGCGTGGGGTTCACTCTGCCCAGCACGTCCCTGCAGGTCGAGCCACGCACCATCTGGCTGTCGCTGCTCGTCGGCACGATCGTCACCGTCGTGGCGGCACTCGTCCCGGCGATGCGGGCCACAAAGGTCCTGCCTGTCGAGGCACTGCGCGACGCGGTGCCCGGCGCCGGCAACCCCTCGAAGAGGCGCATCGTGATCGGAGCCGTCCTGACCACGCTCGGCCTGGCCGGGCTGTTCACGTCCCTGTACGGCGGCCTGACGATGAAGGCGTTCGGCCCGAGTCTGCTGGCGATCCTCGTCGGCATCATCACGCTGTTGCCGGTCGCTGCCCGGCCGCTTGCCTCGCTGATCGGCATACCGCTGCGACTCCGCGGGCTGTCCGGCGAACTGGCCAGGCAGAACGCGATGCGCAACCCGCGTCGTACCGCCTCGACGGCGGCCGCACTGATGATCGGCCTGACGCTGGTCGTGAGCATGGGCGTGTTCGCGTCCTCGCTGAAGTCGTCGTTCAGCGACATCATCGGCGACTCGACCAACGCGGAACTGTTCGTCACGCCTGCGAGCGCCCAGGCACCCGGCTTCAGCCCCGAGGTCATCGCGGTGGTCGGCGGCGTGGACGGCGTACGGCAGGTTTCTCCGAGTGGCTATGGCGAGGCACGCTTCGACGGTGCGGACTCCAGTTACTCCGCGATCGACCCCGCGGCGGCGGACGGCCTCAATCTGCGGCTGTCGGCCGGCGCACTGTCCGACCTTGGCGCCGATGGCGTGATCGTGGCCCAGTCGGCCGCGACCTCGCACGGCTGGAAGCTCGGCGACAAGATCACGTCGGAGTTCGCCGAGACCGGGAAGCACGTGCTGCATGTCGTCGGTGTCTACGACAGCAAGGGCTGGATCGGCGACGACTACGTCATCAGCATCGCCGCACAGACGGCTGCGGCCGGCCGGCAACTGACCGCGTCCGGCCTGATCACACTCGCAGACGGCGCCGACAGGGGCGACGTACAGAACGCCATCACGGGTGCGCTGGCCAACCACCCCGACGCCAAGGTGCTGGACCGAAAGGGCTTCGAGAAGGAGGCGAGCGGCTTCATCGACCAACTGCTCGCCTTCGTCACGGTGATGCTGGCGCTGGCGGTGCTGATCGCGCTGCTGGGCATCGTCAACACCCTGGTGCTGTCGGTGTTCGAGCGAACCCGCGAACTCGGGCTGCTCCGCGCGGTCGGCATGACTCGCGGCCAGGTCCGGTCGATGGTGCGCTGGGAGTCGGTGGTGATCTCCCTGATCGGCGCGCTGGCCGGCGCCGCCCTCGGGATCGGACTCGGTCTTGCACTCTCCCAAGCCCTCGCCGACGAGGGCATCGAGGCCATCTCGATCCCCGTCGTCCAGGTCACGCTGTACGTCGTCCTGGCCGCGGTGGCCGGCGTGCTCGCGGCTCTGGGACCGGCCCACTCCGCAGCCAAGGTCGACGTACTCCAGGCGGTGGTCGCCGACTGACCTACGCAGCCGCGTGGGCGAGGGCCGAGGGGGTCTGCCGGCCGACGATGGCCGGGGCCTCGTGGATGAGTTCGTCTCGCTCGAGCGCATCGACCATGAACAGGGCGAAGTCCACGCGGCGCGTCAGGTTGCTCTCCAGCACAGGGTCGCCGACGTGCCGGCTCCAGACGGGCAGGCCCTGGCTGTCGCCCTCTTCGAGGTCGCTGCCGCGGACAACAGTCCATCGGGTGTCGCTGGCGAACACTCGGCGGCACGCCTCGACCTGATCGTCGAGGTCAGCGAACCGGAACAGGCGCGCGACCGGACCGAACACGTTCACGAGCACCTTGAGCTTCAACGAGTACTTGTCCTGGCCGTCGAGCGTGATGTGCCATCCGCAGGAGAACACCAGGCGGGCGCCCGGTTGCGCGTGATCGAGCACTGCCTGGACCGTTCCGGCGGCGTACCCGTGGACGCCTCGCGGGACCAGCACAACAAGGACCCCGTCGCAGCCGGCGACCGCCTGCTCGATCACCGCGGCGTCGTCCGTCCGCCCCGGGAAGACGGTCATCCGCCCGCTGAACGCCGCGAGCTTCTCCACACTCTCCGGCCGGCAGACACCGACCACCTCATGACCACGATCCAGCGCATGCTGAACCATGTACCGCCCGAGCTTCCCCGAAGCCCCCACGATGCAGACCTTCATCCCGTGCCCCTCCCCCTGGCGACAACGTCCCCCGCCTTGAGCCTGAGGCCCCACCCCATCCCCGTCAACTGTTCCGCGTGCAGACGAGGTTCCCCTCTTCCTGCGATACGACCCGCAGCCCTGCGCGCTCGAGTTCGTCTCGCAGTGCTGTGGCTGAAAGGTGGCGCCGGTGCGCGACGTACCAAACTCCGTCGAATCGGGGGTTTCTCGAAGATGTGCTCGCTCGGCTTGAGTTGCATTCGAGGCGTGAGGTTGAGGTGTTGGAGTATGGCTGTGGGACTGGGCCGGCGGCTTGCTTTTTGGAACGTCTCTGTCTCCCCGAACAGGTCACTCCACTGCGTCATCCCGTCCTGCTGAGGCCGCCGACAAGCCGCCTCGTGCTCGCCGTAGTAGTACCTCTCCCAAGTCGTCGACGCGTTCGGTCCAGCCGGTCGGCTATCGGGCGGTGTGCTCGATGCGCCACTGGTCGGCCAGTTCGTTGAAGCGGCCCGGCGTACCGTTCATCAGCGTGACTTCTCGCGGCTCCACCGCGCCCCGTACGTCTTCGACGACTGATGCCGCCTTCTCTGCGGTTGCATAGATCCCAAGTACCAGCTGATCCGCGCCGTCTACCGAGAAGCCCCACGGCACGTCACAAGGCCCGTTGTGTTCCGGCACCGGGCACAGCACGCGCGCGACCGTCTCCTGCGTCGCCAACGCATCGTCGACGTCGACGAACCCCGCGATTCTCACCTCGAACGTCTCCACCCCGGCAAGCTATCCCCGCTCGGACAACCACCACATCAGGGTTTCAGCCCAGACACCCCCTGAACTCACATCAGACCCAGGTCGTACACCGGCCGATCTCGAGCCTGCCCGCTGACTCGTGAGAGGCTCTGAGCCTGCAAATCTGGGTCGAGGAGGGTGATGAGACACATCTACCTGGTCACGCATCCCGAGGCACAACACCACGTTGACGGCATCGTCGGCGGCTGGCACGACTCAGAGCTGACCGCCCGTGGGCACCTGCAGGCCGAACGCATCGCCGAGGTCCTGGCGAGCAGAATCGGACTCCAGCCGGTCGAGGTCTACTCCTCTGATCTGCGTCGAGCCAGCAAGGCGGCGGAGCGAATTGCCCGGAGGTTCTCCGTCGAGGTTCAGACTGATGCTCGGCTTCGCGAGAGGTCCAACGGTGAGGCTGACGGGCGTCCCCAAGCGTGGCTCAACGAGCGCCGCATCCCACTTCCGGAGTACGGCGATCGACTCGGTCACCACGACGGACCAGCTGGTGCGGAGACACGAATGGCGTTGGTCGAACGCCTCTACTCGGCGCTCGATGACATCGTCCGTCGACCAATCGCGAACCAGATCGTGGTGTCTCACGGGTCCGCATCGAGCTACCTGATCGCTGCCTGGATCGGCATGCCCACGACGTCGACAGACCGCGCCTTCTTTCCCCTCAAATCAGGCAGCATCACCACCCTCCTCCGCAACGACACCCACTTCAGCCACCAGGTCGTCACCCTGAACGAAACCCACCACCTACAGGACCTCGGAGAGCCGCGGCCGAGCGCGACCTGATGACTCACCTCAGTCTGCGCTTGACCTCTCAATTCGGCTGTAGACAATCCGCTCTTCGGGCGCGCCGCCGACGACGTGCTCCGGGTAGTGCCACGTGCCGACGTACTCGGAGTTGTCGTCATTGAAGCGAGCCTCAAAGTACGTGTCCGACGTTTCGTCACTCAGGCTGACGCGGAGATTCTGGCCGTCCAGCACCCATTCGTAGGTGGACTCATCGCCCATGGTGTCCATGTAGTGAGCCCGCAGCATGTCGGCATCTGGATCGTAGGTGATGTGCTGGATGATCCTCATTTCGGTGCCGTTGACAACGAAATCGACGCTCACGACCAGAAGAAGGCCTTCCCGCGCAGACTTGTATTCGGCCATACCGTCGATACCGCGTCCTTTGACCCGCCACCGCCCGCTGAGGCGCTCGGTCAACTCGGTGAGCTTTGGGTGTGGTTGCAAGGCCTGCACCGAGACCGCGGGCTCGTTGTCGGACACGTTCTGCTCCCTACCGCTCGGGTGCTGGATCAGTCGGAATCGCGCGCTGGTAGGAGTTGATCGTCACGCCCGAGTCGCTGACCTGGCTGTTGGTGAGCTGGAAGGCGGTCAGCCCAGCCGCGTCGGCGAACATCCGTTTCCCGCCACCGAGCAGGATCGGGAAAATCAACAGCCGGTACTCGTCAACAAGATCACGCTGCTGCAGGAACCGCACCAGCTGCCCGCTGCCGAACACCACGATCTCTCCGTCTCCACCGCCCCGAAGCCGTTCCACCTCGGCCTGCAGGTCCGGACCGAGCCGTATCGTATTGTTCCAGGACGGATCGGTGAGTGTCCGCGAAGCCAGATACTTGGGGATCCGGTTCATCGCGGCGATCGCCGGGTCGGTCGCGTCGGTCTGTTCCCAGTCCACGACGAAGTTCTGGTAGGTGCGCCGGCCGAGCAGCAGGCCGGCCGCCTGGCTGGTCGCGCTTGCCATAAACGTGGCTACGGTCTTGTCCATGAACGGCTGGACCCAGCCACCGTGGGCAAAGCCGCTGTCGGTGTCCTCGTCTGGCCTCAGCGGCGCCTGGATGATCCCGTCCAAGGAGATGAAGTTGATCACGACGATGCGGCTCACAGCTGAGTCCTTCCGTTGGTCGCGGTCAGGAGGTACGTCGCCGGGAGCGAACCAGCGCGGTCGCCGAGACCGGGATACATGTCCGGTTCGGCGAACTCCTGCAGCGATCGAACCGTCAAGCCTGCCGCCAGTACCGCGCTGACGACGCTGCCGATGCTCCAGACAAAGCTCCGGTGTGGAAGATCGGGAACTCCCAACGTCCTGGTGATCTCAGGTGCCTTGAGAGGGTCGGCGTACCCGTCGCGACCCGAGTTGAAGTAGTCGCCGCTGACGCTGAGCTGACCCTGATCCGCGACTGTCAGCACCTCCCACAACGGATGATGCTCACTGATGACCAGCGACCCGCCGGGATTGAGCCGTTGGGCTACCAGCCGCGCCCAATCGTCGATGTCGGGCGCCCAGCACAGGCCGCCCCAGGAGATGAAGACCAGGTCGAACCCAGTGACGTCCTGGTGCAGGTCCATCATGTCCTGCTCTTGAAAGTCGACGACCAAGCCCAGAGCTTCGGCTTTCGCCCTTCCCGTGGCCAGATGGCTCGGCGCAAGGTCGACAGCGGTGACATGTGCACCCATCTGAGCGAACGTCAGCGCCTCGTCGCCCACCGAGCAAGCCAACTGTAGGACCCGGCGCCCCCGAACATCGCCGACCGCAGCCCGCTCGTGATCGTTGAGCACGCTCGTACCGGACAGCAAGGACTCGACCGTCTCCCCCTTGCGGTACGGCGCCAAGGCCTCCCAGTACCTCCCGTTGTCACGGACGACGCTCGACGCAGTTGGTTCCGACATGGCCGAGACGATACGACCAACCCTCCGTCGGCGCACCGCGATTCCACCGCTCCGCTCAGATCGCGCGAAAGTTGTCCACAGCCTCAGACGTAGCGGGACCACGAACCACTGGAACGACGGAAGCCCGGGCGAGGAACCAGCCTCTGACCTGGGGGTTCAGCTGGAGCCGCCTGTCTGAATCGAACCGACGACCTTCTCATGACGAGTCCGTTGCCCTGAGCCCCAACCACGCCACGATCCCCGACCTTGAGCAGTGATTGTGCTCAGTGGTTCTGGGCCATTCGGGGGCACGACCTTCTAGCACGTCTCCTCAACCACGAGCAGCGACCTGCGCTCGCTGTCTTTGAACTCACCAGCGCGAAAGTCGGTGTGGTCGTCTGCGACGACTCTCTTGCCATGCAGGTAGGGACGGATCATCGCCATGAACTCCTCCCGGTGTTCCGGGGTCACGTCGCGGATCTCGTTCTGGTAGGCGTGCAGAACCCGAACCTGTGGGTCGTGGATCATGCGTTCGATGCGTTTCCAGGGCAGCTCTCCGCCTCGCATCTGCCAGCGAACGCCAGACTCGTCCGTGTATTGGCCGGAGCGCACCGGTTGGTACCACTCGACTGGCTGCCCTGCTGGCTCCAGGTTCGCAATGACTACCTCGTCCACCATGCCAGCGAAGGTCTCGCGGTGGTCGGGCTTCCGCTTGCGTCCCATCTGTTCATCATCACTCACCGGACCGCGTTGGACCTCCTCGCCCGCACATCGCTCGAACCTTTGCCCCGTCCCCACCCAGAACAGCCGGCCAAACCGGCCCGTCATCCCAGAGTCATGGCCCCCGCCGGAGGCCATGCCCTTGGCTCTGCTGAAAGACACCGAGAGCGAGCGCGGGCGGTGACCGCACGAGCACGTCCGCGCCGCGCGCCGAAGGGCGCACCTTGATCCATAAACGCCAACTCGGCAGAGAGACCGGGGCCAGGCATGTCCTCCGTTGACAGACGCGCGACGGTCGTCCGCCAGGTGATGTGCGGCAGTCGGAGCCCGGATCGCGGCTGACCCGGTTGGCCGTCGCAGTGGTCGCCAGGTCTGACATGGGGGATCGGATTGGCGCAACCAGGGTTCGGCTGCACGGGAGTCGAAGCACGGAGCCAGGGCTACTGGTCAGGTGTTCACCAGCCACTGTTGCCCGTCGATGAGTTCGCGAACCGCGTCGAGGTGTCCGGCGTGGCAGGCGGTCTCAGTGATCACATGGAGCAGGACATCCCGGACATTGTGCAGGCGCCACTCACTCTCGGGAAAGGGCCACCAGACCAGGTCGGCATCTGGGGATGAGGCGGCGATGACGGCATCCGCCAAGGAAGCCTCATGGCGATAGCGGTCAAGGACGTCGGCGGCCGGCAGCAGCGCGGGATCCACCTGCCATGCGCTGCCTTGGCTACCCACCTGGTCGATGACCACCGGATCCCCAGCCACGGCGGCACGGAAGTACAAACGCTCCACCGACAGCGTGAGGTGCTGCACCATCCCCAGGCAGCTCCACCCAGAGGGCAGCACGGGGCGCCGCAGCGCCTCATCGCTCAGCCCTTCCACGGCACCCAGCACGTGGTCTCGCTGCCTCTGGAGGCACTGCATCAACGCGGTGATCTCGGCGTCGACTGCCACCGTCATTTCTGAACCTCCCGGACACGACACTTCTTCAGAGGGCCGAATGTAACCTTGCGGGTACGTACCCACATGGTTACATTAGCACCATGGACACGGTGTTGCACGCGCTGGCAGACGAGAGCCGGCGCACGGTTCTCGAGATTCTCCGCGACCACCCGGCGAGTGCAGGAGAGCTGGCCGAGGCTCTCCCGATCGCTCGCCCGGGCGTGTCCCGGCATCTCCGCGTACTGCGGGAAGCCGGGCTGGTCGACGTACGCCAGGACGCGCAGCGCCGGATCTACACACTCCGCCCGGAGGCACTCGTCGAGGTCGACGAGTGGCTGGGAGAGTACCGCCGGCTCTGGGAGAACCGGCTCGACGCTCTTCATACCGAGATCGCACGAGGAAAGAAGGCACGACGATGACCACGATCGCGACGATGCGAACGCTCGACGAGACCTGCGGAGCAGTCCGGGTCGAGGACCTTTACGCCACGGACATCGGCGACCTCTGGCAGGCGTGTACGGCGCCCGAGCGGCTGGCCCGCTGGATCGCCCGGGTCGACGGCGACATGTGGGTCGGCGGCACGATCCAGGCCGTCTTCACGAGCAGCTGGACCGGTCCGGCGCGCGTCGAGGTGTGCGATGCGCCCCACCACCTGCTGCTGACGACGGAGCCGGGTACGGACGACGAGGGGCAGATCGAGGCGTGGCTGACCGAGGAGGGCTCCAAGACCCGGCTGGTGGTCGAGGAGCGCGGCCTGCCGATGATGCATCTCCCGTTCCACGCCTCTGGTTGGCGGGTCCACCTCGAGGATCTCGGTCGGTCGCTGGAGGTCGACGGCCCGGTCCATCCGGAGGGCTGGAGCTCCGATGCCGGAGCGCCCGGCTGGAAGGAACGCTGGGAAGAGCTCACGCCGACATACCAGCAGATGGAGATCCGTTGATGTCGGACCTGATCAGGCTCAGCCTGACGACGGTCAATGCGCCCGACGCAATCGCGCTCGCGCGGTTCTACGCCGAGATCACCGGCGGGGTCGCGAAGGGTGACGAGTACTGGGCGCTCGTAGAAGGGCCGAACGGTGACATCGGGTTCCAGCAGATCGACGACTACCGGCCACCCACCTGGCCGGATGGCGAGGTGGGGATGCAGATGCACCTCGAGTTCTTCGTCGACGACCTGGAGGCGACCGGAGCGCGTGTGCTGGCGGCCGGCGCTACCCGATTCGAGCATCAGCCCAACGCAGACCACTGCTTCGTGTACGCCGACCCGGCCGGGCATCCGTTCTGCCTGTCCATGTGGGGGGCCCCGAGAGTCGGCGACTGACTCAGCTCGTTCGGACATCAGTTGTTCAGGCGCGACCGCTCGGCGAGTTCTTGGCGCGCTCAAACCCAAGCGTCTGGAGCGTCGCGGAGGTGATCGTCGCAGCCGACCAGTGAGTGCAGCAAACACACTCATCTCGCCATGTGCGTATGTTGGCCGGCGCCCCAGGTGGTCGCCAGGCTTCTAGCCTGTCGCGAATCACCTGGCGGACAAGTGTCGCGGATCTATTGGCGGATCACAGACCGGGGCCAGGCTGTCCCTCACCGGTGATGCGGGACGCCGCGTGTGCGTTCGATCCGCGCGGTAGTAGCAGCCAAGCTATTCGGGATCGGAGCCGTCGTTCATCTCCGTCTTACCTCGTCCCAGTGCTACATAGACAGGCTAGCTGTGGGAGCCGGTCATCTGCTCAACGTCCGTCCGCCTTGATCGCTCAGAACCTCTGGGACGCTGCCACGAAGCTTAGGGCACCACGGGGGGCACCGAAGGCGATCGAGGCTGAGAACGACGAACCCCAGCGCCAGAAACTGGCCTCTGCCGGCTTTTTCTGACGGTCGCACAAAATATTACGTACTCCGGTCTAGCGCTGAAGGGGTCTGTGGGTTAAGGCTGCTCGTGTTCCTGTGGGCGGGCTTGAGGAGATGGTGATGGCTGAACGGATATCAGTGGATGTGCCGGCGTTCTGGGAGAACGGGTGGCAGATTCTGCGTGGGGTGTACACCCCGGAGGAGGTGCAGAAGTTTCGTGACGGCGCGTCCGCATCGAAGGGGGTGAGCGGCGAGCTACTCTCGCGGCCGCTGATGAGGCACGCGATCCTGGACGGGAAGATGGTCGAGGTGGCCAGGCAGCTGCTTGGTTCCGAGGACATCATGTACGCCGGTGACAGTTCCTTCACGGTCAATTCAGGCCAGCACGGCTACCACAAGGACAACGCGGACCGCAAGGATGCGAAGGCGCCGGACTGGCAGGGCCGTTACACGATCCTCAGGTTCGGGATCTACCTGCAGGATCACACCAGGCACACGGGCGGCTTGAACCTCCGGCACAAGTCGCACAACGAACCTGACCTGACCACCGGCAAGACGATCTATGTGAAGACCAGGCCGGGCGATCTGGCGGTGTGGAGTCTGCGCACGACGCACAGCGGCAACGGCAAGCTGCTCAGCTTCCCCTGGTGGGTGACGCCCGAGCCGCAAAGCGAGGACCGGTGGCCCAGGTTCTTCCGCGAGGCCAAGCCGGATGGCGACCGGATGGCAGTGTTCGTCGCCCTCGGCCTCGACGACCACCATCACGACCGCTATACGACGTACCTGAAGACGCGGAAGTACATGGTCGACATGTGGCACCGATCGAAACTGGATCCGGAGGTCTTCGACCAGGCCGCCCAGATCGGCCTGAAGATCCGTGACATGCACGACGAGGTCGCCGACGACCTCAGCGTGGGCCAGAACGTCGAGTGGAAGCCGATCCCGTACTGATCAGAACGGGGCCGGTCCTTACCGACCGGCCCCGACTGGTTTGGTTGATCAGCTGATGGTGAGGGAAGGCGCTTCTGCACCGCAGGCTGAGGTGGCCGGGTTGTTGTGGGCGTCACCGCCGTAGACGACCTGCCAGCGCCAGGTGCCGACAGTGCTTGCGACGAACGACGTGTTGGTCGTGCTGTACGTCCGCGGCACCGCCCTCGGGTTCCGCAACCTCACCAGCTACATCGCCCGATCGCTGCTCGAGGCCGGCGGCCTCAGACGCCAACTACACCCTCAACTGTGAAGAGCCAGTTAAGTGAGGTTGCCGGTCGGTGTCCTGAGTGGACCCGTCGTGCGCAATCGGTGCGTACAGGACCTGCGCCGCCAGCTGTACGATCCTTCGAGCGGTCGACGATTCAGCCAGGGAAAGGCGTTATGAAGCTTCTCCTCACGGACTCAGGCATCAAGAACCCGAGCATCCACGACGCGTTGGTCGACCTGCTGGCCAAACCGATTGCCGAGTGCAACGCTCTCTGCATTCCCACCGCGATGTACGCCCAGCCCGGCGGCGCTGACCAGGCATGGAAGCTGATCAGCGGACAACAACCCCTCTGCCCCATGACCGAACTGGGTTGGAAGTCCCTGGGAGTGCTGGAGCTCACCGCGCTGCCCAGCATCGATGAAGAGGTTTGGGTTCCCCTGGTTCAGGAGACTGACGCCCTGCTGGTGGGAGGCGGCGATCCCATGTATCTGTGCTACTGGATGCAGCAGTCCGGACTGGCAGACCTCTTGCCGTCGCTGCCCGCAGTCTACGTGGGATTGAGCGCCGGGAGCATGGTGATGACCCCCAGCATCGGGGAGAGGTTCGTTCGCTGGAGCCCGCCCGGTGGTGGCGACAAAACGCTGGGCATAGTCGATTTCTCGATGTTTCCGCACCTGGACTACCCGGGTTTCCTGAACAACACCATGGCCAGCGCCGAGAAATGGGCGGCCACCATGCCGGTACGGGCGTACGCGACAGACGATCAGACCGCCCTCAAAGTGATCGATGGAAACGTCGACGTCGTCTCCGAGGGGCACTGGAAGCTGTTTGCCCGCTAACGGCCGAGGTCACAGCGCACCTCCGCACCCAAGCTCCACGTCTTCCCGTCTGCCGCTCAGCCTGGGGCGAGGAGGCAGAACTCGTTGCCTTCCGGGTCGGCGAGGACCATCCACGAGACAACGCTTGGATCCAGGTCGATCGCGGTGGCGCCGAGAGTCCGCAGTCTGGCCGCCTCTGCCTCTGGGTCGTCACCTGGGTATGGACGGAGGTCGAGATGGACTCGGTTCCACACGGTCTTCACGTCGGGTGTGCGGCGGAACTGCAGATATGGGCCGACGCCCTTGGCGGAACGCAGTACCGCGTTGTGGTCGGTCACCTCGTGCAGGGTCCAGTCCATGGCCTCGCCCCAGAAGCGGGCCATGGCTCGCGGATCCGCGCAGTCGACCACCACCGTCGCGATCGGTCCGGTGTCTCGGTAGAGCGGTCGGGGGTCCAGCACGCAGAACTCGTTGCCCTCAGGGTCGGCCATGACCGTCCATGGGACGTCGCCCTGGCCTACGTCGGCGGGTGTTGCGCCGAGATCCTTCAGGCGCGCGACCACCTCCGCCTGATGGTCCGTCGACGTCGTGGCGAGGTCGACGTGCACGCGGTTCTTCACCGTCTTGGGTTCTTGGGAGGCGACGAGGTCAATGCAGACGGCGACGGGGTCGGGATAGACGAAGCCCTCGGGCTCGAGGTTGGTCACACCGGGTCCCTCGCTGGAGATTCCCCAGCCGAGCGCCTCCGCCCAGAAACCGCCCAGCGCGGCGTCGTCCCGAGCCTTCATGTTGATTTGAACAAGCCGCGTTGCCATGACGACGATGCTAGCGGCAGCAGCACATCAAGATCAGCCGTACTGACCTCGGCATGAGCGCGCGTAGGCCGGCGTCCCACGATCTCGCCAGACTTTCTAGCCTCTCGCGGAGCCCGCTGTCTGGTGCACTCGCGATGAGTTGACTCCGGCCTGAGCTAGCGTGTCGGCGTGCTCCTCACAAGCGACAACATCGAAGGGGAGTTCCTCAGGATCTTTCCGCAGGCAGCGGCCGCTCTTGAAGCCGACGCCGGCATAGATCCCGCGGGGCGCGTCGACTGGGTGTTCCGCCACGATGTGATGCCCGACGCGATTGGCGACCCGGCTGCCCTGCGCGATGTCTTCGCCTGGATTGAGCGGTTGCTGCAGTCCACTGACAACATGATCGAGTACTGGACTGCAGTGCGCCTCCTTGGTCGGACGTTGGACTGGCCGGAGTGGATGCCTCTCGTTGAGGAGCACGCAGGGCCACTGCTTGCGACAGCCATGAGCAGATAAACCTACGCCTCAGCCGCGCACTTGCGTCGGTCTTGCACGCTGCGGAGGTGCTAGCCGATGGTTGTTGCCAGTTCCAGATAGGGAGGGACGAGCTCGCCCCACCGCGCCCCGGTGTCGCCGCGCTCACGCCCGGCGAGATAGGCGGCCAGATTTTCGGCGTGGATCTGCCACCCGGCGCCGTAGAAGGCAATCTTGTCCAGGGGCATGCCGTCGGTCTCGATGACCAGGACGGTCTGGCCTCCGTCGGCGGTCAGCGTTGCCTCGACCGTCTGGTCGAAGGGTGGCACGCCGTCACCTTGCTGCCAGGACTCGTCGGTTTCCCTGGTCACCACCTGCAGCCGCCGCGGAGGTTCGCACACTTCCACCTGCCCGACCGCGTACAAGCCGGCGGCTTCGAGGTACAGGGTGAACTGCCCGCCGCGGCGGAGGTCACCGTCGACGTCGCCGTACCAGCGGGCTAGACGGCGCGGATCGGTGAGGGCGGACCACAGATCGTCGATATCGGTGTCGTAGCGGTCCTCGATGCGTACGACGCCCGTACCGCCGGCTGATCGTAGCCTGCCCAGGACGCGCGTACGGCGACCTGCGTTGTCGGTCATCTGGTGCTCCTCTGCTCGTGCTTTCCTCGGGCGATCTCGGTGTGCAGGGCGTCCAGCCGTTGCTCCCACAAGGCCCGGTATCGGTCCAGCCATTCATCGACCTCGGCGAGAGCCTGCGGGCGGAGGCTGTAGATGCGCCGCTGCGACTGCTGACGAACCTCGACCAGACCCGCGTCACGCAGCACCCGCAGGTGCCGGGATACGCCCGGGCGGGCAATCGGCAGCATGGCCCCCAGCTCGCCCGCGGTCTTTTCCCCGGTGGCCAGCGCCTCCAGCACCTTGCGCCGGCTCTCGTCCGCCAATGCCCGCAATACTGCTTCCACCCGATCAATGTACCGAAGTGGTTACGTAACCGTCAAGGTACATAAGCGTGCAGATTCGCGAGGACCGCGAGCCCAGCTGGCCGGCGCGGCCGCCGTCGCATTGATCGTCTCCGCCGGCGTGCTCCTACTGCCCGACTCCTCAGAACTCGAGGGCGCCGAGTTCCTCCTCGCAGCCTTGATCTCCCTGATCGGGTTCGCCGTGGCTCGGAACGCGGGCGCGTCGCTGTCCCGGGCCGTGGTCTACTCGCTCTGCGTGCTTGTGGGCGCGGTCATCATTGCCGCCCTGAAGAACCTGCTGGCCGGTCACTGAAGGCGCGGACGTTGAGCTGAGCGCGGTGCGCGCTGCGGTTCATCCCCGGGACTCGAGGGTTTGCTGGATCCGGTCCAGCCTCGAGGTGATCTCCGCGAGTTGGGCAGTCAGCTGCTCCATTCCCGCCGACTCCGCGGTCTCGGAGTCGGCGATCCGCTCCTGGCGCGCCCGCTCCACGAAGCTGGAGGTGATCACCGCGGTCACGATCGTCACGAACGCGATCGCCTCCAGCAGGAACAGCGCCCCCACGAACCGCCCAGCGGTGTTCTCGGGGGTCACGTCGCCGTACCCGACCGTGGTCACCGTCTGCAACGCCCACCAAAGCCCCGTGCCCAGGTTCGGGAACTCCTCCGGATCCACCAGGGTGATCAGCACGCCGCCGACCAGCACACTCACGAGCGTTGCGGCGACGATCACCGCCATCGCCTTGCGCACGGACAGCGGGGCGCGCTTGAACGCCTCGAACCGGCGCATCACCAACAAACGAACCATGACGTCCGATCCCTCCTGGAGCGCAATAACCACGATCGTCCCACCGGCAACAGTCGATGGCATCGACGGGAAACCGATCAGGCTCGATGTGGTTCTCGGCGACATGGCCACCCGCCCGCAGCACGTAGCGAACAACGGATCCGCACCGCCGAACGCCCGTCCGTCCGTCGGCTGCCTGCGCTTCGCGCCGGCGGGAAAGTTCCGTCGCGCTCTGGTGCTGCACTCTGGTGGGGCGCATGGTCGCAGGAAGGGTACTGGGACAACCTCGCCCGGGAGTGAGCCGTCCCCGATCGCCAATGCATCGGCATGTTCCCGCCGAGGGCGAGCCGGTAGACACTGAATCAAACCGCGGGGCCGGGGAGGTCCTACGGGGGGAGGCCCACATGCGGACGATGCAGAAGGAACACGGTTCATGAGCGCCGGGTCAGGATCGGCGCCGGCGCCGCCGTTCCCACAGACGCCACAGTTCTGGGTGCTGATGGTGAACGCGCTCGGGCTCGGCGTCTTCGGCGCCGTCGTCGCCCTGCTGTTCATGGGCTTGATCGGGGTCGGGGACAACTGGTACACCGCTTCGGATACGGGGTGGCTAGGCGGGCAGTGGTGGTGGGTGGGCGTCACGGCTGCCGCGGGCGTCGTGGTCGGCCTCCTGCGGATGTGGACCCACCTTCCAGACAAGATCCCGAGCCTGATCGACGACCTCGAGCACGCGCATGTCGACGGTCGATCGGTGCCGGGGATCGTGGCCGTGTCGGCCGTGTCCTTGGTCGGAGGCGCCAGCCTCGGCCCGGAGCAGGCGCTCGGCGCCATGGGCGGTGGGGCCGGCGGGTGGGTCTCGCGTCGACGACGGCTGAACGATGAGGACGGCAAGGTGAACACGCTCGCCGGGTTCGCCGGCGCCTACGGCGGCCTGTTCTCCAGCACGGTCATCGTGGTCATGCTCATCTTGGAGGTCGCCCGCCCCGGCGGACAACGCATGGCCAAGACCCTGGCCGCCACGATCGTTTCCTCCAGCGTCTCTTTCGGGATCTACTTCGCCGTCGCCGGCGCCTTCTTCCTCGACGCCTATCAGGTGCCGTCGTACAAGTTCGAGGACTGGCAGTTGCTGGCCGGAATCGGCCTAGGGCTGTTCGCTGCGGTGGTGGTGACGCTGCTGGCCACCGTGATGAAGCTGGCGGTAGTGATGTTCGGCCGGCTCAAGGTGCCGGCCGTCGTTCGGCCCCTGATCGGTGGCGTCGCCTTCGGCGTCGTCGGCGTGATCCTGCCGCTGACGATGTTCACGGGCAGTGACCAGCTAAAGACCGTGGTGGAGAGCGGCGGGACGCTCGGTGCGGGCTTCCTGGCCGCCCTGGTGATCGCCAAGATCCTCACCTTCGCCGTCAGCGAGGCCAGCGGGTTCGTGGGCGGGCCGATCTTCCCAACGCTGTTCATCGGGGGGACGGCCGGAGTGCTCGTGCACCAGGTGATCCCCGGAGTGCCCTTGGGCCTTGCGTTCACGTGCATGCTCGCCGCGGTTCCCGGAGCCGTGATCTCTGCGCCGTTCGCGCTGGTGCTGCTTGCCGCGTTCATGACCCAGCTGGGGGCCCTGGAGACCGCACCCGTCCTGATCGCCGTCATCACCGCGTTCCTCGCAGTGGAGTCGGTGAAGTACGTCCTAACCACGCGCCGGAAGAGCAGCCCCGCAACGAATCGGGAGACAGGCTGATGATCGATCGCCGCTGAGCGACTCCAAGCCCCTGTTCGAACTGGGCTGACCATCGTGCCGGCGGCCGCTGCGCCGCGTCGGCAAGATCTGCGGCTTCGCGGTCAGGACCGGGGCGGTGTTGCGATCGAGGGGGAAACGAAGAACCCCCGGGCGAGGAAACTGCCCTCTGACCTGGGGGTTCGGGTGGAGCCGCCTGTCGGAATCGAACCGACGACCTTCTCATTACGAGTGAGACGCTCTGCCGACTGAGCTAAGGCGGCGGGTGGCGCGTGCGCCGAGGCAAGAGTGTAGCGGGAGGGTGGGGATGATTCCGAATCGGATAGGGATCGAACGGCGCCGAGAGGCGTCGGGGGCGGCCTGGCGGGGTGGGTGGTTGAGGGGCCTGGGGCGGGATGGGCGGTCGGTAGTGGAGATCGGGGTACGACGGCTGGTCGGTGGATGGCGGCGGAACCTGTTGGGGGTTGGGTACGTCGGAAGGGGCAGGAAATAGCGCGGGAACAATTGAAACGGCAAATGCGTTGACGCGGTTGTGAGGGATGCGCCAGACTAATCCCCGCAAGGACTACAGACCTAGGAGTGATCGTGTACCGAGAGTGGAACCCGAGGAAAGCGTGGCGGTTGGATGCCATGGCTTTGTCGGCGTGCCTGCGATCAGTGCACATCGATGCCTTCTATCACCAGCTCAGCGGGACCGAACTGAGCCCGAGTCTGGGCGGCCCACCTGTGTGATCTCCAGCGGGAGATCATCCCAGGAGCCGTCTGAGCCGGGTCACCGGCACCAGGCGGCTCTTTTCTTTTGCCACATTTCACCACGTCGGTGCGCAATGGTTGCGGACCGGATTCCAAACCCGGGTCACGAGGGTTCGATTCCTTCCACCGATGCTTTTTCCGGTATTCACGGATACCGACTCGAACAATTGACAACTGGACATTCATCGCATTTTCTCCCGGGTCACCGACGGCCCGGGAGACCTTCCCTGCGGCGCCACCCGTGCGCCGGGGAAGACGCCCGGGACCGCCGGCTCGTACGAGCCGGGCAGGCTCGGGCACCCGTCCCTGGGGCTCGCAACGCCCCGGGGACGTCACCAGCTGTGGGCCAGTGGCCGGGCCACCTCATTTGGGATGAGGACGACGGGGGTTCGAGTCCCTCCAGCTGGACCAGGCGCCCGCAGGATGCTCTGCTACCGGCCGAGCGGGCGCCACGAACGTGCCCTGCGACGGAAATCCGCACCACATCCGGCGCAGGGCGCTCAGCGCCCGTGGCTCAATCGGAGAGAGCACCTGCCTACGAAGCAGGAGCGTGCAGGTTCAAGTCCTGCCGGGCGTGCTGTGTCCGAGGCTGAAGCGGGCGAGGCGCCGGGATGTGGACCCGGAGGAAGCGGGTTCGAGCCCCGCCGGACACCCCCAGGTACGACGGTCGGCCGGGCCCCGTTGGGCCCGTCCGGTCGCCGTACGTGACAGAACGCAGTACCTGCGGCTCTGGCCCAATTGGGAGAGGCGCCTGGCTTAGGACCAGGAGGTTCAGGGTTCGAGTCCCTGGAGCCGCACCACACGACCGACACCGAGATCACCGACCTGACTGCGAGCTGTCGGGCACACTGGATGGGAGGAGGAACCACATGAGCGGTGTGATCGTGCTCAACGCCTCGTACGAGCAACTGCATGTCGTGTCGGTCCAGCATGCCATCCGGATGCTCGTCCGGGAGGTCGCCGTCGTCGAGGAAGCGCATGACGGCGCGAGCATCGGACCATTCCCCCTCCCCCGGGTACTGCGTCTCGTCCGGTACGTCGTGACGAAGTGGCGGTACGCGTCCGGCCGGCTGCAGTACACGCGGGCCGGCGTACTGAAGCGGGACAAGCACACCTGCGCCTACTGCGGTAGGCCCGGTGCCACGACGATGGACCATGTGGTTCCGCGGTCGCGCGGTGGACGCGGCGAGTGGCTGAACGCTGTCGCCGCACACTCGTCCTGCAACGAGAAGAAGGGCTCACGCACGCCCGAAGAGGCCGGCATGCCGCTGCTGTGGCAGCCGTGGATCCCTTCCCGTGCCGAGTTGGCGCTCTGACGCGAAACCCCACCCAGGTCTCGCGTCGGAGCGTGATGCCAGGTGGGCGACGGTGACCCACCCTCGGTTCTGATCCGAGGTCCCGCAGGTTCGAGCCCTGCCCTGGCAGCTCTCAGGTGGAATAAGCCGAGCGTTGGCCTACCGGCAGCCGTCTCGAAAACGGTCGATCCTTCACCGGATGTGTGGGTTCGAGTCCCACTTCCACCGCATGCACACGAACGAGGAGGGTGAGGAGATGAACGTGGAGTTTCCGGTGGAGCTGAGTGGGGCCAAGAGCTCCACGCTCATGTGGGCGCAGGAGTACGAGGTGGGTGCGCAGGCGCTGCGGCAGCTGCGGAACATCGCGGCCCTGCCGTGGGTGTACGGCGTCCGGGTGATGCCGGATGTGCACCTCGGCAAGGGCGCGACCGTGGGGTCGGTGATCGCGATGTACCAGGCGGTGTCGCCGGCCGCGGTCGGTGTCGACATCGGGTGCGGGATGGAAGGTGTCCTGACCTCGCTGACGGCCGCGGACCTGCCGGATGACCTGTCGGCGATCCGTTCGCGGATCGAGGCCGCCGTACCGGTTGGGTTCCGGGCGCATGAGGACCCGGTGAGCATCCGGCGGCTCGGGCTGGACCCGCGGGGATGGGAGCGGCTGTGGGGGTCGTTCACCAGCCTGCACGACGGGGTGCAGGACCGGGAGTCGAAGGCGAAGAAGCAGATGGGTTCGCTGGGTGGCGGCAACCACTTCATCGAGGTCTGCCTCGACGACGAGGACCGCGTGTGGCTGATGCTGCACTCGGGCAGCCGAAACATCGGCAAGGAACTCGCCGAGCGGCACATGCGGATCGCGCGGGACCTGCCGCACAACGCGGACCTGCCGGACCGTGATCTCGCGGTCTTCCTGTCGGGTACGCCGGAGATGGAGGCCTACCGGCGGGACCTGACGTGGGCGCAGCAGTACGCGTCGGGCAACCGTGCGGTGATGCTGGCGCTGGTGATGCAGGCGGTGCGGGAGTCGTTCGAGCAGGAGGTGCGGTTCGAGCAGCCGATCTCGTGCCATCACAACTACGTGGCCGAGGAGAGCATCGACGGGCTCGACCTGCTCGTCACCCGCAAGGGTGCGATCCGGGCCGGGCGCGGAGACCTCGGGCTGATCCCGGGGTCGATGGGCACGGGGTCGTACGTCGTCCGCGGTCTTGGGTCGGAGCGGTCGTTCTACTCGGCCTCGCACGGGGCAGGCCGGCGGATGAGCCGCAACGAGGCGAAGCGCCGGTACACGGTCGACGACCTGGTCGCGCAGACCACGGGGGTCGAGTCCCGCAAGGACGCCGGGGTGATCGACGAGATCCCCGCGGCGTACAAGGACATCGAGTCCGTCATCGCGGCCCAATCGGACCTGGTCGAGGTCGTCGCCCACCTCAAGCAGGTCATCTGCGTCAAGGGCTGAAGCGGTGGGCGGGTCCGCGGTCGTGGGCCTGCCTGCCGTGCGCCTCTTCCTCTGCACTAAGCGTACAAGTGCGAGGGCTGAGGACGTGGGAGTTATCCACAGGATGCGCCGCCCGCCGTCGTCAGGGGAGACGGCGGGCGGCGGAGTCGGAGGTCGGCGGGGAGGTCCCGCGGAGGTCGGCGGGGTGAGGTCGGCGGCGCGCGGCGGAGTTGGGGTAGTGAAGTGCCTGGTGCGGTGGTTCGGCGTTGTTGGGGGACGTAACAACAGGAGGTAGCTGGCGTCGGATGAATCTGTCCGGCGTCGTCAGGCGCAGGACAGGTGGGCGCCGGGGAGTACCTCCTGTCGTAAGGCACGATTCGAGGTGAGGTCCGCCTGTGGGCAGGGGCAGCGGTTTGCTAAACCGTCGATCGGCTTCGGTTGGTCCGTGAGTTCGAATCTCACTCTCACCGCTGGGGCGGCCGGGATGGACCGGCCGCCCCTGCCAGGCCCCGTTGGTCTAGTGGTCAGGACGTCCGGTTCTCATCCGGAAGATCACCGGTTCGAATCCGGTACGGGGTACGTGGTTCTCCGCAGGTCTGGCCCCACCTGGTTGCGTGGTTCTTCGGAAGCGGAAGCGAGTAGCCAGTGCCTACGGTTGGTACCGAGGTGAGCCATGGACGAGAGGGCGCGGTTGCTGCGAGGGCTTGCAGTCGATGAGCAGCGGGTCGAGATTGCCGGTATTCCGACGACGATGCTCGTCGGTGGCGATGGCCCGCCGCTGGTCTTGCTGCACGGGGGAATCGAGTGTGGAGGGATCTACTGGGCACCGGTGATCTCCCGGTTGGCGGAGGAGCACCGGCTCGTCATTCCCGACGCACCAGGGCTTGGCGAGTCTGATCCGGTTGATCGCCTGGATACCGCGACCTTCGACGCATGGTTCACCGATCTGCTTCGGTTGACGTGTGACCGGGCGCCGACCTTGGTCGCGCATTCACTGCTAGGGACGCTGGCGGCACGCTACGCAGGGAGACGTGGAAAGCTGCTCCAGCGGTTGGTTCTCTACGGTGCGCCGGGAGTCGGGGCGTACCGGATGCCACTTGGACTTCGGGTGATGGCGGTCAGGTTCGCGGTTCGGCCTTCCGAGCGGAACATGGAGAGGTTCGAACGCTGGGCGTTCGCCAACCTGGACCGTGTACGCGAGCGGGACCCGGACTGGTTCAACTCCTTCACCGCCTACACGCGGAGCCGCGCACGTGTGCCACACGTCAAGCGGACGATGCGCCAACTGGTGGCAACAGGTACCCAACAGGTCCACGAGCTCGTCGACGTGCCGACAACTTTGGTCTGGGGAGCGCAGGACCGATTCGTACCGCTGGCGCTTGCCGAGGAAGCGAGGGCTCGGCTCGGCTGGCCGTTGCAGGTGATCGATGCGGCCGGACACGTCCCGCACATCGAGCAACCGGGTGCCTTCACGCGCGCCATCGAGGAAGCACTACGAACGCCGGTCTGACCGCCGCGCTGCGGAATGTGCCGATCCCCGAAGCCGGCCTGGCCGGGATCGCGGCTGGGATCGCGCTCGAGCAGGTCCGCCCGTGGCGGTTGATGCGCCGGCGCTCGGCTGGATGGGCGGCAGTTGGAGCCGGGAGCCTGATCGTTGCTGCCGCCGTGAAAGCTGCCGCACCGACGGAGCTTGCAGAGCCGGACGAGCTGGTGACGACCGGGGTGTACTGCGTGAGCCGTAATCCGATGTACGTCGGCTGCACCCTGCTGCACCTGGGAATCGGCCTTCTCACCCGGTCCGGATGGGTGCTGGCGACGTTGCCGTTGGCCGCCGCGGCGATGCACCGGGACGTAGTTGGTGAGGAACACAGGTTGAGCGAGAAGTTCCCCCACGAATTTCGGCAGTACTGCGAAGCAGTCCGTCGATACCTGTAGGAGCGCCGCCGTGGGAGAGGCGGGGCGGGCTGTAACCCCGTCGCCTTCGGGCTGAGCAGGTTCGAATCCTGTCTCCTGCACGCACAAGGATGCCTTGGGCAATAAACAAGATGAGAAGAGAGGAGGACCGGCCATGGCCGACCTCAGGAACAGGAAGCGAGTGCCCGGCGGTAGGACCGGTGCTCCAGTGAAGCAGGGTCATGCGCTGCGCCGGGTGCACCTTGCCTGTGGGCATGTACAGCGTGACCGGATCGCCCACCGTGGCGATCACGTCTGGTGTGAAGCCGACTGCTCCGACTGGGTCCGCGTCGTCTCGGTCGAGGAGTAGAAGCTGCGGGTACGTCGCCCCCGCAGGCGGCGTACCCGAATCCCCCTGGTGACGGATTTCTCGCCTGGCTCTCCGAAGGCCGGGTTCCTGGTTCGACTCCGGGCAGGGGGACTCAGAGGAAGAGTTTGTCGGGGTTCAGAAGGTTGCCGGGGTCGAAGACGGCCTTGATCTCGCGTTGCAGACGCAAACCCACCGGGCCCAGTTCCTGGGCGAGCCAGTGGCGTTTGAGTTTGCCGATGCCGTGTTCGCCGGTGATCGTGCCGCCCAGCGACAGGCCCAGTTCCATCACGGCGCCGAAGGCTTGCAGGGCTCGGGCCTCGGCGTCGGGGTCGTCGCGGTCGAAGACGACGGTGGGGTGCATGTTGCCGTCACCGACGTGGCCGGGGCAGCAGATCAGTACGTCGTACTTCGTGCCGATCTCGGCGATGCCGCGGAGCAACGCGACCAGCTTCGAGCGCGGTACGGCGACGTCGTCTATGAGAGTGACACCGAGGGGTTCGAGAGCTGCATTGACCAGGCGACGGGCCTCGAGAAGCATCCGGGACTCCTCGGCGTCCGAAGCCTCGGCGACGTCGACGGCGCCATGCTCGGTGCAGATCGCCGCGATGCGCGCCACGTCCTCCGCGGCGCGCCGGCCGCGGTCGGACTGCGCGATCAGCATTGATCCGACGTCGGCGGGGAGTCCCATGTCGCGATAGTCCTGGATGGCCCGCAACGTTGGACGATCCAGGAATTCGAGCAGCGAGGGGCGGAGGCCGGAGGACATGACCGCGGCCGCGGCAGCGATCCCCTCTTCGATGGACAGGAAGGTAGCCGCCGCGGTCAACGAGGCCTCGGGAGCAGGGCGCAGCGCGAGCGTCGCCTCGGTGACAACGCCCAGCGTGCCTTCGGATCCGACGATCAATCGCGTCAGGTCGTACCCGGCGACGCCCTTCGCCGACCGCCGGCCGGTGCGAACGACCTCACCCGACGCGAGCACCACCTCCAGTCCGCGCACGAAGTCCGACGTCACGCCGTACTTCACACAACACAGCCCACCGGCGTTGGTCGCGATGTTGCCACCCACCGTGGACATTTCCCACGACGACGGATCCGGCGGGTAGAAGAGGTCCTTCTCCAGCACGGCCCGGGACAGGTCGGCGTTCACGACACCCGGTTGCACCACGGCGACTTGGTCCTCGACCGAGACCTCCAGGATCTGGTTCATCCGCGCGGTCGACAGCAACAGGCAACCGTCTAACGCGTTCGCCGCACCCGACAACCCGGTCCGGGCTCCCTGCGTCACCACAGGCACACCGAATGACCCGGCAGCCTTCAGAACCTCCGAGACGTCAGCGGTCGACGATGGCCGCACCAGCAGCCGCGGTACGCCGGCCGTACAGAAGGTCGCGTGGTCATTGCGATGACTGTCCAGTACGTCGGGATCGTCGACAACCGCGTTGTCGCCCAGGGCCGAACGCAACCGGGCGACCAGTGGATCAGCAGGCGTCATGCCTCATCCTGTTCGGCCAGCAGCCGCAGGATCAACTCCGCCCGCCGTACGCGTTCCCGCCCGAGCGCCTCCGCCGTCCCGGTGAGATGCGCACCCACCGGATAGATGTTCGGTGCGTTCCGCAGACCCATCTTCAGATAGACCGGCGCCGCGACCCGGACAATCTCCGGTACGTCGTAGAACCGCACATGCCCACCCTGATCGTCAGGAACCTCGATGTACATGTCGATCGGCACCGACGTCACCGATCGGATCTCCGCCAGCACCGGCACCGGCAGGTCGGTCGACACGTTCAGACTCGTCGCCCCCAACCGCTCGTACAACCGAGCAGTCGGGGCATTGGGCAACGGCATCAGCACCGACGTCTTCAGCACCAGGTCCGACGGCAACGACCCGTCGACCTTCAGCTCACCGAGGAGCTCCAATACCCCGATGTCCCCGACCAGCAGGCTCCGCACCCCGAGCTCGACGGCCCGGAACGCATCACAGAGCGACGCCGCAACCATCTCGTTGCCCCGCGCAACACCGCCGACAGCCGCGGAGACCTTGGCCTGACCACCGATGTCCCACGCACCGCGCGGACCGAGGAACAGGCAGACCTCGACTCCGGCCGACGTACCGAGCGAGAGCATCTCCTCGATCTCGCCGTCGGTCAGCATCATCACGCCGCTGCCCTGCGACACCCGGTCGATCCGTACGCCGCGGGTCTTGGCTTCCTCCAGCACCGCGGTCATCACCCGCGGCCCTTCACACGAAGGGATCTCCACCTTGTACGGCGCCCCGTCCGGGAACGTGCGCGCGGACGCGCCGCCCGGGCGGAAACCACGATCGGCCAGCAGTGCGTGTGCCTCGCGAAGGTTCATGCGTCTCTCCAGGGTCCGAGCCGGCCGGCCGCTGTCAGGTCCCGCGCCGGCCCGGTGATCTCCAGGTCGAAGCGGTCACTCACCTCGGTCAGCAGTGCCGGCGTCACCAACAACTCGTTCGGGGACAAGGTGTCCTTGATCCGGGCCAGCCGGAGCTCGGACCAGTCGCGCCGGCCGCACATCGTCGCGGCGGCGAGCACAGTGGCCTCGTCGTCTTCCATCACCATCGGCAACCGGGAGCGGCGGGCTCCCCCGGCGCCGGACGTCAGGGCGTTGACGTAGCTGACCCGGAAGTCCACCTGCTCCAGCAGACGCGCCGGGATGACGTCGGCCAGGCCGAGGCCGGAGGCGTTCCCGTGCGACGCCGGGGTGAGCGAGTGCACGCTGATCGTCGCGATCGACGGCGAGTCGAACTCGGGGATCCCGTGCACCCAGCACCGGCCGATCACGTTCGTGTCCATGCCGGCCCCGGACTTGTCCTTGCCCAGTTCATCGATCACCAACACGTCCAGCTCGTCGAACGGCAGCCGGCCGAGCAACGCGCCCGCTCGTTGCAGCAACGCCTGCTCGGCCACACCAGCGATGCCGTCCGGCTGGAGCAACTCGACCGCGGCGGTCTTCTCCCGTGCGTTCTCCAGGATCGCCAGCCCACCAAGAACTTTGCCCTGCGCAACGACCATGCGGGCGGCCGCCTCGACGTTCCCGCCCAGTGACGGGATGCCGCCGGCGTGCAGCGAGGCCGCACCGACGTGGTTGCCCAAGCCGATCGCGAGAACCTTGGCGATCCCGCTCTCGATCGGGCCACGGAAGTCGGTGTGCGGCTTGACCCGGTTCACCAGGAGTACGCCGTCCGCCTTGGCGGCAATCGCATCGTGGTGGATCTCGGTGCCGTCGGACAGCGTTCCGACGACCACCGTCTCCATGGTCGCCTCGATCGGGCAGCCGACGGATTCCGGCGTGATGCCGAGCCCGGCGAGCATCTCCTTCTGACCGTCCGCGGTCGCGCCGCCGTGCGATCCCATCGCGGGGATGACGAACGGCGCTGCGCCCGCCGACTTCAGCCAGTCGACAGCCGCCTTGACCACGGGGACGAGGTCGTGGATGCCACGGCTGCCCGCGGTCACGGCGATCCGCGCATCAGGGGCGATGCGGGATCGCAGGGGTTCGAGCGCTGCCTGCGCTTCGGCGTACGGATCTGCTGAGGTCGGGACATCCGAGAGCAACCGGCGGATCGGCGTGACCTGCGGGATCACACCCTTCGGCCGGAGCCCCCGGACAGCTTCAAATGGTCCCCAAGACGAAACCCTCGCTTCGGTCGGGGGTTGTTGTGCGGATGCCATCAGTGGCTCTGCCTGGCTACGGCCGAACCGGTTCGGCCGATGAGGAAGTCCAGGTCGCAGCCCTGGTTGGCCTGCGTCACGTGGTCGACGTACAGCCGTGCCCAGCCGCGATCGGTCGGTGGCGCCGGCGGCTGCCAGTCGGCGCGCCGCTTCTCCAGCTCCTCGTCCGGCACGTCCAGATGCAACCGCCTCGCCGGCACGTCCAGCTCGATCCAGTCACCGGTCCGCACCAACGCCAACGGCCCACCAACAGCCGCCTCCGGAGTGACATGCAGTACGACGGTGCCGTACGCCGTACCGCTCATCCGGGCGTCCGAGATGCGCACCATGTCGTCGACACCGATCTCGGCCAGCTTGCGCGGGATCGTCATGTTGCCGACCTCGGGCATCCCCGGGTAGCCCCGCGGGCCGGAGTTCTGCAGCACCAGCACGGTGTCCTCGTCGACGTCGAGATCCGGGTCCTCGACGGCCTTGTCGTACTCCTCGATGCTGCTGAACACCAGTGCCTTACCGCGATGCTGCAACAACCGCTCGGACGCCGCAGACTGCTTGATCACGGCACCGTCCGGCGCGAGATTCCCCTTCAGTACGGCGGTTCCCGCGCCACTGCCCAGCGGATCGCCGACAGGCCGGATCACGGCGGTCGCCGGCTGACCCTCCTGACCACTCCAGTCGGTCCGCTCCGCGTTGGCGACGTTCTCGCCCATGGTCTTGCCGGTCACGGTGATCGCGTCGGCCTTGATCAACGGCAGGATCTCCTTCATCACCGCGGGCAGGCCGCCGGCGTAGTAGAAGTCCTCCATCAGGTACTTGCCGGACGGCTGCAGGTCGACGAGCCACGGCACGCCGCGGGCCCACTCGTCCATGTCGTCCAGCGTCAGGTCGACGCCGACCCGGCCGGCGATCGCGAGCAGGTGGATGACCGCGTTGGTCGAGCCGCCGATCGCCGCGTTCGCGCGGACCGCGTTCGCGAAGGCGTCGCGGGTCAGGATGTCGCTCGGCTTCAGGTCTTCGTGGACCATCTGGACGATCCGCTGACCGGCCTGCTGAGCGATCGAGTAGCGGCGGGAGTCGACCGCGGGGATGGCCGCGGAACCGGTCAGCTGCAGGCCCAGCGCCTCGGCCATGCACGCCATCGTGGACGCCGTACCCATGGTCATGCAGTGTCCGTTGCTGCGGGACATGCCGGACTCGGCCGCCGCGTAGTCGGCCTCGGTCATCCGGCCTGCGTTGCGGTCCTGAGTGAACCGCCAGACCGCCGTACCCGAGCCGATGTCGCAGCCGCGGAATTTACCGTTCAACATGGGACCGCCGGTCACCACCAGGGTGGGCAGGTCGACGCTCGCGGCGCCCATGATCGAGCCCGGTGTGGTCTTGTCGCAGCCGGTCAGCAGGATGGCCCCGTCGATGGGGTTGCCGCGCAGCGACTCCTCGACGTCCATGCTGAGCAGGTTCCGGAACAGCATGGCGGTCGGCCGGAGCATGGTCTCGCCGAGCGACATCACCGGGAACTCGAGCGGGAACCCGCCGGCCTGCCAGACGCCGCGCTTCACCGAGTCGGCCAGCCGGCGCAGGTGCGCGTTGCAGGGGGTGAGCTCGGACCAGGTGTTGCAGATGCCGATCACCGGGCGGCCGTCGAACACCTCGTCGGAGAAGCCCTGCGCACGCATCCAGGACCGGTGGATGAAGCCGTTGCGGTCCTTCTCACCGAACCAGTGGTCGAAACTCCGCCGCCCGATCGGCGCGTCGGGACGCTCCGGCACGCCGGCCGTCCCGGTCTTCTCCGGCGTCGGATCACCGCTGTCCGGCGGCACGGAGGCGTCGCGCGGGTCGCTGGTCGGTGGCAGATCGGTCATCGAGGCACCTCACCTGTAGTCACGGTCCCGTTCACCCGGCGGCTGATGCCGCTCGGGTTCGCATCCTTGAGTACGTCGGGCAGCACCGCGTCCGGCGTGTCCTGGTAGGCAACCGGTCGCTGGAACCGGCGGGCTGCGGTCACGCCGACGCTGGTGTGGATCGAGCCGACGGTCGACGGAAACGGCCCGCCGTGGTGCTGTGCCCACGACACGGCGACACCGGTCGGCCAGCCGTTCCACAGCACCCTTCCGGCCCTTGCCGTCAGCAACGGCAGCAACTCCGCGGCCAAGTAGGTGTCAGACGACTCGGCGTGCAGCGTCGCGGTCAGGTTTCCCTCGAAGGCTTCGACAGCAGCGCGGAGCTCCTCCACGCCGCTGTACTCGACAACGATCGAAACCGGTCCGAAGCACTCCTCGAGGATCTCGTCGCGACGCGCCAGCAACTCGGCGACTGTTGTCTGCAGCAACGTCGCGCTACCGGACGCCCAGACCCGAACACCGTCGACCTTCTGCAGCCGGTCGAGGCCTGAGCCGAAGCCGTCCTTGATGCGGTCGTTCAGCATCGGCGCCTCGGCGACTCCACCGACCGACGACGCCAACTGGTCCTGCAGACCGTGGCCGGCGGGCAGGAAGAGCAGACCCGGCTTCGTGCAGAACTGACCGACGCCGAGGGTGAACGACCCGACGTACCCGGTCGCGATGTCTTTGCCCCGGGCATCGATCGCGGCCTGGGTGACGAAGACCGGGTTCAGGCTGCCGAGCTCACCGTAGAACGGGATCGGCTCCGGCCGGGTGACCGCGATCTCGTGCAGCGCCTTGCCGGCCGGAACCGAGCCGGTGAAGCCGGCCGCCGTGATCCGCGGGTCCTTCAGCGCGGTCACACCAACGTCGAAGCCCTGGATCAGACCGAACGAACCAGCCGGGGCACCGGCCGAGGCCAGCGCCGCGATCATCACGTCGGCGGTCCGCGCGGACAGCTCAGGATGACCGGGGTGTGCCTTGACGATCACCGGACACCCGGCAGCCAAAGCCGAGGCGGTGTCGCCGCCACAGACACTGAAGGCGAACGGGAAGTTGCTGGCGGCAAACACCAGCACCGGTCCGAGCGGCACCAGGACGCGGCGCAGATCCGGCCGCGGCACCGGCTTCGCCTGCGCGTCCGCGGTGTCGATGATGACCTCGAGCAGCGAGCCTTCTTCCAGCACCTCGGCGAACATCCGCAGCTGGCCGGTGCTCCGCGCGACCTCGCCGCGCAGCCGCGCCTCCGGCAGCGACGACTCCCGCATCGCGATCGGTACCAGTTCGTCCGCCGCCGCGTCCAGGGCATCCGCCACCGTGCGGATCCACCCGGCCCGTACGGCGGGCTCCGCGGCGCCCAGCGCCGGTGCGGCAGCCGCGGCGCCGGCCAGCGCCTGCTCGAGCTCGGCGGGGGTGGTGTCCGGGATCATCGCTTCTCCTCCAGGTTCTCGGTCGCCAGGAACGCGAACGGTTCCCGGCCGACGGCCACCGTATTCGTCAGCGTGCCGACCTCGGCGATCGTGATCGTGATGACGTCGCCCTCGGCCAGCGCGAAGTCCAACTCGGGCACGATCCCGGTTCCGGTCGCCAGGATCACACCGTCCGGGAAGTCGTTCGGCACGAACAGTACGTCGATCAGGTCCTGCAGCTCCCGCACCAGCTTCGCGGTGGACGTCGTACCCACGAACACCTCGTCGCCGTCGCGCTCGATGACCAGATCGATGCTCAGGTCCTTCGGGTTCTCGACCTCCCAGGCGGGCCGGATGCCGGCCGCCAGCGAGCAGCCACCGGCGAACAGCTTGGCCTGCGGTACGTACAGCGGGTTCACGCCCTCGATCGACCGCGAGCTCATGTCATTGCACACCGTGAAGCCGACGATCTCGCCGTGGCTGTTGGCGACGACCGCGAGCTCAGGCTCGGGTACATCGTGACCCGAGTCCACGCGGATGCCGACCGGTTCACCGTCGGCCACCACGCGCCAAGCCGGGGCCTTCTGGAAGAGCTCCGGCCGATCGGCCGTGTAGACCTTGTCGTACACGGACTGCTCGGTGCTCTCCTCCATCCGCGCACCACGGGACCGCTCGTAGGTGACGCCCGCACACCAGACCTCACCCCGCCCGTCGAGAGGCGGCAGGAACTTCAGGCCGTCGACCGGGACCGGCTCCCCGAGCTTGGCGACCGCTGTCTTCAGGTCGTCGAGCGGGAGCCGCAGCAACTCCGCGAAGCTGCCGACGCCTTCGACGGGCGCCACGGTGTCATCGGTACGCACACCGACAACGGGCCGACCGTCCGGGGACTGGTAACGGACCACATGCATAGAGATGCCTTTCACATCGAGGTGCCGAGGAGACCGCGGGTGATCTGGAAGCCGACGTTGCCTGACGCAACCGCCTTCGGAACGAACTGCCGGCTCGCCACCGCCGCGATGGTGTCGAGACCGATCCGGGCCTGGTCCACGGCGTTGCCGGTGGCCACCGCGTCGAGGTCGTCGCCGTACTTCGCCACCGTCTCGGGATCGTTGCTGAACTCAACGACCGGGACGAAGCGCTGTGCGGACAAGGTGCCGCCGGCAACGTGCGCGAGGATCTGCTGGACGCCGGACGCGCCGAAACCGGTCGCCGTCTCCATCCAGTCCGTGCCAGGCATCCGCATCACGTGCCACCCCCGCGCCGCGAACCGCTGCCCGTGCGCGATGGTCGGCCCCACGGCCGCGTCCGAGCCGAACGCCGTACGACGGAAGCCGTCGTGCGCGAGCAGTCCGCCTCGGGACGAGAGGACAACGGATCCACCAGAGCCGACGATGTCGCGACCGACCAACGCCAGCGCCTCAGCGGTCTCGGCGGTCAGCGGGCCACGCGCCTCCAGCCCGATGGTGAGTTCGCCGAGGGTCCCGGCGTGCTCGACCGGAGCGTCCAGGTCGAAGCTGTTGAACCAGTCGCGCACCTTCGCGCCGACCGCGTCCAGGCCACCGTCGGCCTGGATGCTCGCCCAACCGAAGCGGGACGGGTCCGCGCCGGCTTCGACCAGGCGCGACCGGAAGTAGTCGTTGTGGGTCTTCTCGCAGCCGTGCTCGAGCAGGAGCGCGATCCGCGTGTTGGGGTGGAGCAGGTAGCCGAGCATCGTGCGCGCGAACGTCTCCTCGGAGGCGCCGCCACTGCTGCCGCAGCCCTCGGTGTGCGGCAGCGCGACCATCCGCGTGACCGCGTCGCCGGCCCACTTCTCCAGTTCACCTTGCGCCGCGAGCCGCAGCGCGATCTGCCCCGAGCACAGGCTGGTCGGCAGGATCAGCCCCACGGCCTCCGGCACCAGCCGGTCGTCAACCTGCAACAGCCGTACGGCAGCCCGGGCGTTGGAGCCAAGACCCGCCAGCGGAAGACCGTCCAGCGGAGCGTCGCGGTCCTCGGCCGGCAGGTCGAGGAGCTTGCGGCTCATCCGGCCGTCGGTGGTGATCGAGATGCCTTCGCGCGGACCGCTCTGCTTCCAGTTCCGCCAGATCGACACCTGGCTGTGGCCGGCCCGCTCCCCCGCGCTCGGCTCGCCGGACGCGACCCGGACGGTCAGGTCGAAGGTGTCCGCGGTCAGCTCGGCCATCGGCGTACCGGTGAGGTAGCGGCCGGCGTCCACGTCCATCTCGGCGTGCAGACGCTCGTACCGGTCGTGGGTGGTGACGAACTTCAGCGTGGGCACGAACGGGAAGTTCGTGATCGAGCCGTTCCCGGTGGTGAAGAAGATCAGGTTGCAGCCGCTGCCGATCTGGCCCGCGACCGACTCGAGGTCGTTGCCGGGGCTGTCCATGAAGATGTAGCCGTTGCCGGGCAGCGGTTCGCCGTAGTCGATCACGTGGTCCAGCCGCACCTCGCGCGGCAACTTCCGCGCCGCGCCGATCGACTTGAGGACGATGTTGTAGAGGCCGCGGTACACGTTGCCGCCGGACGGGTTGCCCTCCGCGGTGTGACCGTGCCAGCCGACGCGTTCCTTGAACGAGCGAATGGTGGCGAGGAACCGCCGCGCGGTCGCGAGGTCGCGGACGTTCTTCAGCACATAGGGTTCCGCGCCGATCAGCTCGTCGGTCTCCGCGAGTACGGCGGCGCCGCCGTGCTTGATCACCTCCGCACCGACGAGACCGGCCAGCGGATTGGCCGAGATACCCGAGAACGCGTCGGATCCACCGCATTGCAAAGCGATCTTGAGGTCGGCGAGCGGGACCTCCTCGCGCTGCTGGGCGTCCACGACCGGCAGCCACGGCTCGACCAGCGCGCCGGCTTCGGTGAGGTCGTGCTCGAAGCCGGCCCTGCGGGTGAAGTACGCGTACGGGACCTTGATCGACGGATAGTCGTGCTCCGCCATGAAGTCCTTGATCGCCTGGCCGGACACCACGTCGTCCTCGGTGTCGACGATCAGTACGGCGCCGACGTTCGGATTCAGGGTGAAGCCGGCCAGCGTCGCGAGCAGGAAATGCAGGTTGTTCGGGACCTCGTCCTCGCCGCCCTCGGTGTGAGCGACGGGTACGACGCCGTCCCCGGCAGCCGCGCCGTCGAAGCGACGGGCGAGCTCGGTGACGAACCCGCTGCTGCGGGAACTGGTCGCCATCACAACGACGTGGTTGCGTGTGCCGGCCGGGCCCTGCTCGCGGGGGTAGCCGAGGAACGTTCCGGGCTGCTCGACACTGGTCACCTGCGCGCCGAAGTTCAGTGCGGACTCGTCCAGCTCGTACGGGTCGAGCGGCTCGTTGGTGGCCGAAGGCTCGTCCGGAAGGCCCTCGACCCCGCGGGCGGTGACTGCCGCGAGGCTGGTCGGCGTACACACGTAGTCGCCGGGGACCAGGTCGCGGGACGCGCGGGCGAACGGGGTATTCCAGGAGGTCAGCGCCTCACCGGGAGCCACTGGAGCGACTACGAAGCGGTGCCCCTCGAGCACGGTGTGTGGCAGCGTGACCACAGCGTCGCCGAGCTCGATCTGCGTCCCGGCTTCGAGCCGGCGGGAGGCGATTGCAACGTTGTCCCCCGGCTCGGGCAGGACTCCGACCTGTTCGAACCTCACCATTCGTTTTCTGCCTTCCCGTAGCTAGCCCGGGTCGAATCGTGCATGATGCATGATTACAGTGCCACCCTGCCGAAGACGACCGGCCGGGTCAAGACCGCGACCAGGATCCGGAGAGAGCCGATGACGGAACCCACCCTCGGGACCGTGGCGCCGCAGGACCGGCGGCTGCTCCGGCGGCAGATGCTCGCCGACGACGTGTACGAGGCCATCAAGACGATGCTGATGGACCACGTCATCCGGCCCGGCGCGCGGATCTCGATCGACGGGCTGGCGCGGGAGTTCCAGGTGTCGTCGACGCCGGTGCGGGAGGCGCTGGCGCGGCTGGAGTCGGAGGGGTTGGCGGTCAAGGAACCGCTCAAGGGATACCGCGCGACGCCGCTGCTCACGCTGGAGGAGTTCGACGACCTGTACCGGTTCCGGCTACTGCTGGAGCCGTGGGCGGCACGGCGGGCGGCCGAGCTGATCGACGACCACGGGCGTGACCGGCTGCGGACCGAGCTGGCGAACGCGGTCGAGCCGACGTCGGTCGACTACGCCGGCTACAAGTCGCTGACCGCGCACGACAACCGTTTCCACTCGCTGATCGCGGGGCTGTCCGGCAGCGAGCAGGTCCGGCTCGCGTTCGAGCGCACCCACTGCCACCTGCACATCTTCCGCCTCCACTACGACCGCGACATCGGCCCCGAGGTCCTCACCGAACACCGCACGCTGGTCGAAACCATCGCATCCGGCGACCCCGCCGCCGCCGAGTACGCGATGACCCAACACATCGAAAACTCGATGACGCTCCGGCTGCGCAAGATCTACGAGTGACCCGCCGTCCCTTCCCCCTGGCTGACCAGGTCCCGCCGGAGCTGTCGTCGTACATCCTCGACTTCCACTGGGACCTCTCGCTCCTCCACCAGCTGGAACTACCGACCCTTCGCGTTCCGGTTTGTGAGCTCGCCGGGCATCTCGACCTCCCCTTCTGGGCGTACGACGGCCGGCCGTTTCAGGTCACGCCGTACCAGGTCGCGGGTGATCCGATGCTGTATCGCGAGCAGTACGAACGGACGATGGCGGCCGACCTGAGTCACCCGCTGGACGTCGTACGCCGACCGGACGGACGGGTCACGATCCTCGACGGGATTCATCGGCTGTTGCGGGCCGAACTCGAGGGGCAGACGGCGGTCGACGTCCGTGTGCTGCCGTGGGAATTGGTGGATCGGATCGCGGTTCGAGACTGAGGGTTTGCGGTGATGGGGTTGGGGCACGGCGGGGGGATGGATGCTGTGGAACTTCCTGCTCCGCGGCCTGTTCTGTGGCCGTTGCGGCCGACGGAGTCGGCGCGGGTGTCGACGTCTCCGGACGGTGGGCGGACCGTCGTCACGATCCGGCACGCGCCGCTCGACCAGGTGACGCCGGAGATGCTCGCCTGGTGGTACGGCCACGTGCCCGGGACGATGCGGTACGCCGGTGCCACCTGGCCGCGGTACCTCGTCTGGCACCCGTTGGACCACATCTCGTACGAGCTGACGACCCCCGGCCAGGTGGTCGCTCCCGGCGCCCGGCTGCACATCAAGGAGGCGCTGGGCCGTGACCTCGCCAACCTGATCGATCTCCAGGTCACCGTCGAGACGGTCGACCAGCAGTTCGCGATCATCTCCAAACGCATCCTCGGTACGTCGATCGTCCGGCTCGAGAACGAGTTCGAGCCGTACCACGGCGGCAGCCGCTACACGACCCGCCTCACGCTGGGCGACACCACGGTGCTGGGCGGCCTGTTCCTCAACAGCGTGGCGCACACCCGCGCGTTCCCCGCCCCCAAGCTCGCGGCCTGGATCCGTCACCACATCGAGGAGATCGGCAACCTGGAGAACTTCCTCCCCGACCTCGTCCGCCACCGCGCCGACCACGAACCGTGACCAACCGGCGTTACTCCAGCGGGGCGCCGCCGTAGGAGATCTCGTTGCCCTCGGGGTCGTAGTACGTGACGTGGCGTACGCCGTTCTCGTAGGTCTCGCGTTGCGCGGGTTCGATGCCGCGCTCGGAGATCGCCTGGATCCGGGCCTCGAAGTCCTCGACGAAGAGGGTGTGCTGAGCGTGGCCGGCGTGCTCGGGAACGACCTCGATGTAGAGGAACTGGTGGTCGCCGACCTCCCAGACCGCCTCGATGTCGTTCGGCAGAAAGCTCGGCGGCGCCCCCAGCAGCTTCGTGTACCAATCGACCGCGGCCGCGTAGTCGCTGACCGAGATCCCCGCGAACAAGTCCAGAGCCATACCGGATCCTACTGGCAGAGGAGGGCGGACGCCGGGCACTCACCAACCGGTGCGGGTGGTCAACGCGCCCGCTCAAATCACCCGACGTCCGCCACCGGAGGTGGCTTTGGTGAGTGCTGCAGGTCCGTCACAAGCAGCCGATAGTCCGTGGGCTCGGCGAACGGAGCTCCCGCGGCAGCACACGAGGGCTCGCCCACTCGTGTGCTCCCGAAGAAGCTCCGCGAGAAGCACGCCGGGAGGTGGGTAAGAGCGCCCGATGCGGTCGCGACGGAGGAGCGGGTACGGGAGCACCCAGGGGCTCGTGCTCCCGGGATGCTCAGGCCGGAGCGTCTCCGTGGTCGGGGATCTCGAGTTGTACGCCGCCCTGCAGAGCCGACTGGTGGGCGTAGATGCCGGGGAGGGTGTAGCGGGCGGCGACCCAGGCGTTGACGGGTGGGAGGGTCTTGTCGGCGACCGCGCGGACGAAGTCGTCGGCGAGGAAGTGGTGTGACCCCTCGTGGCCGTTGTGCATGCCGTCGAACTCGGCGGGCAGCCGGCTCCGGTCGTGCACCGGCGACAGACCGGACCGGAACGCGTCCCGCAGTGCCGGGTCGACGTTCGCCAGGTCGGCGTCGTCCATCGAGCTGCTCGGCTTCGTCTCCATCAGCTGGCTGATGTCCTCGACACCCTCCTTGGTCTGCCAGACCGTGGTGGTGGCGAGTTGCTCGAAGCTGCCCTCGGTGCCGAACACCCGCAGCCGCGACTCACGGATGTGCGACGGGTAGCCGACGCGGCGCATCTCGTTCGTCCGCATCACTCCGCCGTCGGCCAGCTTGAACAGCGCAGTGGCGTTGCTGAAGTCGTTGTCGAACTGGCTGACGTCCTTGTCGAAGACGCCGTCGCCGCGGTCGTCCTTCACACCGATGCAGGACACGTGCGTGGCGTGCTGGCCGGTCACCGAGAGAACGTTGCCGACGGCATGCGTCGGGTAGAGCATGGGCGGGAACGACGCGGTCTTCTTCCACTCCTCGCCGCCGCTGTACTGGTACGCCGCGTAGAAGCCGAGGTCCATGTCGTGGACGTAGTCGCCCTCGGAGTAGAAGACCCGGCCGAACTCACCGGCGGCGAGCTTGTTCCGGCAGTAGACCGACGACGGGTAGTAGAAGCTGGTCTCGCCCATCATGTAGGTCAGGCCGGTCTCCTTGACCAGCTCGATGATGCGGGCGATCTGGTCCGCCTCGATCGCCATCGGGACGGTCGAGTAGACGTGCTTGCCGGCCTCCAGCGCGCGGATCGCCATCTCACCGTGCAGCCACCGCTGGGTGAAGATCGCCACCGCGTCCACGTCGGAGGCGAGCATCTCCTCGAACGACTGGTAGGTGATCGAGATGCCCTGCGTGGCCGCCATCTCGGCGGTCCGTTCCGGCAGTACGTCGGTCAGTCGCACGTCGGACACGTCCGGGTGCGCGGACCACAGCCGCAGGAACGAAGGGGCGAACTGGCCGGCGCCGACCACACCGATGCTGAATCCCATGCGGATAGGCAATCACACATTTTTCTTCCACGGAAGAACAAATTCAGACGTTGGAACGTGTGACGCGGGCCACGCACCCCCGACTCGCCGGGGAGGCGGCGGCGGGGTCCGGACCGCCAGGCCATCACAATGTGCGGGTTCGCGGGAGTGGCACGCTGGGACTCAGCGGGGTGGGTCAGATGTGATGGCCTGGCGGTCCGCTCTATGCCACTCGGTGTAGCAAGTGCGGGTTGTCGGTGGTGATGCCGTTGACGCCGAGGGCCGCTGCCCGGACCAGGGTGTCCTGGTCCGGTACCGGCCAGGCGGTGACCTCCAGCCCCGTGGCCTGGAGCTCCGCCACACCGTCCGCGGTCAGGCCGGCGATCCCGCAGAGCGCCGTACCTGCGTCGGCCTCCTTCGTCAGCATGAGTACGTCGGAGATCGCAGGAGTACGCCCGAAGATCCGGCCGGTGGACGCAGTCGGCATCGCGCGCCGTACCGCCAGCAGGATCTCCGGATGGAACGACGTGACCAGCGTCCGCGCCGCCAGCGACGGGTCCGCCTGCAGCGACTCGACCAGTAGCGGGATGGCGTCGACAGCCTTCACCTCGGCCTGGAAGCGGATGCCGATCTCGGCGGCCGTCTCGGCCCACGTCGGCACCACCTCACCGAGACCGGCGTCGAGCGACCGCAACTCGTCGTACGACATCGCGGCGATCTCGCCGGACCCGGAGGTCGTCCGGTCGACGGTGGCGTCGTGCATGATCACGAGCTCACCGTCGGCCGTGACCCGCAGGTCCAGCTCGATCTCGTCGCAGCCGTCAGCGACCGCCCGCCGGAAGGACCGCAGCGTGTTCTCGGGTTCGGTACCGAGCGCGCCACGGTGGCCGGTGATGATCACAGAACTTTCTCCTCGTAGAGTCGCTTGACCTCGTCTCCGATCGCCTCGAGCCGCTTGGCGACCGAGCCGAACACCTTCTTCACCGGCGTGTTGTCGGCATAGATCTGCTGCAGCCCGGTGTAGATCGCGACGTTCGCGTTCCGGCCGTAGAGCCGGATGCCGTCCTGCTGCCGGGCGTTGGTGAGCTGCGCGATCGCGACGCCGAAGTTCGGCTGCTCGGCGATCAGCTTCTTCAGATCCGGATTCTCCCTGGCCTTGTCGACCACCGGGAGGTACCCGGTCTGCGCGGTCCAGAAGGCCGAGTTCTCCGGCAGGGCGAGGAAGGTCAGGAACGTCGCGGCGGCCTGCTTCCGCTCGGTGGAGATGTTGCGCATCATCCCGATGCCGCCTCCGCCGGTGGCGAGCCCGGACGCGACCTCGGACGGGATGAAGCCGGCGCCGACGGGGAACTTCGCCTTGCTGGTCATGCTCTTCAGGCCACCGGTCGACTCCTGCATCATCGCGACCAGCCCGTTCGCGAAGTCGGTGCTCGGGCTGTGGGCCATGTAGGCCAGCTTGTCCACATGCACCATCTGCCGCTGCCACTCGCCGGCCGCGACGGCACCGTCCTGGTCGATGGTGACGTCGAGGCCCTTGGAGTACGCGCCGCCGAACTGCCAGACGTTGCCCTGGAACTGCCAGTCGCCGTCGACCTTGGCGAGCGCGAGCGTGCGCAGCGAGCGTCCACCGGACTGCACCTTCGACAGCTCCGGCCCCCAGGACCGCAGCTCGCTCCAGGTCCGCGGCGCCCGGTCCGGCAGGCCGGCCTTCGCGAACGCGTCCTTGTTGTAGTAGAGGATCGGCGTACTGCGGGCGAACGGAACCGCCCAGCTCTGCCCCTTCACGACGTACTCGCCGAAGAGCTTCTGCTGGAACACGGCCGGTCCGAACCCGTCGGTGAAGTAGCTGTTCAACGGCTCGAGTGCGTCGTTGAGGAAGAACCGCTCCCAGGTCACGTCCGACAGGATGGCCAGGTCCGGTGCCTGCTTGGCGACCAGCGCTGCCGCGACCTTCTGGGCCACGTCGTCGTAGCTGCCCTGGAACTGCACCTCGACGTAGACGTCCTGTTGCGAGTCGTTGAACTTGGCAACGAGCTTGTCGACCGCCTTGCCGTTCGCGCCGCCGTACGACGTCCAGAACACGACCCGGACCCGGTTGCCGTACTTCGCCGGCACCGCACCCGGCGGCTGCGAGTACTCCGCGTCGACCGACCGGTAGCCGCAGCCCGCGAGGGTGGTACCGGCCGCAAGTCCCAAGAACATCCTGCGGCGCATGATTTTGGGCATCGTCATCCCTTCAACGCTCCCTGGGTGAGTCCGCCGACGATGTAGCGCTGCGCGATGAGGAAGATCACCAGCATCGGCGCCAGCATCATCAGGGTGCCGGCCATGATGGTGCCCCAGCTCGCCACGCCCTCCTCGGTCTTCAGGATCAGCAGGCCGATCGGCAGCGTCCGCATCGAGGCCGAGTTGGTCACGATCAGCGGCCAGACGAAGTTGTTCCACTCCTCCACGGCGGTGATCACCACGACCGTGACCAGCATCGGCCGCGACATCGGCAGTACGACGCGCCACAGGGTCCGTAGATGCCCGGCCCCGTCGACCGCGGCCGCATCCGTCACCTCGGTCGGCAGGGTGAGGAAGTGCTGGCGCATCAGGAACGTCGCGAACGCCGATCCGATGCCCGGGATGATCAGACCCGCATAGGTGTTGATCCATCCCAGCGTCGCCACGGTGAGGTAGTTCGGCAGCAGCGTCACGTGTCCCGGCACCATCATCGCGCCGAGCACTCCGAAGAACAGCACCTTCTTGAACGGGAACCGCAGGTAGGCGAAGGCGTACGCCGTCAGCACCGCGTTCGTCACCTTGAGCAGGGTGCCGAGCACCGTCGTGATCGTCGAGTTCAGGAAGAACCGGTCGAACGGCGCCGCTTCCCAGGCCAGCTTGAAGTTCTCCCAGGTGAAGTGGTCCGGCCACCACGACGGCGGCCACTGGTAGATCTCGGTCGGCTGCTTCACCGTCGTACTGATCAGCCAGTAGAGCGGGCCGAGGAACACGGCCGCCACCCCGATCAGTACGACGTACTGGATCGCTCGAGTCTTCATCGGTAGTGCACCCGCCTCTCCATCACCCGGGCCTGCACGGTGGTCACGACCAGCAGGATGACGAACATGATGATCGACAGCGTCGCCGCGCGGCCCGCGTTGAACGCCCGGAAACCTTCGTTGTAGATCGACCAACTCAGTGTCGTGGTGGCATCACCAGGGCCACCGCCGGTCATCACCGCGATCACGTCGAACGCCTGGAACGTGCCGATCACCGTGGTGATCAGCAGGAAGAAGGTGATCGGGGCAAGCAACGGCAGCTTGATCGCCCAGAACCTCGTCCAGGTACTCGCGCCGTCGATCGCCGCCGCCTCGTCCAGGTCCTTCGGCAGGCCCTGCAGGCCGGCCAGGTAGATCAGCGCGGCGAAGCCGACGTTCTTCCACAGGTACACGATGACCAGTCCCGGGAGCGCCCAGTCGGAGCTGTTCATCCAGTCCGGCGGCTCGGCGCCGAGCGGTTCGATCAGTGCTCGCAGCAGGCCGTAGCCGGGGTCGAACATGAACGCCCAGATGGTGGCGACCGCCGCGCCGGACAGCACGTGCGGCGCGAACGCCATCGTCCGGACCGCGCCCCGGCCCTTCAGCGGCAGGTTGAACAGGAACGCCAGCGCGAGGCCGATCACCAGGCTGCCGACCACGATCAGTCCGGTGAACACGAGCGTGATCCACAGCGTCTTGTGGAACGCCGGATCGGACAGCGTACGGGCGTAGTTGGCCAGGCCAACGAACGTCGGCCGGGCCGCGATCATGTTCCAGTCGGTCAGGCTGAGGAACGCGTTGTAGATGATCGGCCAGTACGCGAAGACCGCGATCACGATCAGGTTCGGCGCCACCAGCAGCGCGAACAGGCCGTACTCGCGGCGGCGTCTGCGGCGCCGGTGGTTGTCGGCGTCGCCGGTCAGAACGCGTTCGTCCGGATGAGTCCGGACCGGCAGGTCCAGTGCGGTCACACCGGCCTCCTCGGGGTTGACGGGGCTAACAGTTCGACCAGCGCGGCCGCCAGGGAGGGCTCGGCCGCGAGGATGCCATGCGGTAGTGCGGTCCCGGGTCCGCCGATCGTCTGTACACCCGCTTCGCGGGCGATCAGGGCGCCGGCGGCGATGTCCCAGGGCTGAATGAGGTGCTCGTAGTAGGCGTCCGCCGTACCGTCGGCGACCGAGCACAGGTCGAGGGCGGCCGATCCGCCGCGGCGCACATCCCGTACGGCGGGCAGCACGCGCAGGAGGTGATCGGCTTGTTCGGCGCGACGCTCGGGCAGGTACGAGAAGCCGGTGCTCACGAGGGCCGACGCGAGTACGACGTCGCGCGGCGGGCCGAGCGGGACCACGTCGCGTGGTGCGCACACGCGGAAGTCGTCGCGCCACGCGCCCTCGCCGCGGATCGCGGACCAGGTGATGCCCGTGCGCGGCTGGTGAACCACGCCGACCAGTGCACCAGCCTCGTCCTCGACCGCGATGGAGACACACCAGTCGAGACGGCCGTAGAGGTAGTTCACCGTCCCGTCCAGCGGGTCGATCACCCAGGTCAGACCGGTCTCCGAGGCCCGCGCCGTACCCTCCTCGCCGAGCAGACCGTCACCGGGCCGCGCCGCGCTGAGGCCGTCGGTGATCAGCTTCTCGGAGGCGCGGTCCGCGGCGCTGACCGGGTCGCTGGCCGAGGATTTGGTCTCGACACCGACGGCATCAATGGATAGACCTGGTTGGCGCGCCAGCAACTCCTCGCCGGCCGCAGCGGCCAGCCGCAGGGCCAGAGTCTGCAGCTCAGTGAGGGGCGGAGTGTTAAGCACGCCGCGAAATTATCATCGTTCTATGGTGACGTATAGAGAATCTATGTGATTTTCTCACTGACTTCACAACGATCAGGCAACTCAGTCGTCGACGTCTTCCCGCAGGCGGACGCCGGTGACGCCGTCGAGGTCATCCAGGGCCAGCACCAGATTCTGCAACGGCGGCCGGCCGGTGAACCGCATCGACGCCCGGACCTGCGGCCGGCCGGCCTCCCGGTGCACGTCGGTTCCGAGCACCGACGCCTCGAAACCCATCGATGTCGCGGTCGCGAGGATCGCCCGCAGTACGCCGTAACCGTCCTCGTAGCGAACGGTCACGATGCGGCGGCGGTCCGGCGACGGCAGGAAGCGGCCGAGCCGGCCGAACGGGCCGACCGCGACAAGATGCAGCAGAGTCGCGGCCACAGCCAGCACCGGCATCCCCGCACCACAAGCCATTCCGATCGCAGCCGTCATCCAGATCGTCGCCGCGGTGGTCAGCCCACGGACCACGTCGCGGCGCATGAAGATCACCCCGGCGCCGAGGAATCCGACGCCGGAGACGACCTGCGCCGCGATCCTCGACGGATCGAGGTTGACCTCGGTCCCCAGGACGGCGTCGAAGCCGAAGCCGGAGACCAGCGTGAACAGAGCAGCCCCGGTGCCGACCAGGGTATGCGTCCGCATCCCCGCACTCTTCTGCTGCAACTGCCGCTCGATGCCGATGACCATCGACAGCACGAACGCGACCAGCAACAACACGAGCTCGGTCCAGGTGGTGGATGTTACGAGTTCCATAGAGTTCCCAGTTCCCTATCAGTCACCACCTCACGCTGAGACCAGTCCTACTGGGTCGATCCCGGCCAGGTACGCCGCTACGGCTTCGGCGGCGATCGAGCCGGCGCGGAGGGCGGTCTGCTTGGTCGCACCGGCGAGGTGTGGCGTCATGACTACGTTCGGTGCTGTCAGCAGGCGTGCACTGACCGGCACCGGCTCAACCGGGAAGACGTCGAAGGCGGCCGCACCGAGCTGCCCGGACTCCAGCGCGTCCACCGTCGCGTCGTAGTCGAGTAACCCACCACGCGCTGTGTTCACCAGTACGGCGCCTCGTGGCATCAGGGCAATCTGCTCGGCACCGATCATGCCGCGGGTCTGATCGGTCAACCGCGCATGCAGGCTGACCACGTCCGACCGCCGCAGCAGGTCGTCCAACTCGACCACCTCGACACCGGCCGGCGCCGTGGCCGGATCGATCGCCGGGTCGACCACGAGGACTTCGGCGCCGAAGGCAAGCATCACCCGGGCGACGCGCTGCCCGATCGCGCCGTACCCGACCAGGCCGACCGTGGCCCCGTCCAGCTCCAGGCCACACTCGTCGTACGCGTAGAGGTCGCTGCGCCACTCGCCCTGCTCCAGCGTCCGTTGCAGCCGCGGAAGGTTGCGCAGGGCACCCATCATCATCGCGACCGCATGCTCGGCGGCGGCGACCGCGTTGCGGCCCGGGGTGGAGGCGACGATGATGCCACGCTTGGTGGCCGCGGGCACATTCACGTTCACCGGGCCGCCGCGGCAGACGACCAGGAAGCGCAGGTCCGGCGCGGCGTCCAGTACCCGTTCGGTGAACGGGCCCATCTGGGTGACCGCGATCTCGACTCCGGGCAACGCCGCGATCAGTTGATCCTCGGCGTCGCTCGCCTCGTCCACCTCGGCCACCCGCCCGTACGGCGTCAGCGGCCAGGGCAGCGTGACCTCGCGGAAGTCGAACGTGACGTTCTGGACGGAGGACAATGCTGTGGCGAGCAGATCGTTGCGCACGAAATGGTCGCCGGCAAGCAATGTCTTGATGGCTCTCATCGAACTCCTGAGGTGAAGGTTGGTGCTGGGTCAGACCAGCGCGGGCGGGCTGCCTCGATCCGGCGCAGGTAGTGGGCGTACCCCTCGGCGTAGAACCCGGCGCGGGCGGGATCGGGATCAACCTGACGGGTCTCGGCGATCCAGCCGTCGGCGCTGTCCGGGTCGACTGCGCGGCGGGCACAGATCACGGCACCTCGGGCCGCGACCTGCTCGGCCTCGGCCGTGTGCAGCGGCGCGTTCAGCACGTCGGCCAGGATCTGTGTCCATTCGGTACTGCGGGCGCCACCACCGCACACCGTGACGCGGCCGCTCCATCCGGCTGCCTCGAGACAGTGCCGGGCGGCGTACGCGATGCCTTCGCAGGTTGCGCGCACGAGGTCCGCGGTTGTCGTGGACAGCGAGATCCCGTCGATCGTGCCTCGCGCGCGAGTGTCGACGAACGGCGCGCGCTCGCCGGCCTCGGACAGGTAAGGCAGCACGGTGACGCCTTGGGCGCCGACCGGGCTCTCGGCGAGCAGCTCCGGCAGTCGGTCGGTGCCGGCACCGACGAGTGCGAGGACTCGGTCGAGTGCGGCGGTGCCGACCATCGCGGGCATCGCGCGCAACCAGACGCCGGGGGTCCAGGTGCCGAGGAACAACCCCGCCGGTTCGCCGTCCACGGGGAGCTCTCGCGTCACGACTTGGCAGGCGAGCGTCGTACCGACAGTAAGTAGGGCATCGCCGGGGTCTTGGACGCCGGCGCCGGCTGCTGCGGCTGGGAGGTCGTACGGGCCGGCGGAGACCCTGGTGCCGCGGGCCATGCCGGTGGAGTTGTCGCGTAGTTCGCCGACGGGTCCGGCGGGCTCGACCGGCGCGAGCAAGTGACTCAACTCCGAGAGGCCCGTCGCCTTCAGGGCGTCTTCGTCGTACTGGTTCGTGCGGGGGTCGAGGAAGGGTGCGGAGGCATCCGACACGTCGGTCGCGCGGACGCCGGTGAGTTGCTGCATCACGACGTCCTTGCAGTACGCCGCTGTCCCGGCGCGCTCGATGACGTCGGGCTCCTCGGCGTGGACCGCGGCGAGCAGTGGACCGGAGGCGCCCGGGAACATCCGGTTGCCGGAGCGGCGGAAGACGCGTTCGGCCACGCCGTCGTCGGTCCAGCGCTCGAGGATCGCACTGCTGCGGGCATCCAGCCAGGAGATCGCCGGGCGGACCGCCGTACCGTCCGCGTCGACGAGCCAGAGGCCGTCACCCTGGGCGGTGATCGCCAGGACGCCGGGGCGGTCGCCCACCATGCCGGCCAACTCCCCGACCACCTCGTTGACCGAGGCAACGATCTCGGCCGTCTCGTGCTCGAACCGCCCGATCGCCGGCCGGACCAGCCTGGTCGGCCGGGAGGCCTCGGCTACCGGCCGTCCGTCGTCGTCGAACGCGACAGCCTTGGTGACAGTGGTGCCAACGTCGACTCCGACGTCCATACTGCCCTCCTAGAGTTTGGCGACCTCCACGGTCGCGCCGTTGTCGCGCAGTGGCTGGATCAGGTCATCGGGGGTCTTCTCGTCGACGACTACGACGTCGAAGTCGGTGAGTGGGGCGAGCCGGTGCAGGGCTGTGCGCTGGAGCTTGCCGTGGTCGACCAGCAGGACCTTGGTCCTGGCCGACCGCAGCATCGCTCGCTTCACCAGGACGATCTCCTCCTCCTGGTGGAACGCGTGCGTCGGCGACACCGCCGACACCGAGCAGAACAGCAGGTCTGTGTGCAGCGCCTCGACCGCCTCCGCGCACGGCATCCCGCCGAACGAGTCGTGGGTCGCGGAGTACAGGCCGCCGAGGGCGAGCAGGGTGACGTCGCGCAACTCGGTCAACCTGCTGATCGCGGGCAGGAAGTTCGTTGCCACGGTCAACGGAGTGATGTCCTCGAACAGGTCCACCAGGGCGAGCGCGCTGGTCGAGTCGTCGAGCATCACCGACATCCCCGGCTCGATCATCGCGCGGGCGTGCCGGGCCAGCGCGGCCTTCTCGGCGGTCGCGGTGTTCAGCCGGTACGCGACGTTGCTCTCGAAGACGCTGGTCGGCTGCGCGCTGACGCCGCCGCGGTACTTGCGCACGACGCCCTGCCGCTCGAGCTCGTCCAGGTCGCGGTGCACCGTCATCACGCTCACCCCGAACGCCTCGACCAGGTCGTTGGCCGAGACCGAGCCGTGCTTCACGACGTACGCCGCGATCTCGGCCTGCCGGCGGGCGGGCCGGCTCAGTTCGGTGGTGTCACCGTCGACATCGGATGTCATGCCAGGGTCTCCATTCGGACAGCAGGAACGTTGTACGCCTCGAGACCCACTGTGCCGTCCTGCCAGCGGAAACGCACCAGCGCCGCGGGACCGAGCGCAGGTAGCAGTCTGCGGTACTCGCTCAACGGCAGTCCGAGCACCCGGCACACCAGCAACCGGATGAGCGTGTTGTGCGCCAGCACCATCACCTTGCGGCCTTCGTGCTGCTTACCGATCTGATGGAAGACCTCGTGCACCCGGTCCGCCGCCTCGGCCGGATCCTCGCCGCCGGGGAAGTGATCCTTGACCGGGTCCAGCTTGAACGCCTTGGCGACGACCGGCGGAAGTTCGCTCAGCATCTTGCCCTCGGCCGAACCGAAGTCGACCTCGCGCAGCCGCGCGTCCACGGTCGGCTCGAGACCGAGAGCCTCGGCGATCGGCGCGATCGTCTGCCGGGCGCGCAACATCGGGGACGACCACAGAGCGTCCGGCGCGTAGTCGGACGCCCACTCCTTGAGCAACCGCGCCTGCTGAACGCCGACCTCGTCGATCGGCAGGTCTGTCGACCCGGTATAGCGATTGCCGTGGTGCCATTCGGTCCGGCCGTGCCGGGCCAGAACGATCGTGGTCCTCATCCGCGGTACCCCCGCCAGTCCAGCTCGGCGACGAACTCGCCGTACAACGTGTCGAGAGGTTGCGGTCGCGGCTCGAGGACGCGCTCGACCCGGACCATCCGGCCGGCCGTTTCGGTCAGCGAGCCGCCGGCCGAGGCCGCGAGGACCGCCATCCCGTACGCCGGGTCCGGGGCCGCCGGGAGTTCGACGGGTACGCCGAGGACGTCGGCACGAAGCTGGTTCCAGTAGCCGCTGCGGATGGCGCCGCCGGTGAGAGAGACGGAGCGAACAGGCTCGGCGCCGAGGCCGACCAGGTGCTCGAAGGCGAGTCGTTCGATGAAGGCCACGCCCTGGAGGACGGCGGCGTACGTCCGCAGCTTGCCGGAGACGTCGCCGAGAGTGAACCGCTCGGCCTGCGGCGCTACGAACGGGAACCGCTCACCGGTCTTGGTCAGCGGGTAGATGACCGCATCGATCGGCCCCAGCTCACGCGCGGCCTGGTCGAAGGCGTCGAGATCCTCACCGGGCAGCAGCTCGGTCAGCACGCCCGCGCCGGTGCTCGATGCGCCACCGGGGAGCCAGCCGCCGTCCGGATGACGGTGGCTGTAGACCGCGCCGGTCGGGTCGTCGAGGAGGTCCTTGCTGACGCCCTTGAGGACGAGCGTCGTACCGAGGACCGAGTTCCAGGCGCCGGGGGCGAGTGCGCCGGCGGCGATCTGGGCCGCGCAGCCGTCGGTCATGCCGGCGTACACGGGGACGCCGGCCGGAGTGCGGCCGAGTTCGGCGCCCGGGAGGACGACCTCGGGGAAGGCAGAGAGGGGCAGGCCGAGTTTGTCGAAGGCCGCGGCCGGCCACGTGTCGGCGACCAGGTCATAACCGGTCTTGAGGGCATGGCTCGTGTCGGTCGCGACCGGGTGACCGACCAGGTGTGCTGCCACGAAGTCGGCGCTGTGGACGATGCGGTGGTCGGCGAGGTCGTAACCGTCAGCGACCAGCGAGAGGATCTTGGGGAGCGCCCAGGTGGGCTGCATCGAGGTAGCCCAGCGCTCCGGGTCGGCGTCCACGATCTGGACACGACGGTCGGCCGCGCGGGCGTCGTCGTACATCAGAGCGGGCGTCACCGGCCGGCCGGAACGGTCGGTCAGGAGGACAGTGCCAGAGGTGGAACAGATCGCGATGCCGGCCAACTGGTCCGCCTGCGGAGCGACTTCGGCGATGCTGGAGTCGACGGCGTCGAGCCAGCTCTGCGGGTCCTGCTCGTGCCGGACACCGTCGCGATGGCTGGTGAGTGGCCGGGCCGCGCGGGCCAGGACAGTACCGTCGGAGTCGGCCAGTACTGCGCGCACGCTCTGCGTGCCGAGGTCGACGCCGATCCAGGCCGGTCCTGCCACGTGCCGCCTCCCGACTGAGTGTTATCTACGCTGATAACATAACATCAGAAGACGATAAGAGAACGCCAGCCCTCCGTCCGATCCCGGCCACACCTCCCCGGAACGCAGCGCGGCTCCCGCAGCTGGAAGCATGCGGGAGCCGGTCCTCCAGCCGGTTGCGCCTGGCCAGGAGGAGGTAGCTGTCAGGAGTGCATCAGGACGAGGGCCGGGTCGACAGTCGCCAGCTCGAGGCGGCCGGCGTCGATGGCTCCGTAGGCGCCGATCGGGCCGCGGGACGGACGGCCGCTGCGGTTGAGCCAGAAGCCCCAGCCGGCCGGCGCGTCCGGCCACTCCGGGTCGGGCTCCCAGCCCGGCGGCGGACGCCAGGTGTCACTCGGCGGCTCGGGCCACTCAGGTGGCGGATTGAATCGGTGCACGGGCGGTCCTTCCCAGTTCCCCAGCGCGATGGACCCCAGCGATCCCTTGCTCACAAACTGTCTGACTGATCAACGACCTGGCGCGCCGGTGGTTACGACTAAGTTTTCGTAAAGTTTCGGCGTACAGCCACCCATCAGATCACCGCTGCGGAGCAGCGGGCAACCGTCCGCTCACCAGCCGGACTGCACGTGCATCAGCACCCGCGATCGTTGCCTTGTCCACAGCACACCCCTGGTTATCCACAGGCGACGCGGCGTGATCACTCGCAGGCGACGCCGTCGTGATCCCGGTCGAGATGCGACGCGTAGCCGGGATCCCCGGTGTGCAAGGGCGCTTTGCCCGCGGCCCGGACCTCCGAGCAGTTCGCGTAGTACACCTCGGCGGGTGGTGCTGTCGTCCGCTTCGGCTTGGCGGTCTGGGTCGACCGCACCAACGGCGCCGGAGCACTGACCGTTGCCTTCGGCGCCTTCACCGTCACGGTCGTGGCCGGCAGCGGCGGCAGCGTGACCGTTGCCGTCGGCCCGGGAACGGTCTGCTGCATGGTGACAGTCGCCGTCGCGGTCGGCCCGACCACGGTCGCCGTCACGGTGGTGCGGGGCACAGACGGAGCGGCACTCGACGAAGCGCCGTTGCTCCCGCCGATCGCAGCCAGGATGACGAGGAACGCGACCCCACCGGCCACCCACCCCGCGACCAGCTTCACTGGCGGCTCCGCGCCGTACCGCCCGTTCGGCCCACGGGAACGCAGCCCGCGCGCGTTCAGCCAGAAACTCCATCCCGGCGGTGCGGGCGTCCAGGCCGGGTCTGGCTGCCAGCCGGGCGGTGGTTGCCAGTCGGGTGCCGGTGGTGCCGGCCACCCCGGCGGTGAATTGAATGTTGACATGGTGAGTCCCCCCTCAGGGGTTACATCCAGTCACGGTGACGGAGTGTTACAGGTCGTCGAGGCGGTCGCGGACCCGGTGGTGGTCGGTGAGGGATTGGGTCAGGGCGTAGCCGAGCGCCCGGTAGGCCTCGAAGTCCCATTCGTCGTAAAACTGGTCGTTCGTGGTCCGCCGGGGGAAGTCGGCGTGCTCGACGGCGTACTGCTCGACGTCCCAGTCGAGCGCCCCGGCCAGGAGCGCCTTCACGAAGAAGATCTCGGTCTTGTACGGCGTCTGTTCGCCGTCCTTCACCGGGTGCGTCGCGATGCCGTAGGCCCAGGCCCGGTCGGCCCGCGGCTTCGACCCGCGGATCATCGGCGACGGGTCGATGTCGATCCGGATCCCGTGGTCCATCCGCGCGGTCGCTATCGCCTCGGCCAGTGCCGTGAACCGGTCCTCGGCGTCGTTCGACGCGTCGATCACGATCACCTGGGCCGGCTCGCGGCGCAGCGCCTCGACCAGGCCGAGGTTGTCGTAGTGGCCGCCGTCGGTCACATAGATCCGCCGGTCGTACATCGACGGCGACCCGATCGCCTCCCGCAGCAGCCGGTACGGTCCGGGCTTGTCGATCACGCTGCCGACGTACCGCCGTACCTTCGGGACGATGCCGTGAACCTCGGGGAACGCGGGTCCCGACCCGTTGTTCCAGTACGGGTTCGGCAGCCACACGCCCAGACGCGCGTTGAGTACGGCGAGCAGCAGCCGGACCGGCCTGGTCCGCGCGTTCACGCGGCCGGTGAGCGGGCTCAGCGCGGCACCACTGATCGCCATCGCGGCCGGGACCGTCACCTCCCGCGTCAGTACGTCGGCCTCCCGCTCGTAGTCCGCGGTCTGCCGCCGGCCGCCGTCCGGCAGCGACCGGTCCCCGACGATCCCGATCTGCTCGGGATCGAACACGAACGGCACGCAGTCCCGCTGGGTCGGTACGAAGTCCGCATCGTCGACGTTCGCCACGCCCGCGATGACCAGCTGCGGCCCGCCGTTCGGCGGCGTCGCCCAGTCGGAGAACCGCAACCTCATGTGGTAGTCGAGCGCGACCGCGGCGCCGTTGTCCTGCCGCTTCACCAGGAACGCGCGCGACAAACGCTCCCGGTAGAAGGAGTGCAGCGAGGTCCGGTTGGCGTCGGTGAGCACCTTGATCGCGACCGCGATCGCGGCCAGGATGAGCGCGACGTTCCAGTCGGACTGGTAGGAGCTGTCGATCGCGTAACCACCGGTCCAGCGCAGCAGCACGATGATCGCCGACCCCACGATGATGGCGCTGGCCAACCACGGCGCGAGCTTGGTCCGCGCGAACGCGAGCAGCCGTGCGCGCACCCCGGTCGCCGCCTTCGCCTCGACCGCGAGCCCGTTCCACACCGACTTGCCGAGCCCGATCAGGACGAGGACCAACGCAGTGAACGACGCCACACCTTGCTTCGTGGGGTCGACCAACGCCAGCAAGGCGGACGGCAGGCTCGAGTCGCCAGGGAGTTTCCCCAGCAGATAAAGGCCTCCCGGTACGCCGAGCAGTAGTACGGCGACCGGGACGCCGTACCAGAGGGTGAAGTTGCCGATGGTGGTCAGCACCCGCCGGATCACGTCGGGCATCCTGGCCCAGCGGTCCCAGACCTTCTCCACCAAGAACATCGCGGCGCTGATCGCGAGCAGGGCGACCGAGAGCCCGATGAAATGCCAGGAGCCGTGCGGGCGCAGGTCGACGTGGATCTCGGTGTATCCGGCCACGACCACTTGCTGGTCGGCCAGGAACCAGCCGAGCACCCAGGCGATCGCGCGCAGCGTGATCCCGATCAGCAGCAGGTTGACGACCAGTCCGAACAGCACCGACAGCGCGGCCCGGAACATCGCGCGACCGCCCTGCAGGAGATAGCGGGTCTGCCGGCGCAGCCGGGCGAGCTCGGGCGATCCCGGCGAGAAGGGATCGGTGCAGAACTTGCGGAGGATGTGGAACGCGGCCGCCATATAGCCGCCACCGCTGACCCCGACCACGGTCGACGCCTTGTCGTACAACCCCTTCTCCCGCAGGAGTTGCAGCGCGCCGAGGCAGAACGACGCCGACCGGATGCCGCCGCCCGAGCAGGTGATCACGAGCCGGCCCGCGTCCTTGCTGTCCTCCTTGATCGCCTTGAACGTCACCGGTGGCTCGAGCTGGACGCCGTACAGCTTCCGTTGCCCGAAGCGACTGGTCGCGAAGTAGCAGACGGCGAGGACGAGCGCCCCGGCCAGGCCGACCGCCCGCATCAGCCAGGTGAGCCAGCCCGTCGACAGATCCACGCAGGGGCTCGTCGGACCGAACTGGGTCCACAGCCGGATGTCCTCGACGACGTCCAGCGCCGCCGCACCGAAGACGAGCCACGAGCCGATGGCCGCGATCTGCTTCCAGGACTGCCGATCGAGGAACTTGACGTACGTGTACGCCTGGAACGCCGCGTAGACGTAGGCGATGATGAACGTCGCATCGACCAGCAACGACAGCCGGGCCGGGACCTCACAGCCGAGCGGCGAGCCGGCCGCGTCGTGGACGGCGTCGCGCATCGGCCACTGGACCACGGCGAGCACGACCGCCAGTTGCAGGGTTCCGGTGAAGGTCCGGCGCCGGCCGATCTGCTCGATCGTGGCGTCGCCTTTGGTGCCTGCCGATTCCCCGAGCATCGCCCCATGATGCCGTGCCGTCACCCGCCCGGCCAGAGCTGCGGCCGAGTAGTCGCCGAGCCTTTTGACCTCATGCCCTAGGCGGCCGCTGTTCGGGACCGGGTCTCGCTGATGCGGCGCGGGAGCGTGCCTGCGGCAACCGCTTGGCCGAGGACCGCGAGCTGGGCGCACGCGGCCGTGATCGCGTCCGCCTGAGTGCGGCAGCCGTCGGCGTACCAGAACGGGTCGTCCGGCTGCCGGTCGTCGGCGTCGTCGATGTCGGCGTACCAGCAGTCGCGCCCCTGACAGCGGTAGTGCACGACCCGAACCTTCAGCTTCATGCCGGGTACGACGCCAGCCCCGTGCGGCCGGTTCCGGGGGTGGTATTCGATCCTGGTGGGAAGGGTTTACAACGTTGGTAAAGGCGGGTTAGAACTACCGACAGGTCCACTTGGAAGAGGTGTGACATGAGGTTCCTCCGCCCCGTCCTCTGCACCATGTCGCCGTCGTGCTGACCGGCGGCCTGGCCACCACTGCTCCAGCCGCCGAACGACAGGAGAGCGTGGTGGCGTCACAGAACTTCCGGAATCCGGTGAACCCGTCGGCGGATCCGTCGCTGATGTTCTACAACGGCAAGTACTACGTCGCGACCACGCGCGGCGACCGGATCGGGATCTGGTCGTCACCGAGCCTGGCGACGCTGCTCGTCCAGCCGGAGCAGGTGGTGTGGCGGGACACCGACTCCAGCCGCAACACGCAGATGTGGGCGCCGGCGTTCCGGCATGTCGGCGGGCGCTGGTACATCTACTACACCGCGTCCGACGGGGTCGACGCGAACCACCGGATGTACGTGCTCGAGTCCACCGGTGACGATCCGCTCGGGCCGTACACCTTCAAGGCGAAGATCGCGGACTTCGGCGAGTACGCGATCGACGGCGAGCCGATCACGGTGAACGGGCAGCAGTACTTCGTCTGGACCGGGCCCGGCCGCGGGCAGGGTGGGCCGGCGCAGCTCTACATCGTCCGGATGAGCAACCCGTGGACGTCTACCGGCGCGCGAGTGGCGATCCCGGCGGACGGCGGGTGCAGCGAGGTGCGAGAGGGGCCGACTCCGCTGTACGGCGCGGCGCGGACCTTCCTCACGTACTCGACCTGCGACACCGGCAAGCCGGACTACCAACTGTGGATGAAGAGCATCGCGAACGGCGCCGACCCGATGGTCGCGTCGAACTGGGTGCAGCACGCCGGCGCGATCTTCTCCCGGAACGACCAGACCGGGGTCTGGGGTCCGGGTCATCACTCGTTCTTCAAGTCGCCCGACGGTACGCAGGACTGGATTGCGTACCACGGAAAGAACACCAGCACCTACACGTATTCCTTCCGGACCACGCGCGTACAGAAGATCAGCTGGAACGCCGACGGCACGCCGAACCTCGGGCAGCCGCTGGCTGCTGGTGCGACTCAAACCTTGCCGTCGGGTGATCCGGGCTCGTCGAACTACTGGATCAACGACTTCGACACCGGGACCGGGCTCAACCAGGTCGAGTACGCCGGTCACTGGAACTCTGGATCCGGGTGCGGCAACCAGTGCTTCTGGGGCAACGACCATTGGAGCGGCGAACGGGACGCGTCCGCCACCATCCGCTTCACCGGCACCAAAGCCGCCCTGCTCAGCGTCGTCGACACCGGCAACGGGATCGCCGGCATCTCCGTCGATGGAGGTCCGGAACAACGGATCGACTACTACAGCTCGATCCGCGTCGGCGAACAACTCATCTACACCACGCCGACCCTCCCGGCCGCCCCGCACACCCTGAAGGTCCGAGTCGCCGGCGACAAGAACCCAGCCTCCGGCAGCACCATCATCAGCCTCGACCGCATCGAGGTGTACTAGTAGCCGGTGGTGCCGTCGATCAGTTCTCGGATGGCGTCGAGGTGGCCGAGGTGGCGGGCGGTTTCTTCGAGGAGGTGGGTGACGATCCAGCGCAAAGAGACGAGATCCAGGCCTTCGGGCGCCCAGGCTTCCAACTCGTCGAACTCGTGACCGGCGACGATCTCGCGGGAACGGGCGCACCGCTCGTCGTACTCGTCGAGCAGTTCATCGAGTGAGGCGTCGGGCGGTTGCGGGAGCTCGAGAGGGTCTTGGACAGCCAACTCACGCGCACCCAGGAAGCTGGTCTCGAACCAGGACAGCTCCGCCCAGCGCAGGTGCGCGACCAGCGTCTTCACAGTCAGCCGGGGCGACGACGGTAGTACGGCGAGTTGGGCCTGCTCATCGGTCAGACCCTCGCACTTCAGCCGGACCGTGGCACGCTGCACGTCCAGCCAGCCGGTCAGCATCGTGCGTTCGTCAGCCGCAGCCGGCGGGAATCGGCGAGTCACCGGGCCAGCGTAGCCACGCTGTGATCTCTCCCAGGACTAGGTTGGTTGAGAGCCGCTACCAACCAGGAGGCGCACGATGCCGGAAGAGTTCGTCACCGAGACGTTCGAGTACGACGGTGGTCGGCAGGTCACGGCGTACGTCCCATCCGAAACGCCTCAGGCGGTCGTGTACGCCGGCGACGGTCAGCTGATCTCGCAGTGGGGCGCGTTCCTCAATGAGGCGGCCGACGTACCGCCGACGATGATCGTCGCCGCACACCGCCTGGACGACGAGATGGAGCGGCTCTACGAGTACTCACCGGGTTTCAACGCGCAACGGTTCGCGGCTCACGAGACGTTCTTCGTCGAGGACCTCCGCGACTGGGCGAAGTCACGCTTCGGCGTCGCCCTGCCCGCCGAACGTACGGCGGTCTTCGGTGTCTCGGCCAGCGGCGAACTGGCACTCGCCATCGGACTTCGCCATCCCGACATCTACGGCGCGATCTTCAGTGCGTCGCCCGGCGGCGGCTACAAGCCGCCCGGCGACATGCAGACCTCACTGCCACGCACCTACCTCGTCGCGGGCACGGAAGAGCCGTTCTTCCAGGAGAACGCGGCCCGCTGGGCGGACGCGCTGCGCGATGCAAAGGCCGACGTCGTCATGACCGAGCGGGCCGGAGGGCACGGTGACCCGTTCTGGCGGGACGAGTTCCCGCTGATGGCGGCCTGGGCGTTCGGACAGTGAAGCCTCAACGCCCCAACCGGATCACTGCGTCCTGGAGGAATGCGTCGCGGCGGTGAGTCGGAGCTCCGTCCAGCTCGGTGGGGGTGTTGAGGGCGGCTACGGCGTCCCAGTAGGCAACGTCGTTCGCCTTGGTGCCGGTTGCGCGCTGCCAGCCGTCGAGGACGTGATCGGGCGCATCCGGTCCGAACGTGATCGCGACCTGTTTGCGGAGCTCGCACAGGTCGACGCCCGGCGAGCCGACGCCTGCGGTCTTCCAGTCAATGAGTGCCGCGACCTCATCACCGGACCAGATCAGGTTGCCTGGCCAGACGTCGCCGTGGAGAAAGACGTTCTCTTCTGGCGGACTGTCGATCGCCGTGACCAGTTCGTCGGCCGCCTTCAGGAGGGGTGTCGTCGGCATCCGGCCACGGCGGCGGTCACCGGCGAAGTCGTCCACAGCGATCGGCCGCGGGCGGAACGGCAGGTCGTCGCTTGGAGGCATCTCGAAGGTGTGCACGCGAGCGAGCGCGGCACCGGCGGCACGCAACCGTTCAACGGACGGAGTCGGCCATGCTGTCGTCCCTGGGACGAGGGTCTCGAGCGTCGTCGGCGCGTCGCTCTGGAGGTCGGCGCCAACCAGGCGCGGTGCAGGGAGCCCATGCTGTTCGGCCACCTCCAGTGCGGCGGCAGCGGTGGCAACCATCGCGGCGTCGATCCGCGGAGTCGGTGCCCGCAGTACGAAGTCCGCCGTACGTCCGCGGTGCTCGATGCTCAGCCGCCACGGCCCCTGGTCATCGTGGAGAGCCCGTACGTCGACGATCCTGGCACCTGAGCCGACCGCTGCGGCCGCCCAGTCCAGCATGCGCAGGTCACTTTCCCTCATGCCGGAGTCTACCGTCGGCCGCGTGAGAGAGTGGAGCTCATGCGCGAGCCGTCAAGACTCACGGGCGAGCAGATGGTGGCCGACACGTTAATCGTTGCCTACGGCATGCAGCCGGCCGAGATCACCAGGATCGCGGCGGGGACGGCGACGTTGAACTTCCACATCACGGATCACGAGGGTGATCAGTGGTTCGCCAAGGTCTACCGCGATCGCGCAGTCCTGCAGAACGAACGGGCTGCGGTGGAACTGGCCGAGTTCGCCCGAGCCGGAGGCGTGCCGGTGCCGGGCGTACGTCGTACCCGTGCCGGCAACTGATCGAAGACGCAGGTCCGTTGCCGATGTCCCTCTGGGAGTACGTCGCCGACGCCGAGACCGCCGAAGGTGGACTCACCGGCGGGCGGTGGCAGGCGGTTGGCGCCGTACTCGGCCGGCTACACCGCCGCCTCGCCGAGCACCCGGCGGCCGCGCCTACGGTCCGCCCCGCAGCCGGGCTGAAGGACGCGGATCGGTCCCGGGCGCGGCTCGACTGGCTGATCACGGAGTACAGCCGACGCGGAACACTCAGCCCGTTCGAGGACTGGGCGTTGGATGCCGCGAAGCAACGGCGGGGGCTACTGCACAAGGTCGATGCGATCCTGGCGCGCCTGCCCAAGCTCACCGAACAGATCGTCCACGGCGACCTCGCCTCGCCGAACCTGATGCTGCGCGGCGACGAGGTAGCAGCCGTGATCGACTTCATGCCGCCGACTCCCCGCTACGTCTCCTGGGAGATCGCCCGCATCGGCTGCGACCCCAGGACCATCCTCCTCGGCGACCAATGGATCACCGGCCTGCCTGACCTCCTCGCGGCCTACCGAGACGAACACCCTGCCGCCCGTCCAGACGACCTGACCTCCGCAGTCGCCGTCGGCTGCGCCTACACCCTCGCCTCGACCTACCCCCTGGCCGAACCCTTGGACGACCCAACCGCAGTCACCCCCTCCCTGAAGACCTACGCCCAAGCCCGCCACCAAGCAGCCCTAACCCTCCTGTCCCACCTCACCGACACCCAAGACCAGACCTAGCCGAAACCCGGTGGCAACCCGCCCGCTCCGCTGCCGGGCGCAGTAGGTCGTGTCGCATTTCTGGGCGTTCGTTCGTCAGGGGGGTGAGAGACGACTGTCTGGAGGTTGTGATGCAGTACGCCCTGATTGTCTACAACGAGGCTGAGTATGACGCGGCGCCGCCGGACGAGGTGCATGCGGAGTACTCCGAACTGGCCCATGACTCCCGCTTCGTCGACATGGCGCAGTTGGCGCCGGCTGCGACGGCGACGAGCGTGCGGGTGGCCGGTGGGCGGACGCTCACAACCGACGGCCCGTTCGCGGACACCAAGGAGGTGCTCGGCGGATTCTGCGTGATCGAGGCGGCCAATCTGGACGACGCGATCGAGCTCGCGGCCCGGATCCCGGCGGCCAGGCTCGGCGGCGGCGTGGAGATCAGGCCGGTGGTACGCCGTTGAGCACGCTCGAGGACGTGTTCCGCGAGCAGTGGAGCCGGGTGCTGGCCTCGCTGGTCGGGTTCCTCGGTGACTTCGACAAGGCCGAGGAGGCCGTCCAGGAGGCATTCGTCATCGCGGCGCACCGCTGGCCGACGGAAGGTACGCCGTCCAGCCCGGCGGCGTGGCTGACGACCACGGCGCGCAACCGCGCGATCGACCGGATCCGCCGGGAGCGCACCCTGGCCGAGAAGATCCACCTGCTACCAGTACCCGAGGCCGTCATGGACGAGTTCGACGACGCCGTGATCAAGGACGAACGGCTCGAGCTGATCTTCACCTGCTGCCATCCGGCTCTTCCGCTCGACGGCCAGGTGGCGCTCACGTTGCGTGCCCTCGGCGGCCTGCAGACCGCCGAGATCGCCCGGGCGTTCCTGGTCTCCGAGGAGACCATGAAGCGGCGCCTGACCCGAGCGAAGAACAAGATCAAGGCGGCCGGCATCCCGTTCGCGGTCCCCGCCGCCCACCTGCTGCCGGACCGCCTCGATGCTGTGCTGGCAGTCATCTACCTGATCTACAACGAGGGCTACAGCGGCCGCGTCGACCTCGGCGCCGAAGCCATCAGCCTGGGGCAGGTCCTCACCGCGCTGATGCCGGATGAGCCGGAGGTTCACGGGCTGCTCGCCCTGATGATGATCCACCACGCCCGGCGCCGAGCCCGCTTCTCCGGCGAGGATCTCGTCCTGCTCGACGACCAGGACCGCTCACTCTGGGACAGACCTCAACTCGCAGCGGGCCGCGCGCTGCTCGACCGGGCGATCGCGTTGGGCGGCCGCGGTCCGTACGTCGTACAGGCCGCGATCGCATCCCTCCAGACGCGTGAGCAGATCGACTGGCCCCAGGTCGCCAAGTTGTATCGGCGCCTGGTCGAACTCACCAGTTCCCTCGTGGTTGAGCTGAACTACGCCGTTGCGGTCGCGCAGGCCGGTGACCCGGCCAAGGCACTGCGCACGGTCGACCGCCTCGAGCTGGACGGGTACCTCTACTTTCACTCGACCCGCGGCGAGTTGCTTCGGCGTCTCCACCGCGACGCCGAAGCCAAAGCGTCGTACCGGCGCGCGCTCGATCTGGCCACGACGACACCGGAACGACGCTTCCTGGCCCGGCAGCTCGAACGACTCTGATCCGGGCTGTCCCCAGGGCGATCGTTCGTTCGTCACCTGGGTATGAGCGACCAACTTTCCAACCTTGCCCACGAACTGATCCCGGGGTATCTACCCGGCACCTGGACAGCCGACCCGGCACATTCCGAGATCGCCTTCTCCGCCCGCCACCTGATGGTCACCAAGGTCCGCGGCCGGTTCACGACGTACGACGTCACGATCGTCACCGCCGAGGATCCGCGGGACTCGTCGGTCACCGCGACGATCGACCTCGCGTCGCTGGAGACCGGCTACGAACCGCGGGACAACCACCTCCGGACCGCGGACTACCTCGAGGTCGAGCAGTACCCGACGATGACGTACCGCTCCACCGGCGTCCGTCCATCCGGCGACGGCTGGATCATCGACGGTGAGCTGACGGTGCACGGCGTCACCCGTCCCGTACCGCTCGCCGTGGAGGTGAACGGCTTCACCGCGGACCCGTTCGGCGGACAGCGGGCCGGCTTCTCGGCGACCACGCAGATCAACCGGCGCGACTTCGGCATGACGAACACCATCCCGATGGACGGCGGCGGCGTCGTGGTCGGCGACAAGGTGTCGATCACCCTCGAGATCCAGGCAGTCCTGCAGAAATGACCATCCAGGAGAACCCCATGTCAGCAACCACGGAAACCAAGGCGATCTTCGCCCGTCTGCACGAAGCGATGAACAGCGCCGATCCCGACTTCGTCGCGAAGACCATCGACGAACTCTTCGACCCGGACGTCGAGCTCGGCACTCCCCTGCCGATCGAGGCCACTGGCGTCGAGGCCGTGAAGCACGTCTGGTCCCTGCTCCTGCACGCCTTCCCCGACCTCGACGTACACGTCGAGGACGTGATCGCAGAAGGCGACAAACTCGTCTGCCGCAATACCGTCACCGGCACTCACGAGGGCGACTTCATGGGCATCGCCCCCACCGGAAAACGCATCACCTACAAGGAAATCATGATCATCCGCGTGACCGGCGGCCGGATCTCCAAGACCTGGGGCGTAGTAGACACCCTCTCCCAACTACGCCAACTAGGCGCCATCCCCACCCCCTGACCAGAGCGCCGAACGCGGCACCTACAGCCGCGCGTTCCTCCAGGTCGAGAACCTTTTGCGGCACAGCGACGCGGTCCGCGAGTTCGTCTTCTCACGCCGCCTCGCCGGGATCG